>PLJN01000152.1 GCA_003140235.1 Acidobacteriaceae bacterium
GCCTGACTTCCGCGCCGGTGAGCGGACGTTTCAATTGATTACGCAGGTCGCCGGCCGCGCTGGTCGCGGCGAGATGGAGGGCGAGGTGTTTGTGCAGGCGTTCACGCCGTTTCATCCGGCGATTCAATATGCGCGCAGACATGACTTTACCGGTTTTTACGACCAGGAAATCGCATTCCGCGAACAATTGAAATACCCACCGGTGAGCCGGATTGCCTTGTTGACGTTGAAGGGACGCAACGAAGAGAAGGTAAAATTCTCCGCTGACCATTTGAGACGCGAGTTGGGAAAAATTCTAGGGAGCGCGGTTGCCTCGGCTGCGACGGTTGACACCTCGTCATCCGCGAAGGCTGACGACAAGGCGTCGTCAGCAACACGCGAGGGTGCGCGTGCTCCTCGAATCAATTCGTTTCGCGACTTGATCGTCGCTGGCCCCGCGCCCGCGCCTCTCGCGCGTGCTGAAACCTTTTATCGCTATCAAATCATGTTGCGCACCCGCCAGATGACCAGCCTCAGTCAGCGTTTGGCTGGACTGATTCATTCGTTGGTGTTGCCGGAGGACATCTCTCTGACCGTGGACATCGACCCAATGAATCTGGCTTGAGGTGATGAACGCGTAGTCCGCAGGGTTAGGCGCATCACGATCATTAGCAATTCAGGAGTTCTCGTTGACAAGTGGGAAGGCTTTTGCTTATATCCGGTCAAAGCACACAGAGCGGAAATCTTTTGTCCCATGAAGAAGAGTGCTAAACGGAAACAAATCCAAACCCAACAACAACCCAAACACATACAAATATGAAAATTAGAATCTTCATGCTTCTAACCTGCCTCATCCTTGCGGGCGGCTGTGCCAGCGATAAGGGAGGAAGCGACAATAGCAGCGCGCAACAAAAACCGCAGCAGAAGGACCCCGAAGTGGGTATGAGCAAGGATCAAATCATAGCGCTGTACGGTAAGACCGACAGAGTCCAGGCGTCGAGTGAAGGAGAAACCTGGATTTATAACCTGAACATGGGCGAGGCATTCATCCCATTCAACTTCGGCTATCGGCCAAAGATTCGGATCATCAATTTCGACAAGGACGGAAAGGTGGCTCGCTGGAGTTACAGTAAGTGACACGTGGCCCAGGAGGCAACTCGCCTCCGCGAGGCATCAACGCGGTGAATCTCCTCAGCCAGTGGGAGAAACTCGACCACGTGGACAGTTGTTGCTCACTCCCTTGTAATTGTAGGATACAACGCAGGCATGACGACAGCCTCGACCACTGCCGAATTTCACGCTCCCTCGATCGAAGGTCGTTGGACGAGTGCCATCGCCATTGCCATTTACTTCGCGCTGGCCGATCTGCTGATTCACTTCCTGACGAACGGACAATATGGCTATTTCCGGGATGAACTCTACTACCTAGCATGCGCCGAACACCTGGACTGGGGCTACGCGGATTGCGCTCCGTTGATTCCGCTGTTGGCCAAGTTGAGTCGCGTGATCCTCGGCGACTCGCTCTTTGCCATCCGATTCTTCCCGGCGATGGCGGGCGCGGTGAAAATCCTGCTCACGGGGCTGATGACAATCGAGTTCGGCGGCAAACGATTCGCAGTCATGCTCGCCTGTCTTTGTGTTCTCATCGCTCCGGCCTATCTCGGCATCGACACACTGCTCTCGATGAATGCCTTTGAGCCAGTGTTCTGGATGGGCTGCGCTTGCTTCGCCATCCTGGCCATCAAACGCCATGAGCCTCGGTTCTGGATTGGCTTCGGTCTGCTGGCCGGCCTTGGCCTCCTGAATAAACACTCCATGCTTTTCTTCGGCTTTAGTGTCGTGATGGGTCTGCTCCTCACACGCGAACGCCGGTGCTTCGCCAACAAATGGATTTGGATCGCTGGCGCGCTTGCGCTTGCCATTTTTCTGCCAAACCTGATCTGGCAATACCAGCATCAGTGGGCAACGCTCGAATTGTTGAACAACGTGCAGAAGACCGGCAAGAACGTGGTGCTCTCGCCGCCGCAGTTCATGGCCCAGCAGATTTTCATGCTGCTGCCACTGACGGCCCCGGTATGGCTCGCCGGACTTTGGTTCTTGTTTTTCGACGCCGAAGGAAAACGGTTTCGCACGTTGGGCTTAACGTATGTCGTCGTGCTCGCCGTCATGATTGCCCTGAAGGCAAAGAATTATTACCTGCTGCCTGTCTATCCGATGCTCTTTGCCGCCGGTGCCGTTCTTGGGGAGAAGCTGCTTTGTGCCCGACGCAGGCTCGCGTGGTTGAAGGTTGCCTACCCTGCGATTCTCGTTGCCGGAGGCGCTGTTATCGCCCCGCTGGCCATGCCCATACTGCCCGTGGAGACGTTGCTGCGGTATCAACGCGCGCTTGGGATCGAATTGCCGAAGACGGAGGTCGCGCACATCGGACCCTTGCCGCAACACTTCGGCGACATGTTCGGCTGGCCCGAGTTGGTTGAGACCGTGGCGAAAATCTATAACGGTCTGCCACCCGGGGAACGCGCCAAGGCCGCGATCTACGCGAGCAGCTACGGGGATGCCGGCGCCATCGATTTCTTCGGCCCGCGCTTGAGCCTGCCCAAGGTCATCTGTCCCCACCAAAACTATTTTTTCTGGGGACCTCGCGACTTCACGGGCGAAGTGGTGATCGTGCTCCAGGGCAACCGCGAAACGGCGAGGCAGCATTTCGCCAGCGTCGAAGAGTCGGTGACGATGCACCACCCGTATGCGATGGCCGAGGAACACTACACGATTCTCATTTGCCGGGGATTAAAGCAACCTTTGCAGCAGGTGTGGCCGAGTCTGAAGCACTGGAACTAAACAACCATCATGGCTTCGCCGCCGCTTTGACGATTTCCGTCACCAATTCATCACTTGTCCACTTGTTCTCCGAAATGATTTTTTGCACGCGGCCTTGCGTGTCCACCACCACAGTACGAAGATTGTGACTAAGGGGTTCATTAGGTTTCTCCCGCCAAAACTGCTGGCCAAATTGTTCGGTAATGGCGGTAATGTCGATCAAGTCGCCAGTGACAAAACTCCAGTGTCGTGGATCGTACTGAAATCGCTGCGCGTAGCCTTTGAGCACGGGCGGTGTATCGGTTTCCGGATCAAATGAAATCGTCAGCAAATGCCAGTTCGTCGGCGCGTTGGGCATCAATGACAGCTTTTTCTGCACCTCGGCAAAATTGCTCGACATGCGCGGGCAAAACTCCGGAAACGGACAGCTCGTAAAAATGAAAGTGAACGCCAGTACCTGACCTTTGAACTGGCTGGTGCTTATCGCCTGGCCCAGTTCATTGGTAAAATGATATTCCGGCAGCAAATCGCCGACGTTCAACGGCTCGACTTCCCGCACGCGCCGGATGATTTGTCGCGACGGCAACTCCGTCGACGGCGATGCGCTCAATTTGGCCACTTGTTCAATCCAGCCCGCCCTGTCTGTGACCACCATGCGAAACGAAACCACGTCGCCCGGTTTCAAGCCCATCAACTCCTTGGCATTTTTGACTTCGAATGGCATCGTCATGGCCTTCATGTAGCCGGGAATTTCTTCATGCCTGATCACGGCCGTTTTGCCATCCGCCTTCAATTCCTGAACCACGCCCTTGACCTGAAATGTCTGCCGCTTCTCTGTGCAGGCAACCAATGCGAGGGCGACAACCAGCGTCGAAACCGATTTCAAATTGTTCAAACGAATCATAACGTTTCGGGCTATTTTCTCCGACAAATCCCCGGCTGGCAAGACTGCGCAAAGTTTTTCGCCGATGGCGCGCTTGCCATCATTCGTAGCTTTGTGGTTAATTCGCTCACCATGCCGACGACGATGTCACCAAGCCAGAGTGCGGAGGATTACCTGGAGCGCATCCATGAGTTGATCGAAGAGAAGGGGTACGCCCGCGTCGTGGACATCGCCTCTTCGTTGAAGGTGAAACAGGCTTCCGTCACCAGCATGGTGCAAAAACTGGGCGAGGCCGGCTATCTGAACTACGAAAAGTATCGCGGCCTGATGCTGACCAACAAGGGCCGCGAAGTCGCCCGCAAAATTCGGAACCGTCACGAAACACTCTCCCGATTTTTTTCCGTTTTCGGCCTCGATGCGGAAACGCAGAAGCGCGACATCGAGGGCATCGAGCATCATCTAAGTCCGGCCACGGTCGAAATCCTGGCCGACCTCGCCCAGTTTTTTGAAGACCAACCGCAAACCTTGAAAGTCTTTCGGAGGTCCCGGAAGAATACCAGGCCGTAGTCCTGGCGCAGCCGCTTTCCCATGCGCTTTGACTGGGACAAATTGCAATCCCTCGCGCTCACCGAAGTGAAGGCGACATTGGCCGCGCTGCCGCTACCGCTCCGTGAGAAAGCGCGAAAACTGCCGGTGACATGCGAACGCCGACCGAACCGGGCACTGCAAGCTGACGGCATTGAGCTGGACACGCTGGGCTTGTTCGTCGGGCTGGAGTTCGCCGATGAGGAGCACATCCCGCTGCCGCCGCAAATCATTTTGTTCCTCGACAACATTTGGGAACTGGCCGAAAGCGACGAGAAGATTTTCCGCGACGAAGTCCACACCACTTTCCTGCACGAACTCGGACACTATCTCGGTTTGGATGAGGATGAATTGACCGAGCGTGGGTTGGAGTAAAAGCGATTCGCAGAAGAAATTCGATGGCGCGCAAAATGATTCGTCGTTCGATTACCCGAGGAAGGCAAAGAAATAGCCAGTGTTAACTTTGGCTCTTTCGGTCACTTCTTCTTAACGCCGGATTTAAAGTAACCGGGAAAAATATCAAAATCGTGATGAGATAGTTCAACAACCGGAACAGCAGCCTTTTTCATAGTTTCCTCGATTTCTTGCTCCTTGTCATAACTAAAAGGCAGTTCACCAATGGTCAGACCCCCTGTTTGGTCGTAATTGCTTCTGACAAAGGCAACTGCTTTGGGATGCTTGGATTTAACAAGTAAAATTGCACTATCGAGTCCAGTTTCGCCGACGCCTTGAAACTCTCCTTCAACGTAATACGTGGTGGTTGCGTTATTGCGTGGGTTGTCGAATGGAGATTTCCAATGAACAACCATTAATTGCCGAATATCAACGCCTGATCGCCGGGGCTCATAATAGCAAATCTGACCGTGGGCTTTGTTGCAGCGCCAGATGAGTTCTTCAAAATGCTGGTCGCCTTCGAAAAAATATATGCCCTTCTTCGAGACCGATCCAGTCGGTGGTTGAATAATGATGACATCGCTTCCGGATACCGCGGTTCGCTTATCCCTGATGAAATCGCGAATGGCACCTTCCCCAACAACGTTCGTTTTATTAACCACCATCATTATACGACCTGGGACGCGATTCTCAGGCACGACAATTCGTAACACTTTTGCGGAATTTGTTTCCGCACACTCTGCGGGAATAAGAACTGGGACAGAAATGGCCAGCAGCAAGAGCATTCCCAATTTTAGCCTCATCAGCTTGGCCATTCCTTTCTTATTTGTGGCGTATTCGTAAAGCGAGTGCTCATGCGTAAAGGGAAGAAACGGTGTGGCTCGTAGTTTCATAGCCACCGCGTTTATGGAAACAATCCGCGAATTTGCTTTGCCTCTCTCACCCGGCTCACGCCCAGACTGAGCGCGGCCAGGCGCATCGAGATTTTTTGTTTGCGGCTGAGGTTCAGCGTTTGCGTGAACGCGCCTTCCAAAATGCGAAACAGTTTGTCCACCACCTCGGTTTCGCCCCAAAAGAAACTTTGCAAATCCTGCACCCATTCAAAATAGGAAACAATCACACCGCCGGCATTGCAGAGAATATCCGGGATCACAAAAATGTCCGGACGTCGGTCAAGAATTTCATCGGCCTTTGGCGTCGTCGGGCCGTTGGCCGCTTCGGCCAGGATGCGGCACTGGATGTTTGCCGCGTTGGCCTCGGTGATCTGGCGTTCCAACGCCGCCGGCACAAGGATGTCGCACGGTGTGGCGAGCAATTGGTCGTTGGTGATCGCTTCGCCTTCGGGAAAACCGGCGACCGTGCGGTTTTGATTGGCAAACTGTTCCAGTTTCCAAAGATCCAAACCACGCGCGTTAAAAATTCCGCCCATCGCGTCGCTCACCGCGATGATTTTCACACCATGCTTGGCCATCGAAAACGCCGCGATTGAACCGACGTTGCCGAATCCTTGAACGACGGCTGTTGCTTTGTTGGCGTCGAGTCCAATCGAGTCCATCGCCCGGTTGACGAGGTAACTGACGCCGCGGCCGGTCGCCTCGCGCCGGCCGGCCGAGCCGCCGATGCCCACCGGTTTCCCGGTGACAATGCTCGGCGTGCTGTAACCCATGTGGACGGAATAGGTGTCCATCATCCAGGCCATCGTCTGTTCGTTGGTGCCGAGGTCGGGCGCGGGCACGTCGCGCTCGGGGCCGAACCACTCGATGAGTTCAGCGGTATAACGGCGTGTAATGCGCTCCAGCTCGCCGTGAGATAGTTTGCTCGGATCGCAAATCACGCCGCCTTTTGCGCCCCCAAAAGGAATGTTGACCACCGCGCACTTCCAGGTCATCCAACTGGCCAGGGCGCGGACTTCGTCGAGGCTTACATCCGGAGCGTAACGCACGCCGCCTTTGGCCGGCCCGCGAGCAATGGAGTGTTGCACGCGAAAACCGGTAAAGACTTCAATGTGGCCGTCGTCCATGGCCACGGGAATATGAATAATAATTTCGCGCGTAGGCTGCCGCAGGATCTTGCCGATACCCACATCCAAATTCAGTTTCTCCGCCGCAAAATCAAAGCGAGCTGCCTGGGCTTCCCAAGGATTCAGTTCCTGTTCCAAAGAAATGGTTTTCATTTGAGCTCCAAAGAATCATGCCGGAATCATTAAAGACGGGCCGAAAAAGTATAGATATGCAGAATAACAGTAAGCAAGGCCTCGTGTATGCAAGGAGGATACCCTCCAGTGCCGTGCAGGCTGGTTCGCGGCCTTTTATGATGCTTGACAGCAGAAATCGCTCCCCGAACGAGGAATTACCATGACGCAAACGCAAAAGGCCGCCCATCTTCTCGAATTGCATCACGCTAAGGATCCGCTGGTATTGGTCAACGTTTGGGACGCAGCCAGCGCGTGTATTGTGGCGCAGTGTGGATTTTCCGCGATTGCCACCAGCAGTGCGGCCGTAGCCAACGCTTTGGGTTATGCCGACGGCCAGCATATCCCCTGGGCGGAGATGACCGTTGCCATCCGAAGAATTGCCCTGGCGGTAGATGTTCCTGTTACGGCGGATATCGAGTCGGGATTCGCTACCACCCTGCAGGAACTGGAATGGAACATTGAGCACGTGATCGAAGCGGGCGCGGTCGGCATTAATCTGGAAGATGTCCTGCCGGGACAGCGCCAGGGCGGGTTGTATCTGCTGGCGGACCAGATCGAACGAATCCAGAAAGTGCGCAGTCTCGCCGAGAAACTGAAAATCCACCTGGTCATCAATGCGCGGACGGACGCTTACTGGCAGGCGGGCGTTTCTCCGGAAGCCGCACTCGCCAGCACAGTGGAGCGCGGCCGGGCCTATCTGCAAGCTGGAGCAGACTGTGTGTTTGTGCCGGGACTCAAGGACGCAAAGCATATCGGCGCCGTGGTGACAGAGTTGCGGGCGCCGGTGAACGTGCTTGCCGTGGCCGGTGCGCCGTCCATACCGGAGTTGGCCAGTCTGGGTGTGAAGCGCGTGAGCACAGGTTCGGGATCCATGCGGGCGGCCATGGGTGCGCTACGCCGCATGGCAGAAGAGGTGCGGACTTCGGGAACCTACCGGGGAATGGTTGAGAATGCCGTACCCTACGCGGAAATGAACAGGTTCTTTGAGAAGTAAAGCGGCTGTTACTTGATGGAATTCAGCTCGCGCATAATCTCTTCGATCAACATCGGCTTCAGCCGCTCCATGACGCGGGCCACTGCTTGCGCGATCGCTTCAGGATCGCCCACCATCGCAGCAGCCGCCACCGGGACAGCGACTGGCGCGTCAGGAGCCGAATATGTGGAGACAGCATCTCCAAAAGTTTGCAGCTCGGACGCAGCTACTGCGTTGTTAGCCGCCGGAGGCTCAGGCAATGAGGACTCAGGAACTGCGGTCTCAGCGACCGGTGGCTCAGGAACGGGTGGCTCAGACACGGGTGGCTCAGGAAGAACAACCTCCACCGGCGCAGCAGGAGCCAGAACCTCAGGCGCTGGATTGACGAGTGCATCCTGCTGATGAGAAAACCCATGGTCCAGCGGATGAGTTTCCGGCTGTTGGGCCTCCACTGCGCTGGGCAGGGGAGGAGCTTCGGGTTGGGATTGCGGTTGAGCTTCTGTTTGGTCGTAGGCGGTCATGGCCGCCGCGACACGCGCCTCAAAATCCTCAGCGGATACGTCGGCCATCTCCGATTCAGCCGCCGGTGCGTCCGCGGCGTGGGGTGGCTCAACTTCTGCCGTCGGCGCTTCCGGCCAGCTTTGTTCTGCGTACACGCCGACCGGCACTACTTCGGCATTGTCCACTCCGAACCTGGTGGCAAACTCGGTCATTCGGGTCCGGTCCGTGACCAGGGCTGGATCAACACCGTCGTGGATAGCCGCGTGCTCTTGCAGAAATTCAACCGGCGCCGCCGATGCGGCGCTCTCGCTCACATGATGGGAGGTCAGTTCCAGCGCGGGTGTCACACTCACCGGAGGAGGCGGCACCGCAGCTTCCTCGGGTGCGGAATCCATCATCACGCCCGGCTGGTTGCTGGCCGCAGGTTCCTGATAGGCCGGCATGATTTGGGTCTCACGGGGAGAAGCCTCTCGGTGAGAAGCTTCTGCTGTAGAACCATGTCCTGCTGCGTCGACCTCTGTCTGGAAATCAGGCTCCCACTTCCAGGCGGTAAGCGGTATGGGCTCGGACAAAGCTGCGACGGGCTCCGGTGCGGGCTGCTCCGCGATGGCCGTTTCCGGTCCGGCAACGACTACATGCTGCGCAGAAAAATCGTGTGCCGTGGTGTCGTTGAATACTGGTGCGGCGGCCATATGGTCTGGAATTTCCACCGCGGAGTGTGGTTTCTCCGGTGCCTTGGACGCTGTGTCCTGCGGCGTGCTGGTCCGCCCGGCATCCACGGAGAAATCCTCGCGCGGGTGCTGGTCGGTCAGTAGTGTGGGCCGTTCCAGATAGAGAGTGTGCTCCACCTGGGGTGGTGAGGATTGCTGAGGTGAAGTTTGAAAGATCTGTTCTTCCAGCCTCTTCACAATGGCCAGCAGGTCACTGGCCTCGAACGGCTTCACAATAATGCCGTCGGCCTTGACCCGGTTGGTGTCTTCATTGCGGTAGGCTTCCATTTTGCCCACGGTCAGCAGCACCGGAGTGTTGAGGGTGGCGACGGAGCTGCGCATTTTTTCGCAGACTTCCAGGCCGTTATAGCCGGGCATCCAGACGTCAAGGATGGCGATGTCGGGTGTTTGCTCCGCGATTTTTTTGAGCGCGGCGGAGCCATTGCTGACGGCCACGACTTCATAACCAGCTTCCGTCAGGATTTTGATGCCCATGGTCTGGGCCGTCGCACTGTCGTCAGCAAATAGGATTTTCAGCGGCACATCAAACACCTTTGTCAGAACGGCAGACTCACCAGTAACTAATGTTACTGGAGCTTCCAGTCAATGGAAAGTCCACCCCGGTATGGATGAGGTACATCCCCCGGCCAGAAGTGCTAGTCCGTTCGTGCGGATCGCGCAGACTAAAACGGAATAATCTTGCGGAGTCCCTTCTTTTTTTTCTTCTCGCTGCTGGAGTCTTTCTTGTCTGTGGCGGACTGAGCGGCGGTCTGGTCCGCGGGAGTTTGCGCGGTGGACGTATCAAGTTCATTGTTGCGCACCGGAGCCGGAGGCGGAGCAGAGCCATCTCCCGGCTGCACCACATTGTTGCTTCCCGGCGTAGCTTGACTCGCCGGTGGCGTGCCCGTGCCCGTTCTCGGCGCCCCAATGCCGACCGTGTCCGAGCCAGTGCCGGAACCACCAGTGTTGGCCGGCGTTCTGGCATTCGGGTCAGACGGCGGGACTCCTGCGACCTCACGTTGCAATTGCTGAACGAGGGCAACTGCGCTTGGGCTTACAGGGTCCGTGAGTGGGGGTTCGCCCGTCTTGGCCGATTTGGACACGTCCGGCCGCTTCTGGAAGTTGCCGAAGGCCGCTCTGAACCGGTTGGTACTTTCGCGGCTGTCCTCTTCGGCCTTGCTTTGGGCCAAGGCCGCAGCCGTGGGCACAGGCACAGGGGCCTTCAACGCCGTAAGTCTCTGGCGGGCATCGTCCGCGCGGCGCATGGCCGGATAGCGGGTAATGATGCGGGAATAGTATTCGATGGCGTGCTTCTCATATTCCGCCACCAACTTTTCCTTGGTGGCGGCAGGGATGTTCTGCAAAGCCAGGGCGCGGGCTTCCCGCTCATAGACGTCGCCCAGCGAAAACAGGGCTTCATCCATTCCGCTATAGAGCGGGTAGGAATCAACCACTCCCATCAACCGGGCCTGGGAGGCGGCGTAGTTATTGCGCAGAAAATAGAAACGCGCAATGCCGAACTGGCGTTGCGCCAGCACTTCCTGCACATCGCGCAGCTTTTGCTTGGCCTCCGGCAGCAGCGGGCTGTTGGGATAGTTCTGGATCATCAGCTTGTATTCGTCTTCGGCGCGCGTGGCGTCGGCATAATCGCGGTCAAACTTTTCCATCTGGCGATAATGGATGTTGCCGATTTTCAACTGCGCTTCCGCGGCTTCCGGCAAGGTCGGGAAAAAAGTGATGAAGTCGCGGTATTCCGCTTCCGCCTGTTGCGTGGCGACTTTGCCGCCCTCCGCGTTCCAGGCGTCGCCAATGGACATTTTGGCGCGGGCCACGAACTCGGAATCCGGATAGGTGTTGATCAAGGTCTCCAGCAGGGTGCGCGCCTCGACATACCTGGCGCCCTTCATGGAGGTCATGGCCCGGTCAAAAAGCTGTTTGTCCGGCTGTTTAGAATCAACGCCGGCGATGGGATTGTTGACCTTGGCGTGACGGCACCCGCTGGCTGCCAGCAGCACCGCACAGCCCAGCACAATAGATGTAAGAGTTCGACGTAACATGAATTACCTCAAATCGAAATGATTTTCAGACCTTCTGCATCGCGGCTTCTGAAGCCAGCTTCAACAAACGCCGCGTATTCTCTTTCGCATCACCCTGGCCGAACACCGCGTTACCGGCCACCAGCACTTCCACACCGGCACGGACGGCATCGGCGATTGTATCGGTTCCCACGCCGCCGTCAATCTCAATCCGGAAACTGGCATTGCGGGCTGCCCGCATCTGCACCAGCTTGCGGACTTTTTCCAGCGTGAACGGAATAAATTTCTGTCCGCCAAACCCGGGATTCACCGACATCACGAGCACATGGTCCGCCATGTCCAGCACTTCTTCCAGTGTTTCCACCGGGGTTGCCGGGTTCACCACCACACCCGCCTTTGCGCCATGATGGCTAATCAGTTCCAGCGTGCGGTGCAGGTGTACACAAGCTTCCTGATGGACGGAAATCCAGTCGGCCCCGGCATCCACAAACGCCGGAATAAACTGGTCCGGATTCTCAATCATCAGGTGAACATCCAGCGGCAGGGTCGTCACTTTCCGTAAAGACGCGACCACCGGCGGGCCAATGGTGATGTTCGGCACAAAGTGGCCGTCCATCACGTCCACATGCAGCAGGGTCGCGCCGCCATCGACCACGGCCTGAACACCTTCGGCCAAGTGCGCGAAATCTGCCGACAAAATAGAGGGTGCTAGTTCAATCAAGACAGTAATCTCTCGCCGAAGCCACTTGATTCTAACATGTTGAGAACGTTCGATTTCCCTCAACTTGCGTGATTTTTTGCAGGTTTTTCAATGGTAAACAGGCCGCCGGGCAGCCGGTTTGGCTTGGGCATTGGTCATTGCACTATATTTAAGTCCATGCCTCTGGTGGAAGTCCGTAATCTCATCAAGGTCTACGCGGCGGACGAAGGTGTTTTCGGGAAAGCCCGGCACAATGTCCGCGCGGTGAGCGGGGTTTCGCTCGACATCCACGCCGGGGAGACCCTGGGGTTGGTCGGCGAATCAGGCTGTGGCAAGAGCACGCTGGGTCGCATGGTTCTGCGGCTGATCGAGCCGACGTCGGGCAGCGTGGTGTTCAACGGCCACGACGTGCTGGCGGCGCCGCCAGGTGAACTGCGGCGATTGCGCCGCGACATGCAGATCATTTTTCAGGACCCAGTGGGCTCACTCAACCCGCGCATGCGGATTGAAGAGATCATCACCGAGCCGCTGGTTATTCATGCTGAAGGCAGTGATACAACGAAAGATAGCTTGCATCAGCAGGCCTCAGAGATGTTACGGGCTGTAGGTCTCGACGAATCAGCTTTGCGCCGCTATCCTCATGAATTTTCAGGAGGGCAGCGCCAGCGGGTCGGCATTGCCCGCGCATTGGCGCTACAGCCTAAATTCATTGTTTGCGACGAGCCTGTGTCCGCGCTCGACGTGAGCGTGGGAGCGCAAATTGTGAACCTGCTCCAGAAGCTGCAGCGGGAATTCGGTCTGACATATCTCTTTATTTCCCACTCCATGCCCGTGGTGCGCTACTTGAGCGACCGCATCGCTGTAATGCGCCAGGGAGCAATCGTGGAGCTCGGGACGAGTGAAGACATCACACTGCGACCGCAGCATGGCTACACGCGCACGCTTCTGGAAGCGACGCCGGAACCGGAGTTGAAGCTATCGTAAATAGATTGACAATGCTGCTGGCTTGATCGAGCATTACTTTCATGAAGACCAAACAAGTTCTGCTGACTGCAATTCTGCTGGTGGTATCCGCGGCCTATAGCCAGCAACCCGACGGCCCCAAGCCCATGCCCGAACGTGTCCGGGTTTCCAGTGGAGTTATGGATGGCCTTCTCGTACACCGAGTGGAACCGGTGTACCCTGCTGAAGCGCAGAAGAACCAGATCTCAGGCAATGTAGTTCTATGGGCCATAGTAGGTAATGACGGAGACGTAATCAATCTGAAGACCATCAGCGGCCATCCGCTCCTCGCTGAGGCTGCAACGGAAGCCGTGAAGCAATGGAAATACCGCCCTTACACCATCAGCGGTGAGCCGATTGAAGTTGAGACGCAAGTCCTTGTCAAATTTGGCCAGCCATTGGACATCGCCAGGCCAACGCGTATCCGGGTGTCCAGTGGTGTAGCGGAGGGCATGCTGATCCGCAGGGTGCAGCCGGAATACCCGCTCTCAGCACGGGCAAATCACCTCCAGGGCGACGTGATTCTGGGAGCCACTATCAGCAAACACGGAAACATTCAGAATTTAAGGGTGATTAGCGGTGCACCTGTATTCGCTGAGGCTTCCATGGACGCAGTCAAGCAATGGAAGTACCGCCCTTACCTCCTGGCAGGAGAACCGGTTGAGGTTGAGACACAAATCCTCATCAAGTTCCACATGTAAGCTGTCTTAGAGCGCCTTCGAAACAACAGAGGGAGCAGAGGAAAGACTGCAAACAATTCCAAATTTGCATCATCGTGTGAATTCAAATTACCCGATTACCCGATTTTGGCAATTACAAATCCTGCTGCCTCTGTGTTTCAAAGATCCTCGCCTACTTCTTCTTGGCGGCGCCCGTTGTCTTGGTGGCTTTTCCTTCCAGGACGGTAGCAAAGTCTGCCCCGGCAGGAGCCATCTCGAACGTAAAGGTGTAAACCGTGGGCGAAACGATCTTCATGGTGAACCGGCCGCGCAAGGTCTGGCCATTCATTTTTGAGGTGTTGGTCCAGGTCCAGGTGTCGCCGGCGATGGTGCCTTTGGAGTGGTCGACTTCTCCGTTGCTGTTGTATTCATCGTAGGTATAGACCTTCTCGTCGGCGTCGTATCCCATGATGGCCAGGGTTGTAATGCTGCCCATTCCGCCGCCACTGCCTTTGGAGTGGTTGACCAGATAGAAGCCACCCGGCATCCATTCGAAATGATCGGTGGCGATGAACTTGCCGCCCGGGCCGTAGGGGCTGGGTTTGACGGTCGCTACCGATGTCCAGTTTCCAGCAAGATATTGGACCTTCTGCAGCTCCGGCGCAGGTTTGGGCGCGGCCGGGGCCTGCGCGGCGGCAACCGCGGACAAGGCCGCGAAGACGAATATGGTAGTCAGAGCAAGTGCAGCAGCTCTTTTCATTTCGGTGGTTCTCCTTTGTAAGACTGTTTGGGCGGTGGGCCCGATGCGCAACGGATAGTACGCCGGTGGGCCAGCGGAGTCAACGCCGACTCTACGTGGTTTCAATTGTGCGGAACAACCGCGATGAAACCAGATTTTTTCAGGCTGGAGCCGGCGTTTTCCCATTAGACTGGTCGCCATGCCCGCCGCTAAAACAGTGGTCAAGAAGTTCGACGCCATCCCGGAACGTACCGGGAACCGCCTCAATTGGGTGATCATCCACGTGCCGCTCGATGTTTTCAAAGTCTGGGGGACGCGCGCTCAGCTCAAAGTGAACGGCGAGATCAATGGCTTTGCTTTCCGCAGCGCGATTTTCCCCACGCGCGCGGGCGTCCACTTTCTGATTGTCAACAAACGCATGCAAGCCGGCGGCAAAACACAGCCAGGGATGAAGGCGCATTTTCGTCTGGAGCCGGACACCGCGCCGCGTGACACTGCGCCACCCGCGGAGTTTGTGCGCGTGCTGGCCGGGTCGAAGCGTTTGCAGAAATACTATTTGTCGTTCAACGATTCCACCCGTCACTGGATTGCCAGATGGATCGCCGACGGCAAGCAGAGTGCAACCCGCGTCCGGCGCTCAGAACAGATGGCCGAGCGGCTGCTCGAAACCATGGAAGCCGAGCGCGAACTGCCGCCGCTGCTGCAAATCGCGATGGCCCAGAACCCAAAGGCCCATGCCGGATGGAAACTCATGTCACCCGCGCACCGCAGGTCGCATCTGCTGGGAATCTTCTACTATCGCAACCCGGAATCGCGCGCGCGCCGCTTGGCCAAGGCCGTGGAAGAAATGCTGGCGTACTCAGAAAAGCGCGCAGCCCGGTAATGACGATGAATCCGGGAATGATCCCCAATCCGGGGAATGACCCTCCACGTAGAGACGCGGCACTGCCGCGTCTAACCGTGTGTTCCGGAAGAGTTTTTATCGCCCACGATGAATGTGTTTTGAACCCTCGCGAGCACCAGCATTCTCTCCGCATTCGAGAGTGAGACGTGGCAGTGCCACGTCTCTACGTTGAGATTGCCGTGTCCGCTACCATCCGCGTAGATCCGCGGTAGGTTTCTGCGCTTAAGAAATCAGCGCAATCAGCGTCATCAGCGGTAAGGTTTCGCCCGTCTCTTTTCCACGTCTGGCTTTCCTGTTAAACTAACTAACTAGTTAATTAAATGCCAATACCGCCCAAATCCGGCAAGTCTGGTTCGCGCGGCGAACCAGAGAAAACCCGCGCCGCCATTCTGACGGCGGCGCTCGAAGAATTTGCTCACGAGGGCTCCGCCGGCGCACGGACGGACGAGATTGCCCGCCGCGCAGGCGTCAATAAAGCGTTGCTTTATTACTACTTCAAAGACAAAGACGGCCTCTACGCGGCGGCGCTGGAGCAGGTGTTTTCCGGGCTGCTGGACCGGGCCATGCCGGTGCTGGAGCGGACTGATCTTCCGCCGCAAAAACGGCTCTTGCTCTATGCGCAGACCCATTTTGATTATGTTGCCAGTTCTCCGGCCCACTCCCGGCTGGTCCAGCGCGAGTTGATGCGTTCGGCGGGGCGCGCGCTTTCTCCGGCAGCTACCCGGATTTTCGAGCGCTACGCAAAACGGCTTTATCTCAAACTGCTGCAACTCATCGAAGAAGGCGGCCGCACCGGTGCGTTTCGCAAAGTTGATCCCAGGCAAACTGTCACTTCCATCCTGGGCACCATTGTTTTCTACTTCATCAGCGTTCCAGTCATGCGTCTGATGAACCCGAGCGATCCATTTTCCGCGGAGCGTCTCGCGGCGCGACGCGCAGCCGTGCTGGATTTCATTTCCGCCGCGCTCTTCACGGCCAAACGGCCGGCAAAAGGCAGACACAAGTGAGTCAACGAAATAAATTCGCGGTGTTTCTGGGGCTGCTGCTGGTCGTCGCGGTGACCTACTACTTCTTCACCACCAACAGATCTTCCGACCTGGTCCTGGTCGGCACTGTGGATGCCAACCAGGTCGTGGTCAGTCCCCAGATCATGGGAAAAATTGCGCGGCTGGCAGTCCAGGAAGGCGACGCAGTGAAGGTCGGCGACACCATCGCGGTGCTCGACGCTAACGAACTCACCGCGAACCGCCGCGCGGCCGAGGCCACGCTGGCCAGTCTTCGCAATCAGGTGGAGCAGACTCGGGCCACCGAAACGCAGACCCAGGGTGAGACGAGCAGCAACGTCGTCAACGCCCAGGCGCGATTACGCGCGGCGCAGGCGACTATGGCCCAGGCCCAGGCGGACCTGGTCCGCATTCAGGGAGATTCGCAGCGTGCGATTGAACTGGCAAAGCAGGGCGTGGCGTCGCAGCAGCAGGCGGACGAGGCCGCCGCACAGCTTAAAGCCCAGCAAGCCCTAGTGCGGGCGATGACCGACCAGTTCCACGCCGCGCAGGCAGACTTAGTGACCGCGCAGGCGCACACCCATCTGGCGAACGCCGCCCAAAGCACCGTCGCCGCCACCCGCGATCAGGCATTGAACGCGCAGGCCCAACTTGAATCCGCCGAGACACGACTGGGCTACACCACGGTAGTGTCTCCGGTGAATGGAATTGTGACGGTCCGTGCGGCCCGTGAAGGCGAAGTTGTCAACGCCGGACAGGCAATCGTCGTGATCACCAACCTGGGCGATACCTGGGTACACGTCGCGATTCCTGAAACCGATGCTGTGCATATTGCATTGGGTGATGCGCTCAGTGTGCGCCTGTCTTCCGGAGACATTCTCCCGGGCAAAGTAATTTTCAAAGCACCGGAAGCTGATTTCGCCACACAGCGCGACGTGGACCGTAACAAACGTGACATCAAGGCCATTGTGCTCAAAGTGCAAGTGGACAACAGCAAGAAAACGCTGGTTCCGGGAATGACGGCCGAGGTGTTGGTCCCCATATCCAAAGTAGGGAAGCAGTGAACGCTGAGCATAAAGCGATCGAGGTCATCAACATCGTCAAGCGCTACGGGAACTTCACCGCGGTGGACGGTGTCTCTTTTGATGTGGCGGAAGGCGAAGTCTTTGGGCTGTTGGGCCCGAATGGCGCGGGCAAATCAACGCTGATTCGCATGATGACTACGCTGTTGGAAATCACGAGCGGCGCCGCGATGATCGAAGGGAACGACGTGAGCAAAGATCCCAACAAAGCCCGCTTGTGCATGGGAGTGATTCCGCAAGCCATGACCAGTGACGGCGATCTGACTGTCTGGGAGAACCTGAGTATCTACTCGAAGCTGTACGGAATCCCGGCCGCGGACCGCCAAAGCTCGATCAAAGAATTGCTCGAACTCGTCGACCTGACTCAGTGGCGCGATGCTCCAGCCAAGAATCTTTCCGGAGGCATGCGGCGCAGGCTGGAGATCGCGCGCGGCCTGGTGCATCGGCCAAGAATATTTTTTCTCGATGAACCCACCACCGGTCTTGATCCGGTCTCCCGCGTGGCTGTCTGGGAGATGATCACCGAAATCAAGCAGAAGCGAAACCTTACCGTGCTCATCACTACGCACTACATGGACGAAGCCGACCGGCTCTGCGATCGCATTGCTATCGTGGACCACGGCAAGCTAGTGGCGCTGGATTCTCCGCGGGCACTCAAGGCCAGCGTGCCTGGTTCCACAGTGATTGAAGCACAGTTCGGAAACGTCAAACCTGACTGGCAGCAAACGCTCGCTTCGCTGAGCGGCGTGAATTCCGTGAAGCCGCAAGGCTCGGACATGTATCGCGTTCTGACCGACGACGGTCCACAAACCACAACGGCCCTGGTTGAGGCTGCGATTCATGCTCAAGTCGTGATTAAATCGCTCACCGTGCAGAGCACAACGTTGGATGACGTCTTCGTTCACTACACGGGACGCCAGCTCCGCGATCATACAGTCGAAGCTGCGATGTATACATCGCCCGTGGCCTGGGGAAAATGAATCGTGCCCGCATTCTTTAAGACCGAACGCATGATGGCCATCGTGGAGCGCGATCTGCGCAAGTTTTTCCGCTCGCCCGCGCTCATGATGGCGGCCATGGTTTTCCCGCTGGTGCAATTGATCGTGCTGGGCAACGCTTTCGGCGGCAAGATTCGAGATGCCAAAGTCGGAATTGTAGACAACGATCACGGTCCGCAGGCTGTCCGCGTGAAAGAAGCGCTGCGCGCTATCCAGAGCAACGCCCGCACGTTCCAGCCGATTGTCTATAACGATGAGCGGAAAATGACGGACGACATCCGCAAGGGCAACATCAACGCCGGGGTGATTATTCCGCTGCAATTTTCTCGCGACGTCTATGAGCAATCACGACCGAGGTTGGCGCTGGTGCTCGACAACACCGATAACTTCATGACCTCCGCTTTTGAAGACAGCCTCACGCGGCTAGTGGACGCGCTCAATCAGCCCAACATCCAGCCGCGCGTGGTGCAGCAGATTGAGCTTGAAGTGGTGGAGCTTTATCCCTATGTCGAGTACATGAAATATCTGCTGCCCGGATCGATCGCGCTGGCCATGTTTGTGAGCGTGATGATCGGCGGCGGCATTGTGTATATTGACGATAAGGCCCGCGGCGTCCACGAAGGTTATCTGGTCACGCCCATCACCAAAATGGAGCTGGTCGCCGGACTCAATCTGGCCGGAGCATCCAAAGCCATGGGCGCAGGCATTGTGCTGACGCTGATCGGGTCATTGATCGCCGGAGTAGGTGGTGCGTTTCGTCCCGCCAATATGCTGTGGCTGCTATTACTGATTGTGATGACGTCATTCGCATTTATCGCGATGATGTTTTTCATGATGGTGCGCGTGAATGATCCGCTGATCCCGCGCGCCATTTTCGGAATTCTGAACACGCTGCTTTATTTCCCGAGCGGCGCCATTTATCCAACGCTGGCTTTTCCCAAGTGGCTGCAGTGGATTGCCTGGATTGATCCATTTTCATACTCGGTGCACGGGTTCAAAGCGGTGCTGCTCAAGGGAGTGGGATTTGCCGCGATCTGGCCAGACCTGTTGTATCTTAGTGTGTTCAGCCTCGTGATGTTCGTGTTTTCAACCCTGCTGTTCAAACGAACGCTCTGAAAAAGGACCTCTTATGGCATTGATGGACGCAAAAGAATATGATCCCGCGCCGGCACGCCGTCGCTGGAAACTGATTGGGGCCGCAGTCGTTGTGTTGGTGGTCGGATTAATCGCATGGCGCATTTTTCGCTTTTGGCCAGAAGAGCACGTGATCAACAAATTCTTCCAGGCAATTGAAGCGAAGAACTTCGAAGAAGCCTACGCGATCTACAACGGCGATCCGGACTGGAAACAGCATCCGGACAAGTACAAGGGTTATACGTTGGACCGGTTTGTTCTCGATTGGGGACCCAGCGGAGACTACGGCCCCATCACCGACCACCACGTGGACTGCTCTCTGGAGCTTCCCACCAAGGATTCAGGTTCACCCAGCGGAATTATTGTGGTGGTTACCGTGAATCATCGCGCGCAATCGCAGTCGCTGTGGGTGGAAAAGAAATCAAAGACCATTACGCTTTCGCCGCGGGACGTGGTCTGTCATGGATAGGTTTTTCTGACACCTCGAGCGTAGCGAGAGGCCCCTACCCTTCAGAGAGCGTATCCCTTCTCGCTGATTCCTTGAGAAGCAGCCGCAAGAAAACGCTATTTTTATCCTAAGGCGTTGTTGCCGCACTCGGCGATCATCGGTGCGATAGGGACCTCTCGCTACGCTCGAGGTTGCAGAAGAAGCTTGTGCAGCGATGCCTCATCTTCCACGTTCATCGCCGCTTGCGAACGGTCAATCTGACGCATGAGCCCAGTCAGGACTTTCCCCGGACCGGTTTCAATGAAAGTTGTCACACCGAGCTGGATAAGTTTCTGTATGGAATCTGACCACTGGACAGCGCCGGTTACCTGCTGGATCAACGCCGCGCGGGAAGCGTCGGCGGTGGTCTTTGGCTCCGCGTCAATGTTGCTGATGACGGGAACTCCGGGATTGCTGAGCTGCAGCGCGCTCAGGTCAGCTGCCAGACGGTCCTGCGCCGGCTGCATCAGAGCGCAATGAAAAGGTGCGCTCACAGACAGCATGATGGCGCGCTTGGCTCCGCGTTGTTTTGCCAACTCCGCGGCGCGCTCCACCGCTTTCGCATGTCCTGAGATCACGATCTGATCGGGAGAGTTGATGTTGGCCGGAGAAACCACTTCTCCCTGAGCAGCTTCATTGCAAACATCCTGCAACGCATCAATCGACATGCCGAGCACTGCGGCCATCGCGCCCTGGCCTGCAGGGACAGCTTCCTGCATGTACTGGCCGCGTTTGCGGACGGCGCGCACGGCGTCGGCAAAAGAAAATGTTCCGGCCGCGACGTGGGCTGAATACTCGCCCAGGCTGTGTCCGGCAACGTACTGCGGCGTAATTCCTTTTTCTTTGAGCACGCGAACTACCGCGATGCTCATAGTGAGCACCGCCGGCTGGGTGTTCTCCGTCATCTTGAGCTGGTCTTCCGGGCCTTCAAAGCACAGTTGGGAGAGAGAGAAGCCCAGAGCGTCATCAGCTTCCTGAAAAGTTTGGCGCGCGATGGGATACAGGCTGGCAAGTTCTTTGCCCATTCCGGCTGCTTGTGATCCTTGTCCAGGGAAGAGGAAAGCGATTGCCGGGGAGGTCATCTAATCTTCTTTCCAGCTTTCGCCGGCGGCAGCAGCGGCGACGACCGCGGCCTCGGCCCGGTTGGATGTAAATTCCTGTTCAATGCGCTGGTTGATGCCGGACTCAGCAAACTGCTTGGCCACGCGGATGGCATTCTTGATGGCGTTATTGTTCGAGGCGCCATGGCCGACGATGGCCACGCCCTTCAGGCCCAGCAGCGGCGCGCCACCGTATTCGGAGTAGTCAAGACGCTTGCCAAAATCCACAAACGCCCGGCGCGAGAGCAGAGCGCCTACTTGCGAAGTAATGGTTGACTTGAGTGATTCTTTGAGCAGATAGCGGACGGCTTCCACCAAGCCCTCGGAAATCTTCAACGCAACGTTGCCGACGAAGCCGTCGCACACGATGACGTCAACATGTCCGTTGTAGAGATCGCGGCCTTCCACATTGCCGATGAAATTCAGCGGCAGGTCTTTCAGCAGCGCGTACGCCTGGCGAGTCAGCTCGTTGCCTTTGGTTTCTTCTTCGCCAATGGACAGCAGGCCAACGGTGGGTTTTTCCGTGCCAAAAATCGAGCGGCTGTACATTTCACCCATGATGGCGAACTGGGCCAGGTTCTGCGGCTTGGAATCAACGTTAGCGCCGACGTCAATCAGAATGCAGGGCTTCGCGGCAGACGTGGGGAACACCATGGCCAGCGCCGGGCGATCAACGCCGGGCAGCGCTCCCATCACCATCTTCGCCGTCGCCATGGCCGCGCCAGTATGGCCGGCGGTCACAAAGCCGATGGCTTTCTTGTCTCGCACCAGACGCAGGCCCACGCGCATGCTGGAGTCGCGCTTGCTGCGCACCGCCTGCGCGGCTTTCTCATCCATGGTGATGACCTGGCTGGCGTTGACTATTTCAATCGGCAGATAACTCGCGGAAGGGTGGTTCTTGAGTTCGCGCTTCAGTTGCGCTTCCGGCCCGACGAGCAGGACCTTGACGCCGTAGTGGCGCGCCGCTGCCAGCGCCCCTTCAATTTCAGGCTTGGGAGCGCGGTCAGACCCCATCGCGTCGAGAGCTATGACGGTTTGCACAGAGATGGTTTACTTGGTTTCTTTTACTTCTACGATTTCGCGGCCCTTGTAAAAACCACACTTGGGACACACGCGATGCGGCATTTTGCGTTCATGGCAGTTCGGACACTCCGAAGTTACAACTGCCGTGAGAAAGTCATGGGCGCGGCGCTTCGAAGTGCGTGCCTGCGAGTGCCGCCGTTTTGGATTGGGCATTGAATTAAACCTTTCGTAAATAAATTCGTTCAGCGTTCCAATTTCTTGCGAATGTCACCCAGCGCCGTCCAGCGCGGATCGGAGGCGTTGCTGGCACAATTGCAACTCTCCGTATTCCGATTGCTCCCGCAGTGTGGACACAAGCCCTGGCAGTCCGCACGGCAAAGCAGCTTCACTGGCAATGCCAGCAGTACCTGCTCTTTCAGTACATCTTCCAGCAGGATACCGTCGCCTTCATAATATCCAATTTCCATCTCCGCCAGACCGATGGAGGTGTCCTTGCCGGACGCGTCAGCCCCTAACGGGCGATAGATCAAATCAAACGACTCGGCCACCGCGTGGGCCACCGGTTCCAGACAGCGGGAACAGGGCAGCACCAGCTTGGTGGAAAACTTGCCCACCAGGCGGATGTCGTCCACAATGTCTTTTCCGCCCCGGTCTTCCCGGACCATTTCAACCCGTCCCGCAGCCAGCAGAGGGGCCGTTTGCTCGACCTCCTGCCCAAGATCAATCGCCCTGGGCGGGAAGGCTTCGTCAAATAATACCTTCCGAAGCTCAAGTTCCTTGACTGTTATGAACATAGGACTGCTCCGGGACTGTATATCCGACGCGAAGCACCTAGCGGGGAAACGCGGGAAGCTGTACTTAAGAATAAGGCGGTCGGGAGACAGTGTCAAGAAAGCGGACAGCCCGCTCCCAATCCCAGTCGTTCCAGGATCGTCGCTTCAGGGCCGCTTATTTCCCGGCCTTAAGTTTGGCAGCAGCAATGCTCCCAGCCGGAGAAGGCGGTGGGTTCTCTTTTTGGATTTGCTGGTAGAGATTGGCCGCGTCGAGGGGACTGGTGGTCATGTACATGTCCGCCAGCTCAAGCTGGGCTTCAGCTTTAGAGACGGTGTTGGACGGACGGTCGGCGAGCTCTTTGTAGAGCTTGGCGGCATCCGGCTGACGGCCGATGGCCCGGTAGTGGTTCGCCAGCGCCAGCTTGGACAGAGAAGCGATGTCCTGGTCGCGGGAATCAGCGAGACTTTTTAACTGCTGCTCGCCAGATGCGTCGTCGCCTGCCTGCAATGTCGCTGCGCCCGCCATGTAGAGCGCGATTTTTCCGGCTTTGGTGTAGGGATACTTGTCGGCCACATCTTTGAAGAGTTTTGCCGATTCTTTACCGCGCTCGGCCATGGTGGTATAGGTTGGTACGCCTTCCGTCGGCACCGGAGCACCTTCCTCGCGCAACGGCGTGGCGAAAGTCCGCATGGCTTTGCTGAGAGCAAAGTTTGCCTGGTCACTCTGACGGTTGTGCCAGACCAGCAAGCCAATGGTCACCCCGGCGACGATCAGCACAGCGCTGGTCACCCAGATCACAGTCTTGCGATGACCGCTGGCCCAATGAACGGCATCCTGGGCGGTTTCGGCGAATTTATCTTGCTTCAATTTGTGACGGGTATAACTGTGCACGTTGTGGGACCTTCTTCAGGCGGGATAAGTGGCTTAAACACAGTAGTTTAACAAGGCCGCTGCTGTGGCGTCAAACGATCTCGCTTGTGGTTCGATGGCGGAACCTCGTCGTATCTCAAGAACGGCGCCCAAACCACCAACCTCCCGTTGGGTGATTTGTTCAAGCAAATGATGGACAAAAAGAATAAGCAACAGCAGAAGAAGAAATCGTCGCCATGAGGATTCCTTAGTGGCTGTTTTGGGGAATCTTCACTCTCTGGGCAAACTTTGCGACTTCTTCCCTGCCGTCCTTCTCCGATAACTGGCCATTCACCATCTTTTTATAAAGCTGTCTGGCGAACGTACCTGACACCTTGAAGGATGTCCGTGAGCTGTCAATCACAAAGACATCGCTGACCGGCGCATTGGAATGCTTGGACATTGCACTCCCTACAAGAGAGAACGTAACCAGGAGCGTATTTCTTCTGAGCATGCCATCCTTTGCTAGGGCTGGAGCCGGATAGCCCACGACAAGTCCAATCATACCGTTGGTCTCCCCCGTCAGCTGGCACTCAATGCCCTTGACGGAGTTTTTCAAAAAGGCCGTCAACTGTTGCTGGACTTCGGCACACATTAGGCGGCCTTCTCTTGCCCGATCTTCGGCGCTAGTCAGGGCGGGTGCGATTGCGGTTTTGCTGTCACTGTTCGCAAGTGTTTTGGGGGTCCCCTTCCCGTCATTCTTTGCGAACTCGATCATCGCACCGAGGAAAATCGCAAAGAGGACGCAGAGGCCAACTAAGACGGTGACAACGATGCCAACGATCTTTAATGTGTTGTCACCTTGCTTCTTGACCACCGCAGGAGGAGGTGGAACAGCACTTGGAGACATTCCTACATTTGTTGCTGGCAGAGCCGTGCCACAAGCCTGACAGAATCTAGACAGCGGGTCGTTCTGCACGCCGCATTGCGCGCAAAATGCCATCCTCTCACGCCTCCAAGAGCGAAAGAATAGCAAGATAACAACTGCTAGGCAAGGGCGCATTTTCTCCTGCTTCCTTACGGTTGAGCCCGCCCCCAGCCGCCGCCGCCGGGTGATTCAATCCGGATGCGCTCGCCTTTCTTCAGGCGCACACTGGTTTTGCCGGGCAGCGTTTCACGCTGGCCGTTATGGCGAACAACCTCCGTGCGTCCTGCAGCGCCGGCGTTACCGCCATAGAGACCGTAGGGCCCCTGTGAGCGGCGGTCCGCCAGCAGAGTCACCTCGGCGTCGGCTAGTAGCTCTACTTCGCGAACAATGCCGTCGCCACCCTGGAATTTTCCCGTCCCGCCGCTGCCTTTTCGCATCGAGTACGCGGTCACGCGCAACGGATACGCATACTCCAGCGCTTCCGCCGGCGTGTTCAGGGAATTAGTCATGTGAGTATGGACGCCGCTTACGCCATCCCGGTCCGGTCGTGCGCCCATTCCTCCAGCAATGGTTTCGTAGTAGGCAAATGGCGCGCCGGTGCGTTCGTCAATGCCGCCAATCGTCAGATTGTTCATGGTGCCGGACGATCCCGCCGGCACGCGATCCGGCAGCGCCTTAGATAACGCGCGCAACAATGTGTCGACCATGCGTTGCGAAGTTTCAACATTGCCGCCAGCCACAGCCGCCGGCGGCCGGGCGTTCACCACGGTCCCGGCAGGTGCAATCATGCGGATAGGGCGCATCAATCCCGCAGCCGCAGGAACGTCTTCCTGCAGCAGACAGCGGAAGACGTAAAAGCACGCCGAGAACGCGATGGCCTCGACCGCGTTGATACTGCCGGCTACCTGCGGCGAGCTTCCGGTGAAATCAACCGTGACCATCGGCTTGCCGGCAGGCGCTGCGCGAAATGTCAGCGTCACAGCAATTCGCACCGGACCTGAGCCGGCGCCGTCATCGTCAAGAAAATCTTCCGCCGCATAGTGCCCTGCAGGGACTTTGCCCAGAAAAGCCCGCATGAGTTTTTCCGAGTAGTCCTGCAATTCGTCCATCGCGCGCTGCACGCGGGGCAAGCCGTAGCGCTCCACAATCTCCCGCAAGCGGACCGCGCCCGTATGGCATGCGGCAATCTGCGCGTTCAAGTCGCCTTCACGCTCTTCCGGCGTGCGGACGTTGCTCAACAGCAGCCGCAGAATATCTTGTTTGATTTGCCCAGCCTCAATCAGCTTGACCGGAGGAATGCGCACGCCCTCCTGATAAATTTCTGTGCAGATTCCCATGGATCCGGCGTAGGTCCCGCCCACGTCGGCATGATGGGCGCGTGATGCCACGTAAAACGCAAGCCGCTGGGCTTTTCTACCTTTTAGTTTGTTCTCGAGGAAAACGGGGGCGACCAGTGTGATGTCCGGCAGATGCGTGCCGCCGCAGAACGGGTCATTCAAAATGGCCACGTCGCCCGGGCCTAACTGCAACGTATCAATGGCCGCACGCACCGACATGGGCATGGACCCCAGATGCACCGGCATGTGGTCGCCCATGGCCACGACTTCCCCTTGGGCGTCAAATACAGCACAGGAGTAGTCCCGCCGCTCTTTGATATTGGGAGAAAACGCAGTGCGGCGCAGGGCCGCGCCCATTTCTTCGGCTATCGAGTGAAACAGGCTTTTGAAGATTTCGAGCTCGACCGGATCGCGCATGGAAAATGATTGTAATGGAAAGCAATTAGCAAATAGCAATTGGCAATTAGAGCAGGACCAAGCTAACCGCAAAGGTCGCAAAGGACCAAAGGAAAACTGATTTACCACGAATTGCCACCAGAGCCAGGCCGACCCGCCCGCCGGGTTATAGAATGGATGGTCGTTCCGATTGGAGACCGATGAAACGCCTTTTACTGATTGCGCTTTTCTTCCTTGGTCCGCTGATGTTCGCCCAGTCGACCTCGCCCAAGCCGGCGCCTGCGGCCGCTGCTTCCCAAGCAGAAGACGTACGCAAGATCCTGACGGAGCGCGTAGATCTATACAAAAAATCGGTGGGCATAGTGGTTGGGACCATCGGTCCACAGGGCAGCAAGATTTACAGCTACGGCAAGCTGGCCGACGATTCGTCCGCGGTGCTTGACGGTGATACGGTCTATGAGATCGGGTCCATGACCAAGGTATTCACGTCCCTGCTGCTGGCCGACATGGTGCAGCGCGGCGAAGTGAAGCTGGACGATCCCGTTTCCAAATATCTCCCTGCGTCCGTGAAAATGCCGGAGCGCAACGGGCGCAAGATCACGCTGCTCGACTTGGCCACGCATACCTCCGGGCTGCCGAGCATGCCGAGCAACTTGAAGCCCAAGGACCGGCTCAATCTTTTCGCCGACTACACGGTAGAGCAGATGTACGCGTTTCTCTCCGGCTACGAGCTGCCGCGCGACATCGGCAGCAAGTATGAGTACTCCAACCTGGGAGTGGGTCTGCTGGGACACGTGCTGGCCCTGCGCGCCGGCATGGATTACGAGAAACTGGTGCAGACCCGGATTCTGGGGCCGCTCAAGATGACCAGCACGGCCATCACGCTCACGCCGGAGATGCGCAGCCACCTGGCGCACGGCCACAACGCCGCGCTCTCTCCCGTGCCCAACTGGGACCTCCCGACACTGGCGGGCGCGGGCGCGTTGCGCTCCACCGCCAACGATATGCTGAAGTTCCTGGCGGCCAATATCGGACTGACGCAGACCCCGCTGGCGTCGGCGATGAAATCCATGCTCGACGTGCGCAAGCCCACCGGTGTCCCCAACCTGGAAATCGCGCTGGCCTGGCACATTCTTATCAAGGAGGGTGACCAGATCATCTGGCACAACGGGGGCACCGGCGGATATCACTCATTCATGGGCTTTGATCTCAAGACGCGCACCGGGGTGGTGGTGCTCTCCAATTCGATCAATGACATTGACGACATCGGCCCGCACCTGCTGGATTCGAGTTACCCGCTGGCCAAGCCGAGTGTCCCCAGGGAGCACCATGAGGCGAAGGTCGATCCCAAAACATTTGACGCTTACATAGGGCACTACGAGTTACAGCCGGGCGCTATTGCCGAGGTAAAGCGCCAGGGCGATGCCCTGTTCATCCAGGTCACCGGCCAGCCGCAACTTCAGCTCTTTCCCGAAAGCGAAACCGAGTTCTTCCTCAAAGTCGTGGACGCGCAACTGACGTTTGTAAAAGGACCTGACGGCAAGGTGACCAGCTTTGTGCTCCACCAGGCTGGATTCGACCTCCCCGCTAAGAAGACAGATTGAGCCGTATCCGGCGCACACAAGGCTTGGTATGATGGCCTCCTCCGCGAGGAAGGGGCTATTCATGGCCGTAAATCGCTCTCCGTTTCGCCTGGCATTTTGCATTTCTTTTTTGCTACTTCTGTCCGTCAGCGCAACTTCACAACAGGACCAGCCCCCCGCAGATGGAACGCGCGGCGTGGTGAAGAGCGCCACCCGTCTGGTGGTAGTGGATGTGGTGGCCACGGACAGAAAAGGCCAGCCGGTGCTGGGCCTGAAGGCGGAAGACTTCATAGTGTCGGAAGATGGCCGGCCGCAGAAAATCAGCGATTTCAGCTGGCAACAACCCGGCGTGGTTCCCATTGCGACGGCCGCGTTACCGCCCAACGTTGTGACCAATGTGCCGCGATTCAAAGCCACCAGCCTGAACGTGCTCCTGCTGGATGCAATCAACGGCGAATTCTCCAGCCATGCGTATGCTCAGGACCGGCTGATTAAATTTCTGGAAAGCAACCCGACGGTCCAGCCGACTGCGATTTATGTGTTGGAAGTGCAGAAGCTCACCATGCTGCACGATTTCACTACCGATACCGTGGCGCTCAAGAACACGCTGGCCACGTTCCGGCCGGCGGGCACGGCCCGGATGTCGCAGGTGGATGCTGCGGCTTCGTCTTTTGTCAGCCGGGGAGCTTTCCACACCGACGAACACACCATTGAAGCTACTCTGCGCGCCCTCAATTCACTGGCCCAGGTCCTGGCGGGATATCCCGGACGCAAGAACCTGATTTGGGTATCAGAAGCCTTTCCAGTCAACCTGCTGGCGGAGGGGGCACCGATGGGTGGAGTCAATTTGAATTCGTCTATGTTTACCCACTCTGCCCCTGCAACCCCGTCACTCAACTCCGAAGTAAATGTGGCGGCACAAAAGACCAACGAGACCCAGGAGGCCCAGGTGATCGGGATGGGTCCGGACAACGTGATGCCGGGATCGGGCCGTGGTTTCATCGCTGAGCTAGCGCGCATTGCTAACGCTCTGATGAACGCTCATGTTGCTCTTTACCCGATTGACGCCGCAGGGCTGGGCCAGGCGGACCACCTGTCTTCGCAAAACAACATGAAAGCTCTGGCGGAGCGTACAGGCGGCAAGTCGTATTACAACAGCAACAACATCGACCTTGGCGTCCGCACCAGCATTGACGATGGTTCCACCTATTACGCCCTCACTTATTATCCTGACAACAAGAATTGGAATGGCGCGTTCCGTAACATCCAGGTCACGACCAGCCATCCGGGCGTCCAGCTCCGTTTTCGGCTCGGCTACTATGCGCTGGATCCCGATAGCGCCGCCAATAAAGACATGAAGAAGGTAGTGCAGGACATCGGGGTGGCGATGAGTTCTGATACACCCACGACCAGCGGCGTGCTCTTCCAGGCTACGGTAATGCCCTCCAAGGGCGATGGCAAGGTCACAGTCAATTTTTCGATTGATCCGCACACAGTCGCGTTTGAGCAAAAAGAGGACGGGATGGCGCATGCCGCTGTGGCCTGCTCGGTCTTTGCTTACCCGGATAAAGGCAAGCCGATCATGACCGAGGGGACCAACTCCGTGGTGGCGCTGAAGCCGGAAAAGCTCGCGCAAGCCATGCAGTCACGTTTTCCGTGTACCCAAGTTGTTAGCTTGAAGAGCGGACACTACACGTTGCGCCTGGGCGTGATTGACCGTAACACTAACTTGATAGGAACGGCCATTATCCAGACGACTGTGCCGTAGGGTTGCCTACTTCGCCCCGGCGCTCACGGCTTCCGCTTTTTTCTGGACTTCGTTTTTCTGAACTTCCTCTGCCGCCAGGTTGGGTTCAAAGCAGCGACGGCAGCGCGCTTCATACATTCCCGCCGCGCCTACTACGATGAGGTCTTCACTCGCGATCAAGCGCTGCGTGTGCTTGGCCGGATTACCGCACTGCATGCAGATGGCTAGCGCTTTGGTGATCTCGTCGGCCACGGCCAGCAATTCCGGCATGGGATGAAACGGCCGTCCCAGGTAATCCGTGTCCAAGCCGGCGATGATAATGCGTTTGCCCATGTCCGCCAGCCGTACCACCAGCGGCACAATGGCTTCACCCAGAAACTGGGCTTCATCCACGCCGATCACTTCCGTGCGCAGGTCAAGTTTGGCTTCCATTTCCGCAGCTGTGTTGACGGCTTCCGAGCGGATCCGCGTATCGTCATGGGAAACGATGTGATCGGCCGAATATCTGTGATCAAGGATGGGTTTGAAGATCTGCACGCGCTGGCGGGCAATCTCCGCGCGACGCAATCGGCGGATCAGCTCTTCGCTCTTGCCGCTGAACATGGGACCGCAGACCACTTCGATCCAGCCGAGATTTCCCCGCATTGCGTTCATTTACGCGCTCTCCTGTTTGGCCATTTCCCCGGCGAGGCTGCGGCCGGCAAACTTACGAAAGTCTTCAAAATCGGTGAACACTTCAGCCGCGCATCCCAGGAGCCAGCCGCTGATCTCTTCCACCGGCATGCCGCAGATCAGATATACAGGGATTCCCAGCCGGTGAGCAAACGTCAACTCGCCTTGCGTGCCGGCGCCGCGTCCTGCGTAACGGTCCCAATAGCAAATGACGGCGTCGCACTGCTGCTCGATCCGGTCCAGATCATACGCAATGATCTTGCGTATCGTCTGCTGGAAACGCGGCAAGTCGCTTTTTTTCCAGGAACGAAATTCGCGGACTTCCGTGTCTGTCAGGTTTTTCTGCTCGTCTTCCGCCGGATCATAAACGCTGTGCCCCAAAGATTTCAGCAGCGGCGTAACTTCCGCGCGCCAGCCTTTACCCAGGTCCGGAGAATACTCGATGGAGCCCGCAAGATAGAACAACATTGACGTGTGTTGAATTGTCAGCGATTCATCCAGTCGCGTCAACGCATATTTCGGTGAGTTTAGGGCGAGTTTTCCTCAGTTCTTGCACAGGTTCCGCTGCCCCTTCCCAAAACCCTTTCCGGGGCCGATAATATCCGTTTTAACCAACTGGTAACAATTCCTACTGGAGCCCGGGACCCTCTTGACCAAACACTAGGAAACGGAAATCGGGCGGTACAATCGCCCCGTGCAAGAACATGGCTCCACGCGTGTTAAGGAGGCTAGCTTGAAAGTTTACGAAGGCAAGGACATACGCAATCTGGTCATTATGGGGCATTCCCATTCGGGAAAAACTTCTCTGGTTGCAGCCATGCTGTACACCGCCGGCGTCACACCCAAACTGGGACGCGTGGACGACGGCACCACCGTCACCGACTACGACGAAGAAGAAATTGACCGCCAGATGACCGTCTCCACCGGCATTGCCTCCGCCGAGTGGCGCAACGTCAAGATCAACCTGCTGGACACGCCCGGCTTCACCATGTTCGCGCATGAAGCCAAGATCGCCATGCTCGCAGCGGAAGCGGCGGTGGTGGTGGTCGACGGCGTTTCCGGTGTGGAAGTCGTGACCGAAAAAGTCTGGCAGTACGCCGAAGAGATCGAGCTGCCGCGGGTGATCGTGGTCAACCGCATGGACCGCGAGCGCGCCAATTATGAGACCGCGCTCGAAAGCCTGCGCAACGCCTTCGGCCGCCAGGTTACGCCGGTGCAGATTCCCATCGGCAGCGAGAAGAACCTGAAGGGTGTGGTGGACCTGGTCAACATGAAGGCCTACACCTACGACATCGGCGGTACCGGCAAAGGAAACGAAGGCCCCATTCCCGCCGACCTGGAAGCCGTCTGTAAAGATGCTCATGAAAAGCTGGTGGAACTGATTGCCGAAGGCAAAGACGAGCTGATGCAGGAATACTTCGACAACGGAACGATCATCGAAGAACACCTGATCACGGCCCTGCATGAGGCCATCCGCGATGACAAGATTTTTCCTGTGGTCTTCGCTTCCGGACTGGGCGTGATCGGTACCGACCATCTGCTCGACTTCATTGTGGATTATTGCCCAACAGCGGCCGAGCACCGCGCCGTCCAAGCCGCACCCGAGGCGGCAGGAAATGGCCACGCCGCCGAGCGGAAAGTTTCCGACTCGGAACCAATTTCTCTTTATGTGTTTAAGACTGCCAACGATCCCTTCTCCGGACGCATCAGCTACTTCAAAGTCTTTTCTGGTGTAGTGAAGAACGACGCAACGTTGCTCGACTTCACTCGCCGGACGCAGGAAAAGCTTTCGCATCTTTCAACTCCGCAGGGTAAGAGCCTGGTGCCGGTGCCCGAGTTGCACGCCGGAGACATCGGCGCGATAGCCAAGCTGAGGGAAACTCTCACCGGCGACACGCTGGGCGACAAGTCAAATCCAATCGAATATCCGGGCGTAAAGCTGCCCGAGCCCGCCATCACGTTCGCTATCGAGCCCAAAAGCCGCAATGATGAAGACAAGCTCTCCAGCGGCCTGCACAAGCTGATGGAAGAAGACCCCATGGTGCGCTTCTTCCGCGACTCGCAGACCAAGGAATTTCTCATCGCCGGCACCGGCCAGCAGCATATTGAAGTCATTGTTTCCAAGCTGAAAAAGCGCTATCACACGGAAGTTGTCTTGAAAGCGCCGAAAGTCCCGTACCGCGAAACCATCCGCGGCAAAGCCGACGTTCAGGGACGCCACAAAAAGCAGAGCGGCGGCCACGGCCAGTACGGCGATTGCAAGATCAAGATGGAGCCACTGGAGCGCGGCAAGAATTTTGAATTTGTGAACGATATTTTCGGCGGGTCGATTCCCAAAAACTTTATTCCAGCGGTAGAAAAGGGAATCGTTGAGACTGCGGCGCGCGGATATCTGGCCGGCTTTCCGGTCGTGGATTTTCGCGTGATCCTGTATGACGGCAGCTACCACGACGTGGACTCGAACGAAATGTCATTCAAAATGGCCGGCCGCATCGCGTTCAAGAAAGCCATGGAGCAGGCCAAACCGGCGCTGCTCGAACCGATCATGCACGTAGAAATCACCATTCCCGACGAGTTTGCCGGCAGCATCATGGGCGACCTCAACTCGCGCCGCGGACGTATCCAGGGCATGGACAACAAGGCCGGTAAGACCATCGTGAAAGCCGAATGTCCCATGTCGGAAATGCTGACCTATGGCGCTGACCTTACGTCCATGACGCAAGGGCGTGGCAGCTTCAGCATGGAAATGGCCCACTACGATTTCGTGCCCGCCATTGCGCAGGAAAAAATCATCACCCAGTACAAGGCCTCGCGTGGTGAGGTGGTTGAGGAAGAGGAGTAGTGCTTTTCACATCCCGATCCCGCAAAGCGTTTTTGTCCCGAGCGTACGCGAGGGAACCCTATAGCCACCATGACGCGAGAGAACGAGCAACATAGCCTTCAGTGGATGGCGTTACCGCGAGGCGCAGGCGTACTCAACCTATACAGTATTTAACCGATAGGGATCCCTCGCTACGCTCGGGATATAAAAAACGCTCACTCATACTTCAAAGCGCGCAACGGCTCGACTTGCATCGCCCGCCGGGCCGGAATGAAAGACGCCAGCAATCCCACCGCCGCTAGCATGACTGCACCGAGCCCCAAGGTCAGCGGATCGGTAGGGCTCACGCCAACTAGCAAAGATGAAATGCCGCGCATGAGAACAAATGTGAGAATCAATCCAATGACCACACCGGCTCCTACCAGGACAAAGCCCTGACGCATCACCATTTTGAGAATGTCTCCGCGGCCCGCGCCCAGGGCCATGCGGACGCCAATTTCGTGTGTGCGCTGGGCCGCAACGTAGGAGATCACGCCGTACACGCCGACCAGCGCCAGGATGAGGCCAATCGCACCGAGCGTAACGGCAAAGTATTTGCCCATGCGAAACAGGAAAAAGCCGTTCACTCCACCCAGAGATTCCTCCATGCTTTGCACGTCGGTCAGAGGTAGTCCCGGAGCGAGTGCATGAATCTGCCGGTCGACATCCGGAATCAAAGCTTCCGGCAGGCCGGCGGTCCGCACTTGCAGTGTGATAAATGTTGTGGGACTCTGCGCCTGCGGAACGTAGTAAAACAAAGTGGTATCGTCCACCGGATCGTTATATCGGCCTTGCTTCGTCAAGCCCACGACTTCAAGGAAGGGGCCGGCCAGGCCTTTCGCGCTGAAGCGTTTTCCGAGCGGGTCTTCGTTGGGCCAGATTTTTTTCGCCATGGCCTCGTTGATCGTTGCGACCTGTGGGGATTTGTCCGTGTCCTGTTCGTTGAATCCGCGGCCGCGCAGCAGCGGTACGCGCATGGTGGAGAAGTAGGCAGGATCAACGCTGTTATACAGGGCGCTGGGGACGGCATCTTTATCGGACGCTGACTTTCCCTCGGGGTAAACTGCGCTGCCACTATTGGAATAACCCATCGGCACAGTAGATGCGATGCTCACCGATTGCACGCCGGGCAGCACGCGGACGCGGTCTTCCATGTCGCGGAAGAACTGTTTGGTGCGCGCAGCATCGAATCCGATGGTCTGTGTCTGCATGGTTACATTGAGCACGTTGTGCGGATCAAAGCCCAGGTAATTATGTTCCGCATTCTGCGCGCTGCGTACAAACAGTCCGGCGGCCACCAGCAACATGAGCGAGACCGCAACTTGCAGCACAACCAGCGCGCTGCGCACGCGCGAACGTCCGCTACCCAGGACGCCGCGGCTACCTTCATGCAGCACTTTGTTGAAATCACCGCGAGCAGCGCGCCACGCCGGCGCCAGGCCGACAATCGCGCCGGTTACCAACGCGGCGAGCAACCCAAAACTGAATACCCGCCAGTCAAAACCGAAGTCAAACCGCAGCGGAGTGCCTGCCACTTCAAGACGAATGGAGCTAATCAATTGACTGGCCCAGCTCCCAACCAGCAGTCCCGCGCCGCCGCCCAGCAGTGCCAGCAGAATGCTCTCCGTCATGAGCTGCCGGACAATCCGCGTGCGCGCCGCGCCCAGCGCTGTGCGGATGGCCATCTCGCGCTCACGGGCTGTGGCCCGTACCAGAACAATGTTGGCGACGTTGGAACATGCGAGCAGCAACACCAGGCCGGCCAACCCCATGAACACAATGCCTGCGATTACCGTCCCGTTACCCGGATCGGGATCGGGCCGGGCCAGCCTCTCGGGGTAGAGCCTGTAACTCACTCCTTTGCTGGTGTCTGGATGCTGCTGGGCCAGCCGCTGCCCAACCACATCCACGGAGCCCTGCGCCCGCTGACGGCTGATTCCCGGCTGGAGCACTCCCAAGACTTTCAAATTGCGCGAGTCACGTTTGGTCCAATACTCGTTCTTGTCCGCACGCTGGCTCCACAGTGTTTCCAAGCCCATAGGCAGATAGGCTTGCATGTCCACGAGTGAGTAGAGACCATGGAAACTTTCGGGTGTGACGCCCACTACGGTAAACGTGTGTCCATTGAGTTTGACCTGCTGGCCGACAATATTGGGATCGGCGTTGAAGCGTTTCTTCCAGTATCCGTATCCCAGCACGACTACTTGTTCGGTGCCCAGCTTTTCCGTTTCCGGGCCGTAGATCAAACGTCCCTCGACTGGCTTCAAACCCAGCGCCGGGAAATAATTTCCGCTGACGTAGCTCAGAATAACCGGCTCGGTCCGATTCCCAGACTCGAAGCCGGCGAGGTTCACCGAGTAAGCCAATACATCAGAGAATCCGTTTGCCTGGGCGCGCATGTCTTGAAAGTCGGCGTAGGAGAGGTCGCTGAAAGAGTCGCTACCCTGCCGCTGTCCGCCAAAAACCACCAGCCGGTCGGCATTGGCCACCGGCAAAGGCCGCAGCATGACTCCATTCAGCGCGCTAAAAATAGTGGTATTGGCGCCAATCCCCAGCGCCAAAGTCAGCGTGGCCACCAGAGTCATGCCAGGATTCTTCAGCAGCATGCGGATCCCGTAGCGAATGTCCTGTAATAAAGTTCCCATCCAGTGCCTCCAGCCAGAAAACGATTCTCGGCAAAATAGTGAGAGCAGCAATCGGTCTGCCATAAGTCAGGCTTTGTAACCGACTGACCTCAAAGTAGATATACGTGTTCCAGACCCTGGCGGTTCGGTGGCGTTGTTCGATTTCGGACAGTTGGTTTCGAAATTGGACATACCAGCCGAAACCGCCCTGTTCCTCATGTCGGTGCTATAAAATGGCTCTTCCTTTCAAAGAGGCTCCAATGCGCAAACTTTTTTATGCGATTGCGTTGCTCCTTACCAGTTGTTCTATTTTGCCCGCCCAAAGCGTGAACAAGATCATTGCCCGTCACCTGAAAGCGCTGGGCGTCGTGGATCGGCAGAGGGCCATTAAAACTGTCCGTCTAACTCAGCGGGCTGACACCGGCGATCCGGCAGACAATTTCGATTTCACGGTCATGAGAAAAAGAGGCAACAGGTTTCGTGAGGAAGAACCCGCATCTGTTCCAGTGAACGAAATGAAAGGGGCGGAACCATCCGTACCTGTTCCTACTCGCGAGAAAGGTGAGATCGGCGGGTGCGACGGCCAGACGAGTTGGTCCAAGTATGCGGGCAATCCGGCGAAAATCGGCCTCGGGTACTGCGACGGTGCTGCCGATATAGATGGCCCGCTAATGGATTACAAGAAGAAGGGCTTCTCGGTTGTGCTGGTGGGAAAGGAAACCATCGAAGGCCAGGAACTCTATCACCTGAAGGTGACGGGCACTAAGACTGCTCCCTCGGTTCATTTCTATCTGGATGCCAAGACTTTCCTGCTGGCCAGAATCATCACGGAAAACCACGGCCGGCACCAGGAAGACGTCTACAGCGACTGCCGCGAAGTCGACGGAATCATGGTTGCGTTTTGCGACGAGATGCGATTTTGGACGGTGCAAGACGATCCGGAGCTGGAAGATAAGGTTGCGTCTCCCAGAGTTGGTGAAGAATCACGCCAGAAGCAAATCGTCGAGAGAATCGAATTCAATGTTCCCCTGGACGATTCTCTGTTTGCCATTCCAGCGGACGCCGTAGATGGTACCGCAGTGAAAAATCCGTCAAAACGGACGATTCTGTAACTTTAAGAGCGATTGTGTCGCCTCCTTTGGGGGCTCGAGATATCTTTCCATCTCCCACCGCTCACGCGGTGTGCTCAATAATTGCGCCCGCGTTGCGGGCTCGTAAGGGGGTTTCGGGACCAATCGGCTTGCTACACAGCCACGCAAGAGCTACGCTAGCAGTTTCCGTTTTCCGTCGGAGGGGCAACTATGTTTCGAAACCTATTGAAAGCCACAGTCTTCATAACTGTCACACTGGCCGGTATTACTGCGCTCGCCCAGACAGCGCCGCGAACCCATTCTGCGTCTTCTTTTTCGGCAAAGAGCGTTTCGACGGAAGGCGTGCCCACTCTGGCGGAAGCGCAGGCGTTTATGAAACATGCGGAAGACGAGCTTGCGGATTTGGGAGTACGGGCATCGCGCGCCCAGTGGGTGTCGGAGAATTTCATTACCGATGACACGGAAGTGCTTTCCGCGCAGGCCCAGGAAAAACTCACCGCAGTGATGACCCAATTGGCGCTCGACACGCGGCGTTTTGACGGCCTGAAGATGCCACCGGAACTGGCCCGTAAATTTGTTCTATTGAAGCTCTCGCTGACGGCGCCCGCTCCCAACAATGACGCCGAGCGCAAAGAGCTCACGCAGATTGCCTCATCCATGGACGCGGAGTACGGCAAGGGCAAGTACTGCAAGCCGCAGGCGGATGGCAGCAAGAAATGCCAGTCGCTGGGCGATCTTTCGCGCATTCTGGCCACCAGCAATAATCCGGACGAGCTGCTCGATGCCTGGGTTGGGTGGCACAAGATTGCGCCGCCCATGCGTCAGCGCTACGCGCATTTTGTCAGCCTCTCGAACAAGGGCGCGAAGGAGCTTGGCTTCAAAGACACAGGCGCGCTATGGCGGGCCAACTATGACATGACTCCGGACGAATTCAGCGCGGAGATTGAGCGGCTATGGCGCCAGGTTGAGCCGCTGTATGTTTCGCTGCACACGTATGTGCGCAAGCAGCTCATCAAGAAATACGGCAAAGCGGCGGAGCGCGCCGATGGCCTGATTCCCATTCAGATGACCGGCAACATGTGGGGACAGGAGTGGGGCAACATTTATCCCATCGTCGCGCCGTCGAATGCCGACAAGGGTTATGACTTGACCCAGCTTTTGAAAGACCACAAAGTGGACGAGCTGGGCATGGTCCGCGACGGCATTGGCTTTTTCAGCTCTCTGGGCTTTGCGCCTCCGGCTGAGACTTTCTGGGACCGCTCACTCTTCCTGAAGCCGCGCGATCGTGACGTGGTCTGCCACGCCAGCGCGTGGGACATTGACAACCTGGAAGATGTCCGCCTGAAGATGTGCATTGAAGTCGTGGATGACGATTTTGTGACTGTGCACCACGAACTCGGGCACAACTACTATCAGCGCGCTTATAAGAACCAGCCGCCTTTGTTTCAGGACAGCGCGAATGACGGCTTTCACGAAGCCGTGGGAGACACCATTGCGCTTTCCGTCACGCCGGAATATCTGAAGCAAATCGGTCTGCTCGACCACGTACCGCCGGAGAGCGCGGACATCGGGTATCTATTGAAGATGGCGCTCGATAAAGTTGCTTTCCTGCCGTTCGGCCTAACGATTGATCAGTGGCGCTGGAAGGTCTTCTCCGGGGAGATCACACCGGACCAATACAACAAAGCGTGGTGGGAGCTGAAGGCCAAATATCAGGGCGTGGCCCCGCCAGTAGACCGGAGCGAAGCGGATTTTGATCCGGCCGCGAAGTATCACGTGGCCGCCAATGTTCCTTATGTGCGCTATTTCCTGGCGCGTATTCTTCAGTTCCAGTTCCAGCGCGCGCTGTGTCAGGCCGCGGGATTCAAGGGGCCGCTGCACCGGTGCTCTGTCTATCAGAACAAAGCTGCCGGCGAACGCCTGGCCAAGATGCTGACCATGGGTAAGAGCAAGCCGTGGCCGGACGCGCTCGAAGCCATCAGCGGCCAGCGCCAGATGGACGCAACCGCGTTGCTCGATTATTTTGCGCCACTCAAAAAGTGGCTCGATGAACAAAACAAAGACCAAAAGCCAGGCTGGAAGGGAATGGACGGCGGTCCGCAATCGCACTAGGGAGAACAACGATGACTAAACGCTTTTATGTTGCCGTTCTGATTTCTTGCTTCTGCGCGCTTGCCTGTTCTGGTCAGGACGAAAAAAAGCCTGAACCAACACCGCCATCGGAATACGCGACTCTGCTGACTCGGGTGCAAGGCGGCGATTTGTCTATTGATTTTCAGCGGCTGCGGTTTTCCTATATGGAATCGCCCGAGCGCAAGCAGGCAAAGGATACGAGCGATCAGGAAAAGCAGATGTGGAAAGCGCTCAACACCGATGACTACAAAGAGGCCATCAAGGGCGCAGACGCTGTCCTGGCTGGCAAATTCGTAGATATGAACGCGCATTTTGTGGAATCTCACGCCTACACCGGATTGCACGACACCAATAAGGCTGAGTACCACCGCGCGGTATTCAAGGGCCTGCTTGATTCCATTCTGCACTCGGGTGACGGCAAGAGCACCAAAACTGCTTACGTCGTGATTGCCGTAGACGAAGAATATGTTGTGCTCAACGTATTGGGATTAAGGCCGGGGAGCCAGGCTTTATTAGGCGATGGTGGACACCACTACGATCGTCTGGATGCCACAAACCCAAAAACAAACGAAACAGTGTCGCTGTACTTTAATGTCGACATTCCAATAAAGCACGAACTGAACTAGCCGGGAGCTTGTAAAAATGACACGCTGGGAACAATACGAAGTTCTGGTACAGAAGTCGGAAAAGAAGTGGGAAACGCTCGGCTTGTTTAGCGACGCGAAGCTCGCCTCGGCCGTAGCGTCGCAGCGTTCCGGCCGCGTGCGCTTGATCCAGGCCATTTATGAAAACAACAAGATGGTGAGCCAGGAGATCATCGCCGATCTGGGACATCTGCCTCACGGCACGAGGAATGCCTAGCCAGTTCTGGTAAATTTATTTATTTCGCTTTACTATCGCCCTCATGGCATCGCAGAATCCCAATCCGCTGGAGAAAGACAACGACAAAGAGAAAGATAAAGACCGCCTGGTTTCTGCCGTGCAGGGTGAAGACGATGCGTCGTTTGAACTCAAGCTGCGTCCCAAATTTCTGCGGGAGTTTATCGGCCAGCCCAAAGTCAAAGAGAACCTTGCCGTAGCCATCGAAGCCGCCAAGTCGCGCGGCGAGGCCCTCGACCATGTGCTGCTCTACGGCCCGCCGGGACTGGGCAAGACGACGCTGGCTACCATCATTGCCAATGAACTCGGCGTTGCGTATCAACAGACCGCCGGCCCGGCTGTGCAGATCAAGGGCGACCTCACGGCGATCCTGACTAATCTCGTGGACCGCCAAGTCATGTTTTTTGATGAAGTGCACCGCTTGCAGCCCGCGCTGGAAGAAATTCTTTACTCCGCGCTGGAGGATTACAAGCTCGACATCATCATTGGCCAGGGGCCTTCCGCACGCACGCATACGATTGATGTGGCCCCGTTCACGTTCGTAGGCGCCACCACCCGCGCGGGACTTCTTTCCGCGCCTTTGCGGTCGCGCTTTGGCATTCTGCTGCGGCTGGAGTTTTATACCGCCGATGATCTCAAGTTCATCATCGAGCGCTCCGCGGAAATCATGGGCGTGGAAATTGATCCTGAAGGCGCGGAAGAACTCGCCGGACGCGCCCGCGGCACGCCGCGCATTGCCAACCGTCTACTGCGGCGCGTGCGCGATTTTGCCCAGGTACGCAGCGCCGGACGGATCGACAAAGCCACGGCCCAAGCAGCGCTCGAGATGCTCGAAGTCGACAAGCACGGCTTTGATGAAGTTGACCGCAAGCTGCTGCTCACCATTATTCATAAGTACGGCGGCGGCCCGGTTGGGTTGGGCACGCTGGCTGCGGCGTTAGCGGAAGAGCCGGATGCTCTCGAAGAAATCTACGAGCCCTTCTTGATCCAGATTGGTTTTCTTGATCGCACGCCGCGGGGACGCATGGCCACCCGGCTGGCCTATGAGCATTTCGGTTTGAAGTATGGACGCCAACCGGAGCTGTTTTGATACCGCGAATTTCCGGTGGCGAGCATCTCCGCCGATCAACTGTTTAAAGCGTGTCTGATATAACTTTTCAGAGTTTCTGGAGTCTAAAGTTGCGTCGGAACGGCGGGGTTCCCAAAAAGGTTTGCTTTTCTTGAGAAGCATTGTGCACACACCGCGACGCCTCGCTGTCATCAAGAAATCTGTCGTCATCGTTCTGCTGCTTTCCTCGCTGGTGGCAGCGCAGCAACCAACGAAACCGGCGCTACCGGCCGCACCGCCCGAGATCAAGCTTGGGCAAATTCCCAGACTGGAAACCGCTCCCAAGCTATCTGATTTCGAAGGCATGCAGCCGGTGACTCCGCTCGCCCGGCAAATGTTGATGGTCAACAAGTTCGTCCAGCGCGATCCTAAGGATGGCGCTCCCGTCACGCAGCGCACCGAGGCGTATCTCGGATACACAAGCAAGGATTTCTATGTTCTGTTTCTCGCGTTTGATGCGGAGCCGGAGAAGATTCGCGCGCGCATGTTGCGCCGCGAGTTGATTGATGATGACGACCAGATAGGCCTGTTCCTCGACACGTTCCACGACAAGCGCCACGCTTACGTGTTTTACGTGAATCCCTACGGCATTCAGCAGGACGCGCTGTTCAGCGAGAGCTCAGGACCGGACCAATCCTGGGACACGGTGTGGAACACTGACACCAAGATCACCGGACATGGCTACATGGTGCTGGTCCAGATTCCGTTCAAGTCGCTGCGCTTCAGCCGCGCGCCCTTGCAGACGTGGGGCATCATGCTGGCCCGCGTGATTCCGCGAAACGGCGAGCGCGCTTATTGTCCAACGAATACCGGCAAGATCCAGGGATGGCTCTCGCAGGAAGGGGAGATTGATGGTTTGCACGACATCTCTCCCGGAAGAAACATGCAGTTCATGCCTTACGCTTCGCTCGGGGCGTTTCGCGATCTCGACCAGCGCGATCCTGCGGGCAATCGTTTTACCGGAAAACATCTGGAGCCCAAGGAAGGATTGGATTCGAAGATCGTCATCAAAGACAGTCTGGTGCTCGACACGACCATCAATCCCGACTTTGGCCAGATCGAGTCCGACGATCCCCAGGTCACGGTCAACCAACGGTTTGAAGTTTTCTTCCCCGAGAAGCGGCCGTTCTTTCAGGAGAACTCCAGCTACTTTCAAACGCCGCTCAATCTCGTATTCACGCGGCGCGTGGTTGACCCGCTCTACGGCGCGCGGCTTACGGGTAAAGTTGGCCCGTGGGCCATTGGCGCGTTCTTCGCGAACGACCAGTCTCCGGGCAAGAGTGTGATTGCGAGCGATCCGCTGTCGGGCCAGAATGCGTACTTCGGAGTGCTACGCATCAACCGCGAAATCGGCCAGGGAAGCAGCGTTGGCTTCATCTATACCGACCGCGAACTGCACACCGGGGCCAACAGTTTTTGCACTTCGACGCCTTGCGTGGTGGGCTTTAACCACGTTGGCGGCTTTGACACCCACATCAAAATCAATCAGAACTGGCAGCTGAACGCGCAGGCCGTTACCAGCGAGACCAAGTTCAGTGACGGCACCCACCAGGCCGGGCCCGCGTATCAGGTTTTTCTGGAACGCAGTTCGCGCCGCCTGGAATTTAACAGCATGTATCAGGACATTGCTGCCGGTTTCAACGCCGATACCGGTTTCATCAACCGCGTGGACATACGCCAGTTCAGCAACTTCATCGGTTACACGTCCCATCCCGAGGGCAAGCATCTGATTGCGTACGGCCCCCGGCTGTATGAAGCGACCATCTGGGACCACAACGGCCTCCTGCTGAACTATGTGGTCAATCCTCAGTATGAATGGGATTTCCCGCGGCAGAGCGCCTTCGTTGTTGGCGGCCAACTGGACCACGAGCGCCTGCGCCCGATAGATTTTTCCACGCTCACTGCCAATCGTGATTACGCCCACGTGCAGGGCTTCGTAGCCGTGGCCACCCAGTACTTCAAATGGATCAATTTCAATGGGGAGATGGACTGGGAAACCGCAACGAACTACGTCCCGCGCTCCGGTCCGCCGGTGCTGGTGAACTCCAACACCGGATCTCTCAAGGCCGTGGTCCGTCCCACCAAGGGCCTTACGGTCGAGAACACCTACTTGTTCGTGCGCCTGCAGAACAAAGATACGGGCGCTAACATTTTTAACAACCACATTCTGCGCTCCAAGTGGAATTACCAGTTCACCAAAGAGTTTTCTCTGCGGCTGATCGGCCAGTACACCGCGAATATTTCCAATCCGTCTTTGACTACTTTGCAGAACACCAAGAATTTCAACGGAGATGTTCTCTTCACTTATCTCGTCCATCCCGGGACGGCGATTTATGTCGGCTACAACAGCAACCTGCAAAACCTCGATCGCTCCCTCGCCAACACCCCAGACGGTCTTTTGCGTACGCGTAGTTCGTTTATCAATGATGGCCGGATATTTTTTGTGAAAGTGTCATATTTGTTCAGATATTAGCTGAAACCCCGAGCGTAGCGAGGGGACCCTATCACTACGAAAATCTTTAGGCCGCGAATTGACGCGAATGAATACGAATCCGGAATTTTCGGATTGATTCGCGTCCTTTCACGTAAATTCGCGGCTAAGGCTCTTCCGGCGATAGGGACCCCTCGCTAAACGCTCGGGGTTTCAGAAAAAAGACGCATCCTCTATCATTTGACCCGAGTATGTCCACGGCTGTCCGCTCGTTTGCCAAAATCAATATCGGCTTGAAGATCGGCCCTCGCCGTGAAGATGGCTTCCACGAGCTGCGCACGCTCTATCAAACCATTGCTCTTCATGACTTGATCAAGATTGGCGTCGCTCGGGGAACAGGCATTGAGATTCACTGCAACGATTCCCGCGTTCCTCGCGATGAGAGCAATACCTGCTGGCGCGTGGCTGAAAAAGTCTTACAGACGCTAAGGATTCGCAGCAAAGTCCGCATCACGATTGAAAAGAACCTTCCGGTACAAGGCGGATTGGGCGCAGCTTCATCCAACGCTGTGGCTACGATGCTGGGAATGGAACGTTCGCTCAAGCGCCAACTCCCGCCGGAAGAGCGGCTGCGCATTGCATCCGAAGTCGGTTCTGATTTGCCGCTGTTTCTGATTGGCGGAACGGTCCTCGGCATCGGCCGGGGCGAGCAGGTTTACCCTGTAGACGACCTGCCCAGCTTCCACTGTGTGATCGCCGCTCCAGACGTGGGTGTTTCCACTCCCGCGGCCTTCGCGGCTTGGGACAAGCTTCAGGCAGGGCCGTCCAAATTGACGGGAAAGCGCCCCTCCGATAAGATAAATACATTCAGTCAATCGGTGTATGCATGGCTGAATGGCAGCAGTTTTTCCCCAACCGGTGTCCCAAGCAAAGGCTGGGACCGGGCCGAGGCACTGCTTCTCGACCTTGTCCGTACCGGGATGGAAAACGACTTTGAAAGTGTCGTCTTTCCTTTATATCCCGCAGTACGTCAGGTCAAGCGATGGCTCGAGCGTGAAGGCGCGAAGTATGTTTCGCTTTCCGGCTCCGGCTCCAGTGTCTACGGGTTGTTTGCCAGCAGGCAGGATGCGGCCCAGGCGGCGAAAGCGCTGAACCAGGCGGACATACGGGCACAAGCTACCAGCACCTTGCCTCGGACCAAGTATTGGAAAGATATTTTTCCGGCAAGAACCGCGCGCAGATAATGGAACGTGAATGGTTTTGCCGTGTTGGGCCGTCGACTAATGGTAGGTNNGAATCCTAGCGGCCCAGCCAGATTTTAGTTACGAACAGATTTACGGGCACTACAGATTCCGGGGTAAGCAAACCAGCTTCGAACGGGGTGAAAAAATGGCAACAGTAGCGACCACAACCGAGAAGACCGAGAACAAGCAGAAAATGCAGCCACAGGCGAAGACCGACCCCAAGCCGCAGCGCACCCGTGCGGACGAGAAATTCAAGATCTTCTGCGGCACGGCCAATGAGCCGTTGACCGACGAGATCTGCGTATTTCTTGGCCTGGAGCGGGGCAAGGCCACGGTCACGCGCTTTTCTGACGGTGAATGCTACGTACAGGTGCTGGAGAATGTCCGCGGCGCCGATGTTTTTGTGGTACAGCCCACCTCCTGGCGTGTCGACGAGCACTTGATGGAGTTGCTGTTGCTGGTCGATGCGCTCAAGCGCGCCTCTGCGCGCCGCATCACGACTGTTATTCCCTACTACGGCTATTCCCGGCAGGACCGCAAAGATAAGCCGCGCGTCCCGGTGTCATCGAAATTAGTTGCTGACTTGTTGACTACGGCAGGAGCGCATCGTGCTCTGGTGGTTGATTTGCACGCGCCGCAGATTCA
>PLJN01000048.1:0-36000 GCA_003140235.1 Acidobacteriaceae bacterium
TTGAGGCTGGGAGAATGTTTGCCCCGACAGCTTGTAGACAGAGAATCTCGCCTGGCAGCGGAAAGCAGATTCCTCTCCTTCGCAAGCTCAGGGTCGGAATGACAATAAGATGAAAGACACGCGGCCTACATCATCCACGAAAATGGTCTAAATGATCATGAGAACGAGCAATGTCGCCCTGCTGTTCGTGCTCGGGATAAGTATGGCCGGCGGAGGCTTGACGGCCCAGGAAAAGAAACTACCTCCGGAGTGCATAACCGCGAGCCAGAGGGTCTTTCCTAAAGAGCCATTCAAACATCTTGAGGGGCCATTCAAAGTTCTTCCAGGCGAGCGCTACAAGGGCTCGCCCGTCTCGAGCTTTCAAATCAACGAAGACGGAAGTGTATCGAATATCAAAATCATTCGGAGTTCAGGCGTCAGGGACATTGATAAGCAGACGGTCAAGACCATACGAGGTTGGAAATATGAGCTCAGGCCAGGTTGCGCCCTGGACGTAGAGATGTCCATCACGATTGATTGGATATAACGGCTTAGCCGATCCTGCGGCCTTCTTCCAACACTTCATCCAAGGCGCCTGAGAGTTGTCCTGCGCGTTGGCGATATTCGCCAGCCAGCAAATCATATTTCTTTCGGAGAAGGTGATACTCGTCGGCGATATTCAGCGCGGCCAGCACGGCCAGACGCAGAGAATCAATGGTGGCAGTCTGCTCGGCCACCGTGCGCATCTTGGTGTCAACATACTCAGCCAGTTTGGAAATGTATTCCGCGTCTGTTCCGCGAAGGTTATAAACCTGATCGTAAATCTCAACCTTTACTGGCTCTGCTGCTCGTGTGGCCAAGCGATTCTCCTTATTTGTAATTGCCAAAATCGGGTAATCGGGTAATTTTCAAATCCCGGCGATTACGGCGATTATGGCAATTTTGGCAATCTCTTCCTTGATTATCGTGCGCTTTTAGTGCAGGTCAAGAGAATTCTTGCGGTTCCCGGAAAGGTTAACAGCTGGAAAGGACGCTACGGGGCTGCCCGGACTCAGCTCTCCGTCACCATCAGATCAACCTGCTTCAGCATTTTCTCCACGCGGCTGCGTACTTCTTCGCGCTCCTTACGGAGAGACACCACGGCCGACCGCAGCATTTCCAGTTCTTCTTCGCGCTGCTCCAGTTGGTCGCGCAGGCGCCCGGCGTCGCGCTCGGCGGCGGCTTTGGCTTCGCGGGCTGATTTCAACAATTCAATGGTTTTGTAAATCTTCTGTTCCAGTGCGGGGAAATCCTCACTGGCCACCAGCTTCTCGGTTTCATTTTCCAGATCACGAACGGCTTTCACGGACATAACGGCAAATGTTCCCTTCCAGGGGGCTTGAAGCGCAGTATAGCGCAGAAGGTTGTGGAAAGTTGAGGCGATTCTCCAGCGCGACGGAGTTAACTAATTCACCGGGCCAGAAGTCTTGATCGACGCGGGTGGCGTGTGCCCAACCTGCAGCACACCAATCAGCGTCAGCAGCTGGACCGTCCGTTGTGCTTCGTCCTGAAACTTCCACTGGCAGTTGTCGAACGTCGTATTCTCGAAATCATAAGATCCGCCAGCATAAAAAATAACGCATTCGCGGAGAACGCAATTGACGAACCAGCACTCTTCGAGTTTGAAAGTCTGCTGAGCGAGCGTACGGCCTTCGTATTTTGTGATGGGCATGGCTATGCGGATTATACGCGGTAACTGCCGGTAGTTAAGCTTGTGTGGCACAGGCAAGAGTGCCTGTGCTCCGTGGCCTGCAGAAGGCTGCCAGCACAGGCAAGAGTGCCTGTGCCACACGATTTTTCGTCAGTTGAAAGTGCCGTGTGCTCGTTGAAAATGATGCTGTGATGTGTACAGCACGCGAAAACGTTTGGCTCTACTGCACCGAAGGCAACAAGTCCAAGACGCGCCAGAATTCCTTCATTTCGTCCGGCTTGCCCAGTGATATGCGCGCATAAGTTTCGAACGGCGGGAAAGGACGGCCAATGGCAACGTTATTCTGCCTGAATTGGCCAATCAGGTCGCGGATCGGACGTCCGGTTTCGACCATCACAAAATTCGCTGCGGAAGGAATCGCGGTCAACTTTCGCGCTGTCACCTGGCGCATGAACTCGTCGCGGTCGGCGGCGTTGCGCTGCCGTGCCTGATGATGTCCGGCGGTGTCGTCGAGCGCGATCAGTGCGGCGCGCGTCACCAACGCGTTCAGGCTGTCCTCCAGTTTCTGCTCCTGCAAGAGACGGGCAGTTGAAGGCGTGGCCACCGCGTAACCGAGCCGCAATCCGGCCATCCCGTAAATCTTGGAAAATGTACGGGCTGTGATCACGCGGTCATCATTTATGGGACGGTCGATAAACGAAGCATAGTCGGGGCTGGCCGGAACAAAGTCATGGTAAGCCTCGTCGATGAGCACGTAGGTAGTCTTCGGCAGTTTCTTGATGAAGTCTTCGATGTCGCTGCGCGGCGTTACGTTCCCGGTTGGGTTGTTGGGATTACAAATGTAGACCAGGCCTGTATCATTGCCCGCCGCCTTGAGCATGGCCCCCAGATCGTGGCTAAAGTCGGCAGCCAGCGGCACTCGCACCGTTTCCGCGTGGACCACCCGCGCATAATGCTCCAGGGCTTCAAACGTAGGAGACGCGGTGACCAGTTTTCGGCCCGGCCCGGTGAAGGCGTTGGCTGCGACACGAAGTATCTCCGTAGACCCGCAACCGGTGACCACACATTCTGACGCTACCTTACAGAGAGCGGCCAGTCGTTCAGCGATGCGTTCGCTGTGGTGGTCGGGATAGCGGTTCGCGTCCTGAAAAGGATTCCCCATGGCCAGCACGCTGGGGAACGGTCCGTAAGGATTCTCATTGCTGTTGAGCAGTATTGGTCCGCCGGGCTGAGGAGCGCGCAGCGGCTCCGCCCAGGCCAACATCTCTTTTGGAAAACTCGCAGACGCCGCCGCAACGGCAGCGCTTACACCAGCAGCTTTGAAGAATGTTCTGCGTGATAGCATGACGGACCCTCCGGAACTGTGAATTGTACGCCTAGCTTGAGGTTTCCGTTAGCTTCTGAGAATTCCGCCGAGTGCTTCCAATGCCTTGATGATCCGGGCAGACCATTGGGCAACTTCGTCATCACGCAGCGTACGGTCGGCGGACTGGAACTGCGCGCGCAGCAATACGGAGTATTTACCCTGAGGCACGGAGCCTCCGCGGAAAATCTCCGCTGGTTGGAAGCTTTGCAGCTCGGCGATATTCAGCGCGTGGATGGCCGACTGAATCTGCTCAAAGCGCACGGAATCGCTGAACGAGAAAGAGAAGTCGCGGTCCACGGCCGGATACCGCGAAAGTGGTTGGTATCGCGGAGAGCGCAGAAGGAATTGAAACAGGTGGTCAAGATAGATTTCCGCAATGTAGATTTCTTGCTTCAGTTTGCGAGCTGCGGCAACGTCAGGATGAAGTTGCCCGAACTCGGCGACAACGACGCCATCCGCCACTGCGCGCGCTCCGTGGCCTTGATGATAGCGGTCCGTCGGCTCGAACTTCAGACCAGGCAATTCGAAGGCAGCAAGCAGGGTTTCAATGTCACCTTTAACGTCGAAAAACGAATAAGCCCGGGCCGCACCGTGTACGCTCGGGCTGATGGCATTGCCGGTCGCTCCCAGGCACAGCATGGTGGCCTGTGCCGTTGTTTCTTCGGCGGGCGCAGAGAACACGTGCCCTATTTCGAACAGGCGTACGTCAGATGTCCCGCGATTTAAATTCCACGCCAGCATATTGAGCATTCCGGGGACCAGCGAGCTCCGCATCACGGACTGTTCCTCACTCAGCGGGTTGGCCAGGGGCACAACAGCCGAACCGGAAAACGCTGTCGCATCTGCCTGCGAAATGAACGTGGGCGCAATGGCCTCGTTGTAGCCCAGCGCCAGCAGTAGCGCGCGCGCCTTGGCTTGCTTGTCGGCATTGAGCAGTTCGACAACCCCACCGGAGAAGGCAGGCAGGGTGTTGGCGAATTTGTTGTAACCGTAAATGCGCGCGATCTCTTCGATGAGGTCAATCTCGCGTTCCACGTCGAGCCGCCAAGTGGGCAAGTCAACCATCCAGCTTGGGCCCCAGTTCTTTGAGGCCGCGATGATCGCCATGATCTGTTCGGACGCAAGGCCCGTGGCCTTGGCAATGTCGCCCGCCGCAATGACGACGGCCTGCTTCTGTTCGGGCGTGTCGGCAGGGTCAAGTTTCTTGAGCGCGTCCAGCGTTGCCGGAGTAACCGCGGTGAGCTTGAAGCCTAATCGGCTCAGGATACGTGTAACGGTTGCCTCGGGAATCTCCTGACCAAGATGGCGTTGGATCTCACTGCGGCGCAGCCATATGCTGTAGGTCACCAGATGGCGCGCCACGACGTCGACTGGTTCGCCTTCCAACTCGCCACCAGCGGTTTCGAGGACCAGTTCGGCCACGCGATCACAGGCCAGTCCGGTACCGCCCCAATCGGCGCCTCGTTCAAAGATGTGGGAAGCGTCGGTGTGCATGCCGAGGCGCCGCGCCGTCTTGCGGACCGTGACCGGATCGAACCATGCGGATTCGATCAGGATGTTCTTCGTCGCGCTTGAAATCGCCGAGTCCATCCCGCCCATGATTCCGGCGAGAGCAACGGGCCGCACGGCATCTGCAATGATCAGGTCTTCGGGATCTAGTTTGCGCACCACGTCGTCCAGCGTCTTCAAAGTTTCACCAGCACGCGCACGGCGGACGATGATCTTGCCGCCTTCGAGCTTGTCCAGATCGAAAGCGTGCGTGGGATGTCCTATTTCCATCAAGGTGTAGTTGCTGGCATCCACGACGTTGTTGATGCCGCCGTGATCATCGATTTTGAGCCGTGCGAGAATCTTCGCCGGAGATGGCGCGATCTTTACGTTACGAACAACTCTGACCGTATATCGCGCACAACCCTTGGCGTCCTGGATTTCAACCGGAACAGGAATTGCCGCCGGCTTGGCCTTGGGCAGCTTCGGCGCGATCGGTTTCAATGCAATGTCGTAAATCGCCGAGCACTCGCGGGCCACACCGTAGTGACACATGGCGTCAGGACGGTTGGTGCCGATCTCCATTTCGAACAGAGTTTGGCCATCCATCTCCTTGACGGACTCCACCGCTACGCCGGCGAGGGTGAGTTCATCGGCGAGTTGAGTTTCATTGACCTTGAGGTCAACGAACTCGCGGAGCCATGTGGGTGAAATTCTCATGAAATTAGTAAAGAGCTGTTAGCCGCGAATACACGCGAATGAACACGAACCTGCATTTTGATTTCGCGTCAATTCGCGGCCAAACTTTCAAGCAAATTGCTCCAAGAACCTTACATCCCCTTGATAGAACAATTGAATGTCATCAATTCCGTATTTCAACATGGTGATACGTTCCACGCCCATGCCGAAAGCGAAGCCGCTTACTTTCTCGGCGTCGTAGCCGTTGCTTTCGACGAAGTTGAAAACGTTGGGGTCGACCATGCCGCATCCCAGCAACTCAATCCAGCCGCTCATTTTGCATAGACGGCATCCCTTTCCTCCGCATTTGAAGCAGGTGATCTGCACATCTGCGCTTGGTTCGGTGAAAGGGAAGAACGAGGGATAAAACCGCGTCTTCACGCTGGAGCCGAACAGGGCCTTCATGGCGTGGTCGAGCGTGCCTTTAAGATCGCAGAACGTAATGTTGGTGTCCACGGCAAGCCCTTCCACTTGATGGAAGATGGGCGAGTGCGTGGCGTCGGCCGTGTCGGCGCGATGCACTTTGCCCGGCACCACCACGCGAATCGGCGGCGGATGCTTTTCCATGGTGTGGATCTGTACCGGAGAAGTATGCGTGCGCAGCAACAGGCGGTCGCGCTGCTGTTTCTTCTCTTGTCCGCTGATGAAGATTGTGTCTTGTGTATCCCGCGCCGGGTGGTTTGGCGGAAAATTCAGAGATTCAAAATTGTAATAGTCGGTCTCAATCTCTGGTCCGTCCGCCACCGAGTAACCCATCGCGCGGAACACGCTGACGATTTCATTCATGGTCTTGATCACCGGATGCTCCGCGCCGAGGGGGCGGCGGATGCCGGGGAGAGTGATGTCTAAAACAGGATCAGTCGCGAGTTTTCTGAAGGACTCCCAGTCTTTTGCTCGGGGTATCTCGATCCCTTGGGACGTAAATGTAACGGGAGCGTTGAGAGCTAAAGCATGCTTTGCCTCGACGATGCTTGCGACCCCAGTCTTGAGTTGGTTGACGCGTGCGCCTACTTCGCGCTTGGCAGAGCCAGGCGCTGCTTTCAACCAGAGATCGTTTATCTGTGTAAGAATGCCGTTCTTGCGGGCCATCCAGCGATCACGAAACTCCTTCCATTTGTTCTCATTGGAGACCGCATCGGCTTCCTGATATAGGGCGGCCTTTAGCTCCTCGACCGCTTTGTCCAGCGCGGCCGCCGAGTAATCTTCGAGTTTGGGAACGGTGTAAGCCATCGAGACTCGTGGACCACAGGCGCCTTCGCCTGTGCTGTCATTCCTGTGTCGCCCCTCCGGGGCTGAACTCCCTTATTTGCTCACCCAGGCCTTACAGCCTGGGCTAGGCTATGCCGCGCCTTCGGCGCTGTATCTTCGTGCCACAGCCGAGGGCGGCTGTGCTCCACGTTCAATTATCTGATCACTTATCTAACCACAAAGGACACAGCGGAACACGAAGGAAAACTATTTGAACTCCTCAGTGCCCCTCTGTGTCCTCTGTGGTAGAGCTTTTAGGCCAATTGCTAATTGCTGTCTACGCCGCTTTGGCTTTCGTATTCGCCTTCTTGGCTGTCTCGGCCAGGGCGGCAAAACCGGCGGCGTCATTCACGGCGATATCGGCCAGCACCTTGCGGTCGAGTCCGATCTCGGCTTTCTTCAGGCCGCTGATGAACTGGTTATAGCTGATGCCATGCAGCCGGGCGGCAGCGCCGATGCGCACGATCCATATGGCGCGGTATTGGCGCTTTTTCTGCTTGCGGCCGGTGTAGGCAAACTTGAGACCGCGTTCCACCGATTCTTTGGCGGCGCGATAGAGTTTTGATTTTGTGAGGAAATAGCCACTCGCGCGCTCTAATATCTTTTTGCGGCGCTGACGGCGTTTTGTACCACGTTTTACCCGAGGCATGTATTGCTCCTTTGCATTGCTGTGCCGGAATTCCGGCGGTTATCGAGGCTGGAGGGAAGGATTCTGTTTGTCCCTTTTCGCTCTCTTGTATTTCAGGTCCGGCCTCAGCGCTGATTTCTCAGGCGGGCCAGACTCTGTCCCTATCCTTCGGCTCTCCCTTGCGGGATCACCTCAGGATGACAAACTAATACGGGATCATTCTCCGAACCTTAGGTGCATCGGCAGCGCTCACCAGTGTATCGGTATCCAGGTGGCGTTTGCGTTTTGTCCCTTTCGAGGTAAGGATATGGCGCTTGAACGCTTTGCTGCGCTTGATCTTGCCGCTGCCAGTCTTCTTGAAGCGTTTTGCTGCGCCCTTGTGGGTTTTCATTTTAGGCATAAATTTATTTCACGAGACCGCATGGCGGTCTGTTCTGACTTCTTTCCTTGCGTTTTCCTTATTGGGAAATCTAGCCGCCGGACGCCCCGGCCTGGGTGCCGCCCGCGGGCGGCGCCTGCTGTTTCTCCGGCTTTTTCGCGCCGGGAACATGCTTGGGCGGAGCCATGATGGCGTGCATGGTATTGCCTTCCATGCGTGGCCTGAACTCCACAATCCCTTTTTCGCCGACTTCCTTGATCAACCGTTCCAGCACATTGCGTCCCAGGTTCTGATGGGCCATTTCGCGGCCTCGGAAACGCAGGCTGGCTTTGACCTTATCGCCGTCCCCCAGGAAGCGCAGCACGTGGTTCCTTTTGGTGACGTAATCGTGCTCGTCCACGTTCACGCTGAACTTGACTTCTTTCAGGACGATCTGTTTCTGGTTCTTCTTCGCCGCGCGTTCTTTCTTTTCCTGCTCGTAGAGAAACTTGCCGTAGTCCATGATGCGGCAAACCGGAGGGTTTGCGGTGGCTGATATCTCTACCAGGTCAAGATTCTGCTCGCGGGCTTTCTTGATCGCATCAAACGGGGTCAGGATACCGAGCTGGTTTCCATCCGCGTCGATCACTCTTATTTCTTTGGCGCGGATGCGCTCGTTCATGCGAATAAAACGCTTATCGATACGATCCTCCTGAAAATACTCATCGCTCGGTCATCAAGAATGGAGAAGACGATCAGCGGCAAGACAGTAAAATTATAGCATGGGGTGGGAAAAGCTATTCACGTTGGAACTACATCTTGGTGAGGCATCGTGAGAGACGTGGCAGTGCCACGTCTCTACGTTGAGATCATTGCCAAACTACGATCTTCGCGCGGAGAAGGCTTACAGCGTAGAGACGCGGCACTGCCGCGTCTGACTTTCAATCCCGCGAGATCGTCACTCTCGATGCCGGTAATGCTCACCTGCATCCAGGTATTTGCGGAATGTTGTCCAGAAACCCTCGTCTTTAGATAATTGTCGCTGAGCGCTTCCGTTGATTCCGCATCGCCGTTCTGCAGCGTGATGACTTCCAGCGTGCGGCCGACAAAACTCCGCCGGAACTCCAGATTTTTCCGCGCTGCCAGATCGCGAAGGATTTTATTGCGCTCTCGTGAGAGTTCTACCGGAACTTGGTTCGGCATAGCAGCCGACGGCGTCCCAGGTCGCGACGAGTACGTAAACACATGCAGATAAGTAAACGGCAACCGCTCGATAAAACTGCGGCTTTCTTCGAACAGCCCGTCGGTCTCGCCGGGGAACCCGACCATTACGTCGGCGCCGATGGCGGCATCGGGCATAGCTTCGCGTATCTTTCTCAGCTTCTCCGCGTAGTGCCAGGGGCGGTATTTGCGATGCATAGCGCGGAGAATCCGGTCACTGCCGGATTGCAGCGGAAGGTGCGCATGCTTGGCGATTCTAGAGGTCGTTGCCACAAGAGCGATCAACTCATCAGTCCAGTCCATGGGCTCAACCGAGCTGATGCGGATTTTTTCGACGTCCGTATGGTCGAGCAGCGCACGCACAAGTTGCGTGAAAGTCATCTGCGGAGCAAAGTCACGTCCCCAGCGGCCGAGGTTGATTCCGCTGAGTACGACCTCGCGATATCCGGCAGCCACCAGCGCGTTCGCTTCTTCGAGCACGCGTCCAAGCTTCATGGAGCGGCTTTGTCCGCGCACGCTGGGGATAATGCAAAACGAGCAGCGATTGTTGCAGCCATCCTGGACCTTGAGATTCGGGCGGGTCCTTGAGGCAATGTCATCGGACGCAAACACCGAAGCAGCAACCAACTCGGTATGCGCAAAGATGTCGCCCACCAGAGTGAACGGCGGAGATGAAAGCGCCACGCTGTCCAGAGAAACAAAGTTGCTCGGCTGTGCGCCAGTCGCAATTTCTGCGACCTTGTGCTTGTGCGAGTTACCGACCACCCACGTCACACCGGGCAAAGCGGAAACTTCTTGTGGAGCACGCTGAGCGTAGCAGCCGGTGACCAGAATCTTTGTGTTGGGGTTGGCGCGATGTACGCGGCGAATGGCGGCCCGTGCGTCCTGATCGGCGGCAGCGGTGACGGTGCAGGTATTCAGTACAACCACGTCAGCTTCAGCGGGAGAGCCGGCGCGGTGCAGTCCTCGCTCCGCAAGCTCACGCTCGATAGCGGCGCCATCCGCTTGCGTGGCGCGACAACCAAAATTCTTCACAAAGAAGCCCGGCATGGCGAGATTATATCAATCCAGGTCGCGAAGACCCGGCGGTCACCACCAATGCAGATTCGCGTGCACCGCTTCCTAGAGAAAGCGAACGACTACGCCGACGCTGCTGGAGAAGCTGTTCTCCGCTGCTGGAAGCATTCGCGACAAAACACCGGCCGGCCTTGCGTGGGTTTGAACGGGACCGTGGTTTCGCGCTGGCAGCCCGAGCACACGGCCTTGGTTTCCACGCGCTGGTAGTTGCCGCCGCCCTGCGGCAGGCCGAGCGCCTGGGCACGTTTCCCTTTGCATTCTTTGCAACGCTTAGGCTCGTTTTTGAATTGTTTGTCGGAGAAGAAGAGTTGTTCGCCGGCAGTGAAGATGAAATCTGAACCACAGTCCACGCACTTCAGAATCTTGTCCTGGAATTCCATGAGAGACGCCCCCTATTTCTGCTCACTCTGGAATCGAAGCCCCTACAGCCGCGGGAAAAACACTTTCCCCGCATCGATTTCAGAATGATCCCCTACCGCAGGTTCGGCCCACCGCGAATGTTTCCGCGGCCAATTGCTGACTAGCTACAACTGCCGACATCTCATATGAATTCCGAAAACTATAAACGGGCCGTTAGCTCCTGCGCCAACGGCCCGGGTGTTAGCTTAGTCCTGCTCTTTGCGGGCTTTTTTGCGATTTCGTTTGCGCGCCAGAGCTTCCTTGGTGCGGCGTTTTTCGCCGGGTTTCAAATAGAAGGAATGCCGCTTCACTTCTTTAATAATGTCCTCTTGCTGGACTTTACGCTTGAACCGACGCAGGGCGTTTTCAAGAGGTTCTCCCTCTTGCAATCTAACCTCTGCCAATAGAATTACACCTCCCAACCTACCTAGTTGGACATGTTGAGTCTTGCAGCCTCAGGGGAGCAAGTCAAGGGCTAAGTAGGGAAAATCCCGGTTTAGCACAGCCAGATGAGGGTTTTCTTGTTTTGGAAACGAAGCCGTCTGTAGCGTTTTGGGCTAATCCCGCGTTGGCGAGCTAGACGCTGCCATCGAAGATGTACGAAAGGGACAACGAAAAGCCGGGGAGCACATCCTCATCTTTGAGGGTTTCAGGCTCTATTATCTCGCGTACACCGCCGACTGAGTGGATCTCCGCAATTCGCAAGCCCGGATAGACGATCCACACCGAGCGGCAGCCGGCCTCAAGAAATTGGCGAATCTTTCTTGCGGTGTCTTCAGCCCTGTTTGTCGGAGAGATTACCTCAATTGCCAGCGCGGGCGCGCCATTGACGGGGGAACGATCAATGTCAATGTCTTTGAGGTGCTCTGTGCTGATGAGAGCTACACCGGGATTTCGAATGGTGTCTGGGCCGAGCAGGAAATCCATCTCTTCCACCACCACGCCCAGGCGATGCGATTCAACAAACTGCATGAGCTGCAGGGCGATGCGCTGTCGCACCAAATTGTGCCGGAGAGCGGGTGACGGCACCATCAAAAGTTCTCCCTGGTCGAGTTCATAGGCAGTGCCTTCCCCTTCGGGTAGATTTTGGAATTCTTCAAACGTCAGCTTGGTTGTGGTGCCCATATTCCCTCGGGGAGTGAAACTCAGCTTCCCTAATCATCATGTTACGTCCACTGTTTACCCGACCAAGAGCGTATGAACCCTTCAGTGCGTCTGCAATCCATACAGTTTGGTCGCGTTGTCGTGCAGGGCCATGCGGGCCAGCTCCAAGGCGCGTGCTCGGGTGATCTCACCATCTTGCATCATTCCGGTGAGAGCAATGGCCAGAGCTTCCCGCGCGGATTGCGACGTTTGCCAGCCAACTTCTTCCCAATTGATTTCCGGGGTGTTGGGATAGAGGTCGGTGCCGAACAGGATTTTTTCCGGAAACGACTCCAGCCAATCGCGCAGGACTTCGCTCAGCTTGCGCGAAGAAGTCAGCCAGGTTTGTTCAGAGAAGTCGGCGTAGACATTGGGTTTCGCCAGCAGGTAAGCAGCCTGCTGGCTAAACGGTCCGGCGCCGCCGTGGAGCATCACAAAATTCGTCTTGCGCAGCGTGGGATCGTTGAACAGAGATTCCAGCAAGACCGGGTTGGCCCCAGCGAGGATGAAGTATGTACCGCAGCCAAAACCGGTATGGAAATGTACGGCCAGGCCCAGACGTCCGGCTTCGTGCGCGATGTAACGGAGCAGATAGTCCTGGAGTCTTACGTACTCGGGCTTTGCTGGGATGCCGCCCGTGATGAAACGAGAATAAGTCCGCTGCGCATCACCTAGAGCGGCGGCTGGATCAGCCGGGACTGGTCCGAAGTCGAGCGAACGGAGATAAGCCGCTTCAAACTTAATGGCTACCGCGCCCTGGCGTTTCTGCGCTTCGAGAGCTGGCGTTACGACCTGGGACAAGTACTGGTCAAGCGCTGCCGGCATTCCGTTCAGACCGAGATCTTTCATGTAGCGCTTGAGCAGCATCTCTTCGCGTGAGTAAAAAAACTTACGGTCCGGAGTTTCATTGGCCACGCCGGAGTTGTTCAGAGGGAAAAGCAGCGGATCATCAAACGGCACCCAGCGAAAGCGTTGCGGATTGAGCCCGCGGCCCATGGCTACACGGTTCGCAAGCTCGACCTCGATGCCCACATGGTCGAGCACCCAATTGGAGTAGTTGTCGTCTTGCTGCTGCATGATTTTCTGCTTGGCCCGGACCAGTTCACGAACGTGATCGGGGCTGGCGTCGTCATAGCGATAGCCGTACAGCGCTTTCCACGCCGCCAGAAATTGCGGATTCTCCGGACGAGCCACAACCGGCAGGTCGCCCGGCTCGAGAGGATCGCAGGGCAGAGCGTCAAAGTCATCGTCCTTTTCGCCGACGCTGACGAGCTTGGGCGGATGCGAATGGTTGTCAATCGCTTTGATCTTTTGGATCTCAGCCAGCAATTGCGGATCAGCGGTCTGGGCGTGCAAAACACTGAAGGCCAGCAGCACGACAGCGACGAGCATCTTTTTCAGCATGTGCCCTAGCTTACAAAAGTCTGGCAAAATGGCAAGCAAAACCATACCGCTGATTACACTGATGACGCTGATTTCTAAAATTTCCTCGCCAACGCTGAGGAGCTCATTACTACTTTGCAATTTGCCAATTTCCATCTGCCTGACTAATCTATAAACACTTTCATGAACACAGATTCCGTCATCTCCGTTCAGGCGCTGCAGAAGCGCTACGACAAAGTGGAAGCCGTCAAGGGCATTGAGTTCGAGGTCCGCGCCGGTGAGGTTTTTGGCCTGCTGGGTCCGAACGGCGCGGGCAAGACCAGCACCGTGGAAATCCTGGAAGGACTGCGTCCGCGCACCGGAGGCGAGGCCATGGTCCTGGGCTTTGATCCGGAACGCCAGAAGCAGCAGCTTAAGGACAGAATCGGCGTCTGTCTCCAGGCCACCAATCTGCCCGCCAAGATACGCGTGCAGGAATCCCTGGACTTATTCTCGTCGTTTTACACACGGCATGTCAGTTCGGAAAAACTGCTGCAACGGATGCAGTTGTGGGAAAAGCGCGCCGCGTATTATGAGACGCTGTCCGGCGGCCAAAAGCAGCGGCTGGCGTTGGCCCTGGCGCTGGTCAATGATCCGCAACTGCTGTTTCTGGACGAGCCCACCACTGGGCTTGATCCTCAGATTCGTCTGGAGATTCACAAGCTAATCGAGGAAATGCGCGAAGAAAAGCGCACCGTGGTGCTGACCACGCACTATATAGAAGAGGCCGAACGGCTTTGCGATCGCGTGGCCATCATGGACGAAGGCAAAATCGTGGCCATAGGCACGCCTGCCGAATTGCAGAAAAACAGCCGCACGCAGTCGCAGATACAAATCACGTGCGCGGCACCCATCACGCAATCCTGGCCGCAGTGGCCCGACGCTATTGAGACGTCGCTGGACAAGGAAGGCCGCACGCTGACCGTGTTTTCCAGCCGTCCAGCGCGCACGCTGTTCGAAATCATGCGCTGGCTCGATCAGCAGAACATGCAGCTTGAAGATGTTCACCTCAAAAGGCCCACCCTAGAAGACGTGTTTGTGGAATTAACGGGAAAGAAGTTACGGGAATAGTCCTATGAAGTCTTATCTGGCATTGATGAAGATTGACCTGAAGCTGGCGATGCGCATGCGCTCGGTGATCTTTTTTAACTATTTGTTCCCGCTCATGTTCTTTTTCATTTTTGCTTCGCTCTACCGAGCGCGACAGGACCCCAAGCTAATCATTCGGGTGCTGGCCATGGTCATTCCGCTGGGCATAGTAGGCAACGGGTTGTTTGGCGCCGGCATGCGCGCCATCCAGGAGCGGGAGCTGGGCGTATTGCGCCGTTACAAAGTAACGCCGATCACGCCCCTGCCCTTGTTGGTAGCTTCGATGGTCACGGCTTGGTTTGTGTTCATGCCGTACATCCTGGTGGTGTTGTCGATTTCACATTTTTACTATCACCTGCCCTGGCCTGAGAATTGGCCGTCGCTCCTGGTGTTCATTTCTCTTGGTCTGGTAGCTTTTCGTTCTCTCGGTATGGTGATTGCTTCGACGGCGAACAACATGCAGGAAGGCCAGATCCTGATCCAGCTCTTTTACTTTCCGATGATCTTTCTGAGCGGCGCCACGATTCCGATGGAAGTGTTTCCCCCGATTTTGCAGAGGATGTCCCAGTTTGTCCCGGCGAGCTATCTGGTCAAAGGGATTAAAGACATGATCTCAAGTAATCAAAGCATCGGGGCTGAGTGGGAACTGGTGGTGGTACTGATCGTTGCGGCCGCGGTTGGTCTCACCGTAGGGTTAAAACTCTTTCGTTGGGAAAAGGAAGAAAAGATACGTAAGGGCGCTAAGCTCTGGGTCGCAGCGGTCCTTGTGCCTTTTCTGATATGGGGTATCTATAACTATGTAAAGAGCAAGGGCGCCGCCCCGGCGCAGTGGCCGCAGCAGAAGGGCACTGGTTCGCTTCACAGAGACAATGGATACGCTCACAGGCCCAGAGCATCCTAGGCAGGTCCGAAGTACCTGTAATGCCCCGTGATTTTCCAGCTAAACAACACATCTTCCATCTTCGGGCCTTCGCCGATGTTGTGTACGACCATGTAGCGTCCGCCCGACGCTTTTTGGTCCACAACAATCCCAATGTGGTTAATGCCGTGGCCGAGGTCCCATGCAACGAGATCGCCGGGCGCGTAATCCTCAGAGCGGTTGGTGACCGCCAACTTCTCGCCCTTGCGGGTAAAAAAAGTTTTTAAGTTGGGAACCCGCCGATGGTCGATGCTGGGTTCGGCATGTTTCAATCCCCATATCTGCGGGTACGACGAAAAGTTTTTCGCCATATCGTCATGAACCTCTTTTTGCAAATCGACGCCCACGGCCCGGTACGAGCGAATAATTTCGTCGGTGCAGACTCCGGTGTCTGCGGGGACGTCGCCGCCGTGGGACGGAATCGCTACATACGCGCCGTCATAACGGACAGTGTGACGCGTTCGCTCGATCGTTGCCGCGACCAGCCGGCGAAGAAATGCCTGATGCGGGTCACGACTGGACTGGTTTTGGGCAAAAGCGGTGACCAGCAGCATCAGTCCTGCCAGCAGTGCCAGCACCTTTGATCGGATTGGCGGGCATTGGAAACTCACGCAGTTTAGAGTATAAAGAGAGGTTACGCCTGCGGAGCTTTTTTCCCCTTCCGTGGGCCAAAAACCATTACAAGGGAACACAATGGCAACCACAGCAGCAGCACCCAAGGGTCTTGAAGGCGTAGTCGCGGCCAATTCCGGCGTTTGTTACATTGACGGCGAAGCCGGAGTGCTCGCTTATCGCGGCATTGACATCCACGAACTCGCTGAAAAATCGACATTTGAAGAAACTTGCTATCTGCTTTGGTTTGGCAAGCTGCCGACACGCGCCGAACTGGCCGATTTAACTGCCAAACTGGCTGCCGAGCGCAAACTCGATCCGGCCATTCTTGATCTGATGGGTCGAGTTCCTAAAACGGCTACGCCCATGGAAGTGCTGCGTACGGCAGTTTCCGCCCTGTCTTTTTACGATTCCGAGGCGGAGAAGATTGACCACGACGCGAACGTTCGCAAGGCCATCCGCCTGACCTCGCAGATTGCCATGATTGTGGCCTGCTATGACCGCATTCGCAAAGGGAAGAAAGTTGTTGCGCCTGACGCATCTCTCTCGCACGCCGCTAATTTTCTTTTACAGCTGAATGGCGAAAAGCCCAGCGCGGCGGCGGAGAAGGCACTCGATGTCGCTCTGATCCTGCACGCCGACCACGAGTTGAACGCCTCCACTTTTGCCGCGCGCGTTACGGCGGCCACTTTGGCGGACATGCACTCGGCCGTCACCAGCGCGATTGGTGCGCTGAAAGGTCCGTTGCACGGTGGCGCCAACGAAGCTGTGATGCGCATGCTGTTTGAGATCGACAAAAACGGCGAAGACCCGGTCGAGCATGTAAAGAAAATGCTGGCCGACCACAAGAAAATTTCGGGGTTTGGTCACCGCGTGTACCACACCGAAGACCCGCGGGCCACGCACCTGCGCCAGATGTCCCGCGACTTGGGCCGCTCCGCCAACCCCAAGTGGTACGAGATGTCGGAAAAGATCGAGCAGTACATCAAGGCCGAAAAGCACCTGAACGCCAACGTTGACTTCTACTCCGCCTCAACCTACACCACCATGGGCCTGGACGTGGACCTGTTTACTCCCGTCTTCGCCGTCTCCCGCATCAGCGGCTGGGCCGCCCACGTGATCGAACAGTTGGACGACAATCGCCTGATCCGCCCCCGAGCGGAATATATTGGGCCGCCGTATCCGAATAAGTACGTGGCGATTGAGAAGCGGTAGTTTTTTCCAGTTCCGATCCCGCAAAGCGGGAGAGGAATCCCTATCTTCTTGGTGATTCGTCGCTCGTCTACAATCTCCCCCGTGAATCCTTCCCGGGGTAGGGTTCCCTCGCTGCCGCTCGGGATGTAAGACAAAAAGCGTAAAATAGAACTATGCACCGCGTTTACCTCGACAACAACGCCACCACTCCGGTCCTGCCGGAAGTGTTTGAAGCGATGCGGCCGTTTTATTTCGAAGAGTTTGGCAATGCGTCTTCCATTCATCGTCATGGGCAGCACGCCCGCGCAGCGGTGGAAAAAGCCCGCGCCAGCGTGGCTGCGCTGTTGAATTCGCGCCCAGCGGAAATTGTCTTTACCAGCGGTGGCACTGAAGCTGACAATTTGGGGATTTTTGGACTGGTCGCACGCGGCGACCATGTGATTACGTCCGTCATTGAGCACCATGCGGTGCTGAATACTTGCAAGCGTCTGGAGCAAATGGGATGCGAAGTTACGTATGTCCCGGTGAACGGTCGCGGTGAGGTTGATCCTGAAGAAGTGCGGCGCGCGCTACGTCCCAACACCAAGCTGGTCAGCATCATGATGGCCAACAATGAAACCGGGGTTGTGCAAGCCGTGCACGAGATTGGCAAAATTGCGCAGGAAGCGGATGTCTTCTTCCATACTGACGCAGTGCAGGCCGCCGGGAAAGTGCCGGTTGATGTCCAGAAGATGGGCTGCGACGTGCTTTCAATCTCAGGGCACAAGATCCATGCGCCGCAAGGAACCGGCGCGCTGTTCATCAAGAAAGGCACCCTGATCCAGCCTCAGATCTATGGCGGCAGCCACGAGCGACAGCGCCGCGCCGGCACAGAAAATGTTCCGGGGATTGTAGGACTGGGCAAGGCTGCGGAACTTGCGAGTCACTGGCTGTCGAGCGGTGGTCCGGCGAAAATGGCCGCGATGCGCGATGCTTTGGAAGATTCCGTGCTCCGCGTAACCGACGGCGCAGGCGTGAATGGACTCGGGGCGCTGCGCGTTCCCAACACCACGAATTTGTACTTTGACCATATCGAGGGCGAAGCACTGGTGATCGCACTCGACTTGAAGGGGCTGGCAGTTTCGAGTGGCGCGGCTTGTTCGTCCGGTGCGATTGAGCCTTCTCACGTGCTGCTGGCAATGGGACTTCCGCAGCAACGCGCTCGCGCCAGCATTCGCATCAGCCTGGGGAAGCAGACGACGCAGGAAGATGTTAATTTTGCCATTCGGGTTATTTCCGAAACAGTCGCGCGCTTGCGCGAGATCTCGCCGGTCTACCGGAAACAAGCGGTAAGCTAACCACTGCATCCCAAAATGATTTCTGTGCAGCTGCCTGCGGCCTGGTTCCCACAGTGCGGTTTGCTTATATTGCAATATTCATATATAAAGATGTTAAGTAGCAGGAGAACCCAATGCTCCGGCCCAAAAAACATGCTTCTGATGCTTCCGCCCTCGCCCGGTTCAAGAGTGAATTCTTTAAGGCCCTCGCTCATCCTTTGCGCATACGGATCATTGACGCGCTCCGCGATGGGGAAGTTGGAGTGAACGATCTGTGCGAGCGCCTGGACGTTGAACAGAGCACGTTATCGCAGCAACTGGCCCAATTGCGCAGCCGCAATATTGTGACAGGCAGGAAAGAAGGCCAGAATGTTTACTACTCCATTCGTGACCGTGCGATCTTCCGCCTCCTCGATGTCGCCAAAGAAGTTTTTAATAATCAACTCATTAATGTTCAGGACATGCTGGCACAACTGGAGGTAGCATCGGGAGGTCCCCGGTGATCTGGGCCCACTCGAATATTTACGCGTCACTTTGTCAGGCTTATCTTTCGATTAGAAGGATTAGGGAAACGTGTTGTCTTTCATGTTATTAGCTTTCAAAAGTCTGGTGGGTTTGCTCCTGGTTGTGCCCTTGATCGCGTGCTTTGCCCGCGTGGCACGGATGCGTGTGCGATGGATCTATGGGAGCGCCGCCGTGGTCACGGCCATGGCACTGGCCAGCGGAGCAGGAATGGCCATCGCGGCCTGGAGCCGTGGACTGGCCGTGACCATGGACCTCTCACGTTTTAGTCCTTTTCCTTTCTTGCTTTCGGTTGACCGCCTGAGCGGTTTTTTTCTGTTCATTGTTTGTGCTGTCTCAATGCCGGCTGTCTTCTATTCGTTTTCCTACATCGCGCACCACTATTCGCGCGGCCGCGCGGCATGGTACTGGGCGCTGTTGCCCTTGTTCCTTCTCTCCATGGTTCTGGTGGTGACCGGCGCCACGGTATTCGCGTTTTTTGCCGGATGGGAACTAATGACAGTGATCTCCGCTGCGCTCATCGTTTTGGAGGGAGATTCGGAGGAGCGGCGAGGAAACATTTTTCTCTACCTGTTGACCATGCATGCAGGCGCAGCCCTGGTGATCTCCGCATTTCTGTTGTTTGCGCCACACACCTCTTCCCTGGATTTTGTCTCCATCCGGACAGCCGCCGCAGCGATGTCCGGTGGTGAAAAGACAGCGGTTTTCCTTCTGGCTTTTTTCGGTTTTGCAACCAAGGCGGGCATTGTCCCTCTCCACGTCTGGCTGCCGAGAGCGCACCCCATAGCGCCCACGCCGGTCTCGGCGCTGATGTCGGGAATCATGCTGAAGACAGCGGTCTACGNNTTGGTTTTCTCTCGGGCGGGCCGGATTGGGGCGGATATCTAGTCCTGGTGGCCGGCGGTATTTCGGCTCTGCTGGGTATCCTTTATGCGCTCTCGGAGTCGGACCTGAAACGGCTTCTCGCATACTCGAGCGTCGAGAACCTTGGCATCATTTACCTGACCATTGGCGCAGCCATGCTTTGCCAGAAAAACGGAGCGCCCGGATTTGCCGCTCTGGCATTGCTGGCAGCGCTGGTCCATGCGCTTAATCACGCGATCTTCAAGAACCTGCTTTTCCTGGGAGCAGGCGCCATTCAGTACAAGACCCATAGCTTGAAATTGAATGAACTCGGCGGGCTTTGGAAGACCATGCCGGCCACCGGGGCCTTCTTTCTCGTTGGATGCGTGTCCATTGCCGGGGTGCCATTGTTCAATGGTTTCATTGGTGAGTGGATGGCTTTTCAAAGTTTTCTGGCGGGCGCTCAGTTGTCGCATCCAGCGCCGCAACTGACCCTGGCTCTTTCGGCGGGCGCGCTGGCCTTGACCGGGGGGCTGGCGGCAGCGTGCTTTGTCAATGTATTTGGAACAGCATTCCTGGGCAGGCCCCGTCGCATGCAGATTGAGCCGGAGACCAAGATGCCGCTTTCCATGCTGGTTCCGCTCGGTGCGCTGGCGGCTGCGTGCCTGGTCATTGGTGTGATGCCGATGGTGCTCATTCGTCCGCTGTGGGCGCTGGTCGAGGGTCTGATTCCGGGCGGCAACTTCGAAAGCGGCGCGAAGATAGGAAGCGGAATTCAGATGGTTACCGCGACCGTGCTGATTGCGGCGCTGGCCGCGATTCTGATTCGCACTGTGGTCCGCTACGCTCCTACCTGGGGCTGCGGCCTGGCTTCGCTGACCGGTCGGATGCAGTACACGGCAACGTCTTTTTCCAAGCCGGTTCGCACTGTTTTTCAGCCGGTGTACAAGGCCAGCAGAAAACTGGAGATCTCACCCGCCGACAAGCCGTATTTTCCTACCGCGATTTCCTATGAATCCACGCGGACCCTGCATTATGAAAAGTTGCTCTACCGGCCGATTGTGAACACCATTATGACCATTGCCCAGCAACTGCGACGGCTGCAGACAGGAAACATTCAATGGTACCTGCTGTACATCTTCCTGGCCTTACTCTGCATGTTTCTGTTCATGAGGTTCCGCTAGTGACCATCGCTCTCAGGCTGGCCCAATTCGTATTTCTGCTTCTGAGTGCGCCGCTCCTGCTCGGGGCCATTACGCGGCTCAAGGCCATCCTGCAGCGCCGCCGTGGCGCCAGCATCTGGCGTCCGTACGCGGAACTGGGAAAACTCTTTCGCAAAGAAGATCTGGTGCCCGGTTCCGCCTCATGGCTGTTCCGCGCAGCGCCCCGGCTGGCCTTCGCGTTGACCGTCACCGCGGTTGCCTTTTTGCCGATCGTTTGGTCCAACGGACTATTGTCGTTTGCCGGCGATTTCATTGTGCTCGTGTACCTGCTCGCCTTTGCGCGCTTTCTGATGATGCTGGGGGCCTTTGACGGTGGAAGCAGCTTTGGCGGCATGGGAGCCAGCCGAGAAGCGATGGTTTCCGTTCTGGCGGAGGCGCCCCTGGTTCTCTCGTTGGTGGCCCTTGCGGTTGCGGCCCGGGCAGGCAGCCTGACGGCGATAGTGGCATGGACCGGCGCGCAGGATTTCTTCAATATTTCAGTTGTGCACGTCCTCGCTTTCGCCGCGTTGACGCTGGTCGCCATTGCGGAGACGGGACGTTTGCCGGTGGACAATCCGGCCACGCATCTGGAATTGACCATGCTCCATGAGGCCATGGTGCTGGAATACTCCGGCCCCAGTCTTGCCCTGATTGAGTGGGCGCAAGCGATCAAGCTGAATCTAATGATCGCCCTGCTGATCGCCCTATTTGCGCCTTGGGGCATTGCGAGTGGAGTGACGGCAGGCGCAATTCTGTTGTCGATCGGGTTATACGTGGTAAAGCTCGGTATTGCGATCGTCGCGATTGCGGTCCTGGAAAGCTGCGTGGCCAAGCTCCGCATGTATGCCGTGCCCGAGATATTCGGCATCGCAGCCGCGCTCTCCATTTTGGCGATTGTGTTCACGTTGATGATGAAAAGGTAATTATGAGAATCATTAATTTCGCTGCCAGTCAGGCCATCAGCTCTTCTGCCGTGCTGATTTTCCTTACACTCCTTCTGTTGGCGGCTTCACGGCGCATGTCCAACTGCATTTCGCTTTTTGCGGCCCAATCGGCCGTGATCGCGGCCCAGGTGTTTGCGACTGCGTACGCGCACAAGTCTGTCGCGGCCTTGATGGTTGGCATCATGGTGGTGCTGATCAAAGTTGTGGCCATTCCTTACGCTTTGTTTCAGCTGGTCAAGCGGTTGCACACCTCCCGCGATGTCAAAGCTTCCATCGCACCAGCCGGGTCCGTGTTCATTACCGCGGCTTTGATCTTCATTTCGTATTCCGCGGTCCAGTCTTACGCCAAAGACCTGAACGTTGCCCGGGACCCGCTGGCGGCGGCAGTGGCGATTATTATGAGCGGCTGTTTCCTGATGACCAGCCGCAACAAGGCGCTCATGCAGATCCTGGGCTTGCTGATCCTGGAGAACGGGATTTTCATGGCGGCCCTGACCACCACGTTCGGCATGCCGCTGGTGATTGAGATCGGTATTGTCTTCGATCTGGTGATGGGCGTGTTCCTGATGGGTATTTTCATGTTCCGCATTCGAGAAACCTTCAACGATCTGGACGTCTCGAAGCTGCGCAAGTTGCGAGGATAGAAGGAATGGTACTGCTGCTCCCACTGATCGTGCCGCTCATGGTTGCTGCCATGGTATTGCTGTTTCGCGATGCCCGGCGCGCGACCGCGGTGGCCCTGGCCGGCGGATGCGTGGAAGTCGCGCTGCTCGCCAATCTCGTGTTTCAGGTTTACCAGAGGAGCACGATTGCGGTAGGTCAATATTTACGGGCAGACGCATTAACGTCATTCTTCTTGGTAGGTCTTGGATTTGTTTTTCTGGTTACCTTGCTTTATTCGGTGACTTATCTGCGGCACGTGCCGCCGGGCAGGTTCTCTTCGCCGCGCTGGTTTTATTGCCTGATGTTTCTTTTTGTATTTGCCATGCTGGCTGCTTATCTCGCGCAGAACCTGGGCCTGCTGTGGATCATGATGGAGGCGACTACGCTGGCGTCCGCGCTTCTGGTGGGTTTTTACAACACGGACGGGGCAGTGGAAGCCGGCTGGAAGTACCTGGTGGTATGCACCGTGGGCATTGCCTTTGCTCTCTTCGGTACCATTGCTCTCTATCTTGCGGCCGTGCGGTCCGGCGTTCCTTCGGAGGCCGCGCTGGACTGGACGGTCCTCATGAATGCAGGGCCGGCGCTGGGCCGGGTATCAAGCCTAGTCAAGCTGGGCTTCGTATTTGTGGCCGTGGGATATGGGACAAAAGTGGGGTTTGTGCCGATGCACAGCTGGCTTCCGGATGCGCACGCGGAAGCACCCTCGCCCATCAGCGCGATGCTGTCCGCCGCGCTGCTGAACTGCGCGATGTATGCGCTCTTGCGCTATGACGCCATCAGCGTCCGTGTTCTTGGACCCGGGTTCAGCCACACCATGTTGCTCATCTTCGGCGGGCTGTCTCTGGTGGGAGCTTCATTGCTCATGATCGTGCAGCGCGATTTGAAGCGTCTGCTGGCTTACAGCAGTGTCGAACACATGGGCATGATCGCCGTGGGAATCGGCATCGGAGGCCCTTTGGGGCTTTATGGCGCCTTGTTGCACACCTTGAATCATTCTGCAGCCAAGGCACTCCTGTTTTTTGCTGCCGGCCGGGTGCGGGAGAGCTACGGCACACTGGAGTTGGACCGAATCAACGGGATGGCGCGCACTCTGCGCTGGACCAGCGCATTTCTGGTGGTGGGAGTGCTGGCAATCGTTGGTTTGCCTCCGTTCTCGTTGTTTGTCAGCGAGTTTGCCATCTTGACGGCGGCATTCCACCAAGAGCAGCACCTGATCGTGGTATCTGTGCTGCTGGCGCTGGTGATTGGGTTCGGCGCACTCATCTACCAACTCCAGCGGATGCTGGCGGGGGAGCCGGCGGAGGTCCACAAGTCGCGGATCTCCGTTCCGGAAATTGCTGCCATGGCTGCATGCGCCGCCCTCGTTCTTATTCTGGGACTACATCTGCCGGGCGCACTCGTTCACATGATCCAGCGCGCCATGGATGTAGTGAATTGGCGGTAATGAATTGATGGACCCTATGCCTGGAGAAAACGCGACGACGCCCACGGTTGTTGAAGTGGCACGGCTGCTGCAAGGGCCGCCGGAAAATCGTGCACGACTGGTGAGCCTGTTTGGTTCGATCGACAGCAGCCTCAAGCGGACGATGGTGCATTACATCCTGGACGTACCAGGAGCGGGATACCGAGTGCTCGAGGACATGATGAACGGTTCAGTTCCTTCGATTACGCCCGTAAGTCCAGCCGCCGCGTGGTATGAGAGAGAACTGAAAGACCAGTATGGAGTGGAATTGTTCGGTCATCCCGATCCCCGTTCTCTATTGCTGCATGAGAACTGGCCTGGGAATTGCCACCCCATGGTTGATTCCACACAGGCTGTTCCGTGGGCGGACGAACACTACGAATTCTTGCAGGTGGAAGGCGATGGAGTTTGTGAAGTGGCCGTTGGCCCGGTCCATGCCGGAATCATCGAGCCCGGTCACTTCCGTTTCAGCGTGGTCGGGGACAACGTTTTATTCCTGGAACTGCGGCATTTTTACACGCACAAGGGTACAGAGAGACTTTTCCAGGGGACGCCTGTGTCGTCGGGGCAGATGCTGGCCGAGTCGGTTTCAGGCGATAACTGTTTTGCTCATGCCGTTGCCTATTGCCAGGCGATAGAAGAAGCCCATGCGGTAACGGCACCGCCCCTAGCCCAGCTCGTGCGCTTGATCGGCTTAGAGCTGGAGAGGATGGTAGCGCACATCGCTGATGTCGGCGCCCTCTCCGGAGATATAGCTTTTATGCTTCCCGCGGCCTATTGCAGTCGCATCAAAGAGGACCTTCTACAGACCAGCGTACGCGTGATTGGCTCACGCTTTTGGCGGGGGATAGCGGTCCCGGGCGGCGTCACACGTGATATCAGTCCGTCTGCAGCCGAGATGCTGCGTGAGGCGGTAATGCAGGCGTCGGGTGAGTTCGCCAAGATGGCGGCCATCATGCTCGATCGCCCGTCCGTGCAAAGCCGGTTTGAAGCTGCCGGTGTTTTGCACCACTCCGTGGCCGGGGACCTTGCCGTAGTGGGACCTGTGGCGCGGGCCAGCGGAATAGACGCAGACATCCGTCGCGACCATCCTTATGGAGCTTACCGAGGACTCAATTTTGAAATTCCATCATTGCATTACGGCGATGTCCTGGCCCGCACTCGAGTTCGTATCGACGAGGTTGCGTGTTCAGCCCAATTGATTCTGGATGCCCTGACGCAACTTCAGGCCGGTCCTATCAGAACCGAAGTTCCTCAAGACGTGGCTTTTGAAGGGTTCTCTGCGATCGAGTCACCGCGCGGGGAACTCCTGTATTGGGTAAAGGGTGAAGCGGGCATGCTTACTCGGTGCCATATCAAGTCACCGTCGTTTCAGAATTGGCCGGCGTTGCCCCATGCAGTCGTCGGCAACGTAATTGCTGATTTCCCCTTGATTAACAAGAGCTTCAATCTTTCTTATTCCGGATGTGACCGATGATTCTCGACGTGATCCAACGCAGTCTTCAATCCCCCAACCGGCTGGTCCCGGTGGAATCACTGCTGGGGCGGGCGGACGGGGGCCGTATGCCTCACGTTGACGTGTCCTTGCTCACCGCGGAGATGGCCGAAACCGCGTGCCGTTTGTGCCCTACCTCAGCACTGTCACTCGTCCATCGGGAAGAGAAGGAGCTCTTGTGTCTGGATTATGGGCAGTGCATCGGCTGCGGCCGCTGCGCGGAGCTCAAAGCTTTCTCGATAGCTGAGCGTCTTACATGCTGCGGTGTATCCAAACAGCGGCTGGTGCAGTATTTCGATCCAGAGCGAGCGACGGAAGTCGAGACGGAACTGGACATTCCGAAAGCGGCTGGGCGCGAGATTTTAAGTCTGATGGGCCGCGCCTTGAACATCCGGCAACTCGATGCCGGTTCCTGCAATGGATGCGAGGCCGAGATCACGGCGCTCACGAATCCCTACTATGATCTGGAGAGATTTGGCATCCATTTCGTGGCGTCTCCCAAACATGCTGACCTGCTGCTGGTCACTGGGTCTGTCACCCGCAACATGGCGGTAGCCGTGAAACAGACGTATGAAGCTGTGCCTGCCCCTAAGTTGGTGGTCGCTGTGGGCGCCTGCGGGTGTAGTGGTGGAATCTTTGCCACGAGCCCTGCGGTTGCGGGTCCGGTGGACAAAGTTATTCCCGTGGACGCTTACATTCCGGGATGCCCTCCTACTCCTGCCATGCTTCTGACGGGAATTCTGGAAGTGCTGCGGCGCCCGACCAAGCCGGGCAAGTGATTGCCACAACGACCAGAAGCGCTCTTCTTCTATAATGCATTAGTTGTCTTCAGGAACGTTTGTGTCTACACAGACCATTGCCGTCGCCATGTCGGGCGGTGTGGATTCGTCCACCGTCGCGGCCATGCTGCGCGCCGAGGGTCATACTGTTGTGGGGCTTACCATGCAGCTTTGGAACCAGCGCCGCTTGGCTGGGCATGAAGGCATGCCGGAGCAGGTACAGGGCCGCTGCTGCTCGATTGAGGACGTTTACGATGCCCGTCGCGTGGCCGAGGACCTCGGCATTCCTTACTATGTGGTCAATCACGAAGAGCGGTTTGAGCAGGATGTAGTGCGGCCGTTTGTGCAGGAGTATCTCTCGGGACGCACTCCGATTCCGTGCAGCCTTTGCAACAATCATTTGAAGTTTGACCAGTTACTGATCACGGCGCGGCAGATTGGCGCCGATCTTCTGGCTACCGGTCATTACGCGCGCTGCGAGTTTGATCCCGAGCGCAACCGCTGGCTACTGTGTCGCTCCGCCGATCCGGCCAAGGACCAGACCTATTTTCTTTTTGGGCTGACGCAAGAGCAGCTCAGCCGTACGCGTTTTCCTCTGGGCAACATGAGCAAGCCGAAGGTGCGTGAACTCGCGCGCCAGCACGGCCTTGCGTCAGCAGAGAAGCCGGACTCGCAGGAGATTTGTTTTGTCCCGGGTGGTGATTACAAGCAGTTCATTGATGCTTATCTGGCCGACCAGGGCGAGTTATTGCCCGACACTTCCGGCGAATTGGTGACCACCGACGGCAAAGTCCTGGGGCATCACGAGGGCATACACAATTTCACCGTCGGCCAGCGCAAGGGACTCGGCGTGGCCACGGGTTCGCCGCTGTACGTGATCAACATCAACGGCGAAAAGGGACAAGTTACTGTAGGCGGAAGTGATGAGCTTTTGGCGCGCCAGTTGATCGCCCACAAGATGAACTGGATTGCCGTCGACGAACTGCGCGCGCCGATGCGCGTGCATGCCAAGATCCGCCATCGCCACGAGCCTGCGGCGGCGATGGTGGAGAACGCTCCGAACGGCGAGACGCTGGTCACCTTCGACCAGCCGCAACGCGCCGTCACACCTGGACAGGCGGTAGTTTTCTATGATGGTGACGTGGTCGTTGGCGGCGGCTGGATTGCCGAAGCACGGGCCTAAATAAACATTTCTTCTTCGTCGCCGTCGACGGCTTGGCCGGTAGTGCCATCTCTACGACCGCGTGACTGGCTGCGTCGCAGGAAACCGATTCCTGCCTGCAGCGCTTGCAGAATAGCCTGGATTTTCCGCACGGGATGAATGACCGTGTTCTGCACCATTTCGGCTGTGTCTTCAATGCGGTCGACGGTCCCGCTGATGAGCTCGTCCACGCGTACCGCTTGCAAGCGGGCGCGCTCAACGATTTCCGCCGTAGCTTCGCCAATCTGGGACACATTGGCGCGCACCACGGCCGTAGCTTCGGCCAAGTCTGTGGTGATGGCGCTGATCTTCGGTTGGGCGTCGGTCAGGATGGCGTAAGCGGTAATCAGGACCGGCGTTGACCGTTCCTCAAGCCGGCACGCAATGCCTTCGATACGGGCCGCCGCACGGGTTGTGGATTTGTACATTACAAGCAGGATCCCCATTTGGACAACAATGGCGACCGCGGCCACAGCCACGAAAATGATGAGGAACGTATTCACTTGGCTACTTGATCTCCCTTAGGAGTTGCCCTTCTTGCCTTCAGTAGAAGCTTCGCGATAAACACGCCGGCCTTCGTCGATGGCGGAACTGATCGCGTCCTTTTTCTGGGCGACGACTTCTTTGCCGCGGTCCACCCACTGGCTCACGGTCTCGCGGGCTTCGCGTCCGCGGTTCTTGATGTAATCGCGGCCTTCGAGCGCGCTGTTGGCGATTGCTTCGCGGGTTTCTTTCCCTGACCGGGGAGCGTAGAGCACGCCCATCAAGGCGCCAACGCCGAGGCCAGCCAAAAACCACATTATGTTGTTGCCATTATCTCTGTCAGACATCGGAAACCTCCAGAAGCTCGATGGTACCACCCGCGGGAACGCATTACAAATAGAGGGGACAGCGTTATTGTGCCGTTGCCGGGTCGGCCGTGATTTGGAAATACTTGCTCCGGAATGGCAAATCACCGGGATTGCGACCGCGTGTCCAAATAGTTCAAAGTCAACCAGATCTATCGCCGTCGCTGAATTTCAGAAAGTCCTCGTTTCAAGATCGCGTCATCACCGGTAGGAGAGGTCTCCTCCAGCAGAACAGGCGGTACCCAATCCTGCCTCGGCGTCCCGTTCATATGGTAGAGCTGCTCCGTCGCGAAGGCCACGTCAATGCCGGTTCCAGGGAGGCGAAAGTCCGACACCGCTCCAGCAAGATGTGCCATTGGCGTTCCAATAACGATGGCCCGATGCATCGCGTCAAGGCCGATCGCCATTCCCTCTCCCATACTACCCGTCCAGTGGTCAACAAGGAGAACGACGGGAGACTTGTATGTGAAAGGTCCACGTGGAGCGACTAACTCAAACCAATTCCGCTCTACATCAGGCTGGCTGTAGTGTGGGATTCTATGGTGCTGATACGGCAACATCTGTGTGACGAATCGTCCCATAATTCCAAGTGCAACGGAACTGTTTCCTCCACTGGGCACGTCTCGTAAATCGAGGATGAGACCGCGTGTTGAGCGCAATTTGTCCAAACCGGCGTCGAATGCATCCACGGTCTTCTGATCACCTAGTGAATTGTGGAAGCGGATTAGGCCGACATCTCCAGGCAGAACAGACGCGGTAAGCAGACCTGGATCGCGATCAAAATTACGCTTCAGTGGCAACACCACGGTCTGAGTCTGGCCGCTGGCCTTGCGGATGGTAAAGTGGCGTGCTTCGTCGGCCCGGCCAGTGAGGAGAGATAGTAAAGCCCACTCCCGAGCCTTTGGATCATTATTATCAATCACTAGAGTAAGCCGATCGGGAATCGCGGCGTCCAGCGGAGTGCCGTCGATTTGTGTTACGCGATCGCCCGCGACAAGGCCTGCGTGTTCCGCGTCACTACCTTTGCGGACAGCGACAATGAGGGCGTCGTGCCCCCGAAACTCCGCCCAGACATCAGCAAACGTGGGCACGGGCAGCCAGCGATGAGGATTGCGGGAGCGTACTTCTGCATGGAAGTCATGCAACTCATCTAATGCCGATTCAAAAACCGCTGCGTATGCTTCTGCAGTGTCCGCCGCGTCTACCGCGCGAGCGTAGCGTTCGCGCCAAGTTTTCCAGGGTTTCTCCGGGCGATCGACATATGCGTAATTGTTCTGGAAGCCTTCACAAAACGCGTTGAAATCTGACCGCCTCGCGCTCTGGGAAATGTCCTGCCCATTTACGCTTGAGGTCAGTCCGATGGAGAAGGCGATCAGCGGGAAGGCCAGCAGATTTACTCTAACCAGAAACTTACGCATTTAATTATTCTGCCAGAGTCGGTAGGAATGCACCACTCCTAAAACAGAACGGAGCACTGGCTGCTGAGGCGTCTATTTACAACCACCTTACAGCTCTCTGCCAGTCTTTTTACCCAATTTCAAGGCAAAGCATGTTTTCATAGACATCTAATACAACATGTTTCGAATTCCGTCATTCAAACAGGAACCAAAATTGAAGACGCGAAACCATAATGGAGAATATCATCGTGAAAATAACCCGTAAGAAGCTATTCGCATTTGCGGCCGCGGCCGTGCTGGCGCTGTCCGCAGTCGTAGTAGTCGCGCAGCAGGAAATGAAAGAGCGGCGGCACGATCCGACGGCGATGGTCCAGCATCGTGTGGACCACCTCACTAAAGTGTTGTCGCTGACGCCGGCGCAGCAGCAGCAGGCGACCACCATCTTCACCAACGCTGCGACGTCCGGTAAGGCGCTCCACGATCAAATGCGCGCAGCTCATGAAAACCTGAAAGCGGCCGTGGACAAGAACGACGCCGCAGGGATTGACCAGGCCTCCAACGCCATCGGCGGGTTGATGGGGCAAATGACCGCCACCCACGCCAAGGTGCACGCGGCGTTGTTCCAGGTGCTTACCCCGGATCAGCAGGCCAAGTTCACCCAGTTGGAGCACCGCATGCACGGCCGGCATGGCCGCAGAGGGCACGGTGGGCCGGGTGGTCCTCCTCCGCCACCTCCACCCCAGGGACAGAAGTAAGGGTTGTCTCCAGCCAGGGACAGGCGAAACAACGCCTGTCCTTGGATTTTCTTGGGATTTTCTTGATGGCCGGCCGCACGGGTGAAATCCTGAGGCAGCAGGGTCTTTACCATAACTTTACATCCCTATTTCCGACTGTTTACTCCAGCCGCGGTCCATCCCGGATAAGCTTGATTCAATTGAAGGATCCACGAAGGGGCTTTTTGTGTTGAATATGAATGCGCGCGCCAGGTCGGCGTCCCGCGCGAGACTACGGACACTGGTTGTGGACGATTCCGCAACCATATTGCATGCCATTTGCTCTCTGCTGGAGCACCATAAACTTGTGGAAGTAGTAGGCAGGGCCAAGAGCGGACGTGAAGCCATCGACAAAGTTACTGACCTCCGCCCTGATCTCGTATTGATGGATGCGGACATGCCGGGCATGAGCGGCTTGCGGGCCGCGCTTGCGGTTTCGCAATCATCGCCGCGCACGCGGACCGTTGTCATGTCCATGGATGCTACGCCGCAATTCCGCAGGACCTGCATTGATTGCGGAGCTTCTGCAGTGATCTACAAGCCCAAGTTCCTGGCTGAACTCAAGACGTGGCTGCGCGATGAGCAGCCGCGGCGCGCGGTCAGGCTGCTCCACGAGAGTTTTCCCCGCCCCTCGCTGGCAGGGAAGTGATTCCTCACGCACAATGTGACCTGTCAGGGCGTGCCCTATAATGAGGACAGAATTGCAGGCAGCGCCCCATTCTGAGTGGCGCTGTTTTGGCGGATGATTCAGAAATGAAACCCGCGACCAAAGAACGGCTTTTCCTGTGGGGCGCAGCTCCGGTGCTCGCTGCCGTACTGATCCTGCTTGCGGTGCTGCAATACCACTGGAGCGGCCAGGTAAGCGAGGCCACCCGCTCTCAGATGCAATCGAACCTGCATATTGCTCTGGTCGGATTTCGGCAGGACCTGGCGCGCGAACTGGCGGCGACCGGCTCAGAAGTAAGGTCAGAGATCGGTGACTCCAGCCAAATCGATCCCGCTGATTGGAGCCAGCAGTTTCATCAGTGGCAAACCACTGCGGCCCATCCCACGCTGGTTGCCCACGTCTATCTTTGGCGGAACAGCGGTGATGCGAAGCTGTTGCGTCTGGACACGGCCCGCACGCAAACCGATACTGTGAACTGGCCCGAAGGCTTCAGTCGTTTGCATCAGCGCCTGCAGGAAATGTCTCCTTCCGCAGACCGTCCAGCAACGGACCGTTCCGCTGCGGACCGCGGGTCACGCCAGCGTAGACCCCGCGCTTTTGCGGACGGCTCGCCGCGGCCACGTCACTTTCGCGGCGGGCCGGACAGCAGGCCGCCGGGCCGGACCCGCGGCCGTGCGCGCGATCCATTCCCTGTCTGGTGGGTCGACCAGTCCATTCCCGCGCTGGTCTATCCTTTGCGGACTCGTGCTGGCTCCGACGACGCTCCTCGTCCTCCAACTTTGTCGTGGATCATCATCCAGTTGGACCGCAACACGCTCGACAAAGAGATTTTTCCTGAGTTAACGCAGAAGTACTTCACCCGGGCGGGCAGGCTGGACTATCAGGTTGCTGTGCTGGATAGCGCCAACGCCAACGGCAGCAGTAAAGGCGAGCAGGACGTGATGTATTCCTCCGGCGCCGGCTTTGGCGCAGACAGCGCTCTGCCCGTGGATGCTTCGCTGAATCTGTTTGGACCGTTGACTCACCGCGGAGGAACTCCGCTCGCCGGAGTAGAGATGTTCCCGCTTACTCAGCCACGGCCTTCGGCGAACGACCGTGCGCAGGGACAGGGAAACGAACGGTCCATCAGGCTTGAACCTTTGACCTACGCCGGAGTACAAAGCTCATGGGATCTGGTGGTGAAGCACCAGGACGGTTCGGTGGAGGCCGTGGTCTCCAGGCTGCGCCGGCATAGTCTCACAGTGAGTTTTGGCGCGCTGGTGCTCCTGGCCATCACGATGGCTATGGTCATGATCGCCAGCCAGCGAGCGCGGCGTCTGGCCATGTTGCAGATGGACTTTGTGGCCGGGGTTTCCCATGAGCTGCGAACACCGCTGGCGGTGATTTCTTCAGCCGCGGAGAATATCGCCCACGGCGTAGTCGCTGATAAAGAACAGTTGGTCCGCTATGGCGATTCCATCCTGAAGCAGACCCGGCAACTCACGCAACTGGTGGAACAGGTCCTGGTTTTTTCCGCCACGCAACAGAAGCCCCAGCGGTACCAGCTCCGCGCTTTGGATGTTGCCGAAATAATTGAGGCCGCGCTGGAGAATACGGCCAGCGTGATTACCGGCGGCGCAGTTTCCGTGGAACGTCACGTGGAACCCGGTTTGCCTGCGGTAGCGGCCGATTTTGCGGCCCTTTCGCAGTGTCTGCAGAACCTGATCACCAACGCCGTCAAATATGGCGGAGACAGCCGGTGGGTCGGCATTCGCGCCACTGCGCGCAAAGAGAACAACTCCGTGCGCGAAGTTACGGTGACCATTGAAGACAAAGGCATCGGCATTGACCCCGGCGAGATGAAACAAATCTTCGATCCTTTTTATCGCAGCCCCGCGGTGGCGGGTTCCGCGATCCATGGCACGGGGCTGGGCTTACCTCTGGCCAAAACTCTCATCGAAGCCATGCGCGGACGCCTCACCGTGGAGAGCGAACTGGGTAAGGGAACTTCCTTTACCGTCCATCTTCCCGTAGCAGAGGGTCCTTATGCCGTCGGTGTCCAAACCGCGTTGGACAACGAAGCCAGTGCGGCGTCAGGCTAATGCATGGCTGAGCGTATTCTCATCATCGAAGACGAAGCCGACCTCCGCATGACGCTCACCGACCGTCTGAAGAGTCAGGGCTATTCGACTGACTGTGCTGGTGACGGCGTGGAGGGTCTTGAAAAGGCCACCAAAGGCTCTTATGACCTGGTCATTCTCGACGTGATGCTGCCATTGAAAAGCGGCTTCGACGTTTGCCGCGACATCCGCAAAGCTGGTCATGTCATGCCCATCATCATGCTGACGGCCCGCGGCCAATTGGTGGATAAGGTTCTGGGACTCAAGATCGGCGCCGATGACTATCTGACCAAGCCGTTCGAACTGCTGGAACTGCTGGCCCGCATCGAAGCCTTGCTCCGGCGCGGCGCAGTTGCCCCGGCGAAAAATACAGAAGTCCACCAGTTTGGAACGCTGCGCGTTGACCTTCGCGGGACTTCCGTCTCGCGGAATGGCGAGACCGTACCACTCTCTGCCCGTGAATTTCGTCTGCTGCGATACTTCGTTCAGAACCCCGGCACCACGCTCTCTCGCGAAGTGCTGCTCAAAGAAGTATGGGGCTACAGCGAAGAGACTTTCACGCGAACAGTAGATGTCCACGTTGGCAGCCTGCGACAGAAACTTGAACCCGACCCCAAACAACCAACCATGATCGTGACTGTGCCGGGGCTTGGGTATAAGTTTATGGGGTAGGGCAATAACGCTTACTGATCGCCTTCCATTCTCTTCTTCCAGTATCCAGGTCGTCTGTGCGCGTGCGCGATTGCAACTATTTGAATCACAGAAGGAATCTGCCGATACACAACTGCATACGGAAAGCGGTAAAGAAGAAACTTGCGGGTGCCAAGGAGGAACGCTGGCCAAGGGTTGGGAGCTTCAGCAATCTTTTCTATCGCGCGATTCAACAATACGGCGAGCGATCTCGTCATTCCATGCCTCCTCCGCGGAGGCATCTAGAGTTGTATCCAGGCTATGCAAAAGAGATCCGGCCAGGGAGGCGCGCTCCTCGGACGGAAGCTCGAGGGCCCGTTTCAACAGATCATTGGCTTCTTGGGTCACGAGCATATTGTACCTCTCGTGAAAACGTTTTGTAGTCCTCGCAGTCTATCAGGGGATGGCGCCGACATCAGACTGCAACCCATTTGTGATAGGCTGAGAATCTGCGCGATTGTTGGTAGTGAAACCAGGGATTTTTTTGAGCAACTCCGTACAAACGAAAGCAGCGACGGCCGCGGCGGGAGTGGCCTTGACCGGCGTGAATGCCGTGCGCCGTACGCTGGCGGCGTTCCGATATCGTAATTTCAGTATTCTCTGGTTCGGCTCCTGCACGTCCAGCATCGGTACCTGGATGCAGAACGTCGCCGAAAACTGGCTCGTCCTGTCCATGACCGGCTCAGCGTTTTACCTGGGGCTGGACGCATTTCTGCAGCAGTTGCCGATCATGCTCTTCACGCTCCTCGGCGGGGTGCTCGCGGACCGGCTCGATCGTCGCCGCGTGCTGCTGGTGTCGCAGTACATTCAAATGACGACCGCGTTCACGCTGGCCGCTCTGGTTTTCTCGGGATTGAATCACGTCTGGCCGATCCTGGTGCTGTCATTCATTACCGGATCGGCCCAGGCTTTTGGAGGACCGGCATCCCAGGCGTTGGTCCCGACGCTGGTTGAGAAGAGCGATCTTCCCAACGCAATCGCTCTCAACTCGATCCAATTCAATCTGGCGCGGGTCATCGGGCCGCTGCTGGCCGGGGCCGCGCTTTTGAAGTTTGGAATGACTTCGTGCTTCACCCTGAACGGTGTGTCTTTCCTGGTGGTGATCGTTGCCTTGATGTTGCTGCGGGTCACGCACACGGCGCCTGTGTCCCCACGAAGGATTCGCGAGGAGTTAAAGGGTGGTCTCAATTATGTCCGGCGCGAGGGCAGTTTGCTGGCCCTGACTATGCTTGCTTTCGCCACGACGTTTCTAGCGTTCGCCGTGCTGACTTTCCTGCCGCTTTTTGCCAAGCAAGTGTTTCACCAGGGTGTGGCGGAATACACGCGGCTCATGGCGTTCTCGGGTTCCGGCTCGGTGGTTGGCGCGATTGTCGTCGCCTGGCTGGGCAAGTACAAGCGGATGGGACGCACTGCCCTCATCGTCCAATTACTGTGCGGGGGATTGATCGCCGGGTTCGCTCTGTCCCGTGTCTTGTGGCTGAGCGATATTCTTCTCTTTGGTGTCGGTGCTGCGCTGATTATCGTATTCGCAACAGTTACATCGCTGGTGCAGTTGATTGTGCCCAATGAGCTGCGTGGCCGCGTCATGAGCATCTACATGGTGGCATTCCGTGGCGGCATGCCTCTGGGTAGCCTGGTCAGCGGATATTTCGCCAGCAAGTTCGGCGCCCCGATCGTGCTGGTCTGCAACGGTATTCTGCTCGCCGCCGTGGCAACCTACTTTATGGTGCGGAGCCACGGGGTACGAGAGCTGTAAGGCCTGATGATTCAGGAGGGAGTTTTACTGGGCTCCTGACTCGCGTTACCCTATTGCCATACAAGGAAGATTCAATGACCCGTTTATTGCTCGGCTTGGCTGCGGCAACGGCTTTGGCGGTTTCAGCGGCCGCTCAGGTGGAAACCTGGAAGATTGTTAAAGATGAGAATAATCTCGATTTTACGTCGATCTCCCTTTAGGCAGGAATATGCACCACGTGGTGCAGCCTCCTTGCGAGGCTGCACCGTGGAAACCGCTAGAGCGAGATGCTGACCGCAATTCCCTGGCCGGGATACCTGCGGTTGTACATGTAATAGCCGTTATCGGAGTAGAGGACATAAACGTCGTCTGTATCGTACCAGTCCGAATCCCAGGTTCCCGGCCATGGGTCAAGAGTACTGATCCAATAACCATCGTAGCGGAAGCGCGGGTATCCGCCGACTACCAGGAAGGGTAGGCCACCGATTACGAATCCATGGTCCGACCCAAAGAAGCCACTGAAACGGGCTTCAGGAATACGGTAACCGTGGTAGCCGCCCCGTTGTGCCCAGGTGCGGTGGTCTGACTGCCAGTTGCCCGCGCGATGCTGTTGCCAGGCGTTCTGCTGGATGCGCGTTTGGGACGCACTGCGCTGGGCCACCTGATTGCCTCGCGGTTGCTGGGCGGCCTGTTGCTGCCTGTTCTGGCCCTGTTGCTGAGCCGTACGCTGTTGTTGATTGTTCCGGTTCTGCTGTTGTTGCTGCTGAGCGTTACGCTGTTGCTGATTGTTCCG
>PLJN01000048.1:36065-38778 GCA_003140235.1 Acidobacteriaceae bacterium
TGCTGCTGAGCATTACGCTGTTGTTGATTGTTCCGGTTCTGTTGCTGCTGTTGCTGGGCGTTACGCTGTTGTTGATTGTTCTGGTTCTGTTGCTGTGGTTGCTGAGCGCGTTGTGGCTGCTGCCTGTTCTGGTCTTGCTGCGGCTGTTGCTGAGCGCGCTGTTGCTGCTGTTGCTGCTGCGGGGCGCGCTGTTGCTGCTGTTGCGGCTGGGCGCGTTCCTGCTGCTGTTGCGGCCTCGCTTGCTCTTGCTTGCCCTGTTGCTGAGCTGGCTGATCTTGCTTCTTGTCTTGCTGCTGCGCGCTGGCAGCAGCGATTCCAAGAAGCAAAGACAGAACGGCTGTGCTGGTGATTTTGATTGCTTTCATAATGTGCTACCTCTTTTTCTTATTGCTGGGTCGTACGCTTGCCTTAGCGCAAGCTGCCTGTTGTTGCGTTGACGTGGCCGATGGATTCGCCGGACACGAGAAGTTCCACTCTCCGGTTTTGCTGCCGACCGGCGGAGTTATCGTTGGAGGCCACCGGCAAAGTGTTGCCGAAGCCCTGGGCGCTGACTGAATTTGTCCCCACACCTTGTTGCACCAGGTAATCACGCACCGAACCGGCGCGGTTCTCTGATAGCGTCTGATTCATTGCGTCGCCGCCGACATTGTCCGTATAGCCGCCGACTGCAATGCTGAGTCCGGGGTAAGCCAGCAGAATGCCGGCGACCTTCGCCAGCTTCTCCCGTGCACCGGGCTTCAATGAGTATTTCCCGGTGTCAAACAAAACATCGGACATGCTGACGATCAGCCCACGCGCGCTGTCGCGTGTCTCGAGAATGGAATTCAACTGCACAGACAACCGCGTGCGCATGGCCGCTTTATCGGCGTCCGCTTGTTGCGCGTTCTGCTGCGCTAGTTGTGCGGCTAAACGAGATCTCTCGGCATCGGCTTGAGCTGCCGCGATGGCACTGGCTGATGCAGCCTGGGCATTCGCAGCGTCATTCCGGGCCTTTGCTGCGTCAGACTCGGCCTGTGCCTGTGCGGTCCGGGCACTTGCTGTATCAGACTGGGCCTGTTCCTTTTGGCGATTCGCTTCTTCCGTCTCTCTCTGCGATCTGGCTCGCGCATCGGCCGAAGCACTGCGTTCGTTCGCGACGCGCTCGCCGTCCATTTTCTTGATTGCGATTTCGCGTGCGTCTTCGGCCGTCTGTACCGCTTCGCGGGAAACTGCGATCAGTTCTTTTTTGTGCAGGTCTTTTTCCATGGCATAGCCATCTGCAGTGTTCATCAATTGAACAGCGTGCTTATAGCTATCGTTGGCGTACTCTTCGGCCCCTTCAGATTCGGCGATGCGCAACGCGTTACGCGCCTCAAAGAACTCGAGTGGCAGCCGCGTATTCAAGATCACCGGATCGAACCGGTAGCCCTTGGGAATGTAGCCGCCACGTTCCATCAGTTCATATTTTGCATTGACCGCCTCGGTCGTTCCCTTGGTGTCATCGCGGACCACATTTTCGATCACGACGGCGTTGCTCGGTTGCCGCACGGCGTAGTAAGGCTCTGCAGTAACGATCAGAGCGAAGGCCTGAAGGTCGGTCGTGACATTCAGCTTGCTGCGGCTGTTATCGCCGACCAGCACTTCGCCCAGGTTAACGGGCCGGCCCTCGGGCGAAATGGCCCANNGCCAAATTCCACTTCGATTTCGAGATAGCCTTTCTTGCTTTCTACTTTGGCCTGGCCGTTCGCTGAAGGCATCAGGTCGGTGCCGGCAAAATCCAGCTTGGTGGCTCCGCTGCGATGCCGGTAATTCACAGCCTGCACGTCGCGGCTGATTACAACCACGCGGTATGTGTGGTGCGGACCTCTGGTTTCAACGATCGTGGTGGTTTGGGCCTGAGCAAACACGCTCAAACCAAGAGTGATTCCGGCTGCTAAAAAAAACTTGGATTTCAAAGTATCTCCTTGTGGGGCAGATTGTCTGCCGTGTGCGTTGTATCGAATCTCATGTTGGTGCGTCAGCCNNATCGGACCCGGCCCGAAGCGGCCTAAGAATGAGAGCTGCGAATCAGAAGTCGCGGCTCCGTCTGCAAACTCAGGAGCATCAACAATGACAGATATGGTCTTTTTGTTCTGAGCTAGATAGCTCATCGGCAGCGATCAACTGAACTACCAGAACTTCGGATGCCGGGCGGTATTCAGCGGCACATAGACAGGGTCGGCGACCGCCGGCCGTTGGATGTGCATGCGGGCCCAGGAGTAATCAAATTCCTCTCCACACTCCATGCAGACCTTGTACGTCCGTTGTTTGATGGTGAACACCCGGCTCAGTTGGTCGTGATGACAACCGAAGGCAAACTGAAAAATCCATATCATTGGTTTCATAGGTCCTTTTCTCGTTGCCCGCGCCCATAACAGGCATGAGCATCCAGCCAATTCAGAAGAGAGCGCACACTGGCCCGTGCCAGTGCGATGGAGCAATCGGCAGCTCCGTAGTAAATGTTGAGCGTGTCGCCGTCGTCGTCCATTGTGTATCCGCACGGGAACACAACGTCGTCGACGTCGCCGTGGCACTCGTACTCCGCCTCGGGTCCAAACATCCACGAGTCTCCCCGCAGCAGGCATTTTTCCGGACTCTCAATGTCGAAGAGGGCCAGCCCCAATCGATATAGACAGCCTGAAGGCGTATGCCGTACTCCGTGGTAGATCGTGAGCCATCCCCGGGAAGTCTCGAT
>PLJN01000183.1:0-187 GCA_003140235.1 Acidobacteriaceae bacterium
AGCGGCGAGCCGTTTCTGCCGGAATGATTCAGGTTGTCGCAATCCAGCAGTGCGCGATCGGCCAGTACGGTCCGGTTTCCATCGACGCGGAGTTTCTCCGTCAGAATCGTCGGCGCGGCCCCGCCCAACGGGCGAAAGCCACATTCCTGAGTATAGATCGGCCGGGTAACAATTCGCGGGGCCTTGC
>PLJN01000183.1:205-30761 GCA_003140235.1 Acidobacteriaceae bacterium
CTGAAAATTCGACGCGGTCGCCTACCTTGTATTGGGGGGCCTGGGAGCTAAGGGACACAGTGATGAGCATGGTTCCCAGCAAAGCAACGATCAAGACTGCGCGGGAGTTTCTTTTCATGTGAGTTCTCCTTAAGTTGGCCGAATCGCTCTGCCAGCCGGTTGCGCAGAGCCTGTGAATCCTTTCGATGGCGGTTTGTCGATCGCCACGCGTCTATAAACCTTCCCGGTACTTGACCGGACCATAAGGCTTCACACGGAGCACCCACATCGTCCGGCATTATAGCTGAGAAGCGGTTTTGCTCACGGTCTATTGCTCGGATCAGAGCTCGGATTGAGGGGCGCCCTTTTATAATGCGTGGCCCGCCCCTGGAGCAGAAGTGGGCGAGATCGACCACCGCCTTTCACTGCACTTTCCTGGGGCACCCGGCAGAAGGATGCAAAAATAGACAAAAATGTTTAAAGAGATTCTGGCAATTCTTGCAAGCATTTCCTGGGAAGCCGTTCCGCCGTGTCCCCCCGTGATTGCGATGCTGAGCATATTACCGGGCCATAACGCGTAAAACAAAATGGGTACATGGAACCTGTCAAACACAAAAGTCAGGAGCCCCACGAGAACCGTACTGGCCAACAACAATTTCCAATGAAATCTCATAAAGAACACCAACTATCTTAAATTGTGCGCCCGTTATTCCTGTTCCTGGTATCCCTCGGATGAAACATAGGTAGCGCGTTTCAGAGGCGGAATACCCTCGGGCCAGCCAAAAACATCCAAGACAACTTTCGCCAGCCGCCGAACCTCGGTCCATTTCGGATGATCCAGACAGCCTTTTTCAAGCCACAACTCCGGCTTGCCAGGTCCGCTCATCTCGGCCAGCAACTCATCCAGCGCCGCAATAGCATTTTGTTGGTCCCGTGTCCATGGAGCCCCATTGTCGGCAACTACTTCTCGCCACTGATCAAATTCCAGAGCAAGCTCATCCGCGACCAGGACGAATGAAGGAAGACGAATGAAGGAAATAGAGTGGGCTGTACGAAAGCCGGTTGAGCAAGCGCCTGCAGAGCCCACATGAGTTGCCGTTCGAAGTCAGTCATGGATACCTTTCTACAGCGGCTGGCCCAGCGTTCCTGTCTTTTCCAGCTCGCGTGCGCATCCACGCTGTCGTGAGGCTTCGAAACATCAGGACAACATTTTAAACAAATGAAAGTCTGGGCCACCCGCCGTGAAAAGAAAAGGCTCGTTTAAAGTACGGGTTTAGCGCTGGCCGCGAGCCCGTCGGCCACTAGATGGTGTCACTCCAGAACGGCCTATCCGCGACCATTCATCTTCCATCTTTGTTTCAAGCTCAGCTCGTTTGCGAGCGCACTCCTGCACGTTCGGTGCGTCGGCATACTTCAGATCGGTCGCCAGACTCCTCACCTGCGCAGCATATTGAAAGTACCAATTAGATCGCCCTCGAAGGTCGAGTGTCTTTTGCAAGGTCGCACATGCCGCTGGCACAGCTGCGACCACCGCAGGAATCCATCGCGGTGCGTCAGTACCGACTAGCACAGTTGCAGCCAAACTCGTGAAAACAGCCACGATTGATAGTGTGGCATCGGTAATGTTGTTGAGCCTGCCGCCACCGAAGAATTCTTCTCCATCGTTCTCCAGCTCTTGAACTAATTCATTCAATTGATGGCTATTCATCACAGTCGCTCCTCGGCTGGCGCCTTCTAGAGATCCTGCACGCGGGCGGTCGCGACAAACCGCATCGACCCACCACGCTCTACGGGAAACAGTTCAGCGCGCGATAAACCTCGAGCCCCTCGACCGGGCCAAGGGTCAAATACCCCGCCTCCCACCACGTTGGGGCCCATGGGCGTCGCTTGATACTGCAGAGCTGTCAGCACCATCGCATGGCTGCCAGCACCGATGATCATTGGATGATCTCCGTCTAACTCGCCAATAAGCATCGGATTGGTAAGAGTGTTGACCCTCGCATCAGCATCATATGCTCCTGTCAGAATGGCCCGAAAACGATTTCCGCTGTCGTCTTTCCAGACACGGTTTAGTTGCCTGGCGATGGTAATGCCGTAGCCCGCGGGCATATTCACCGGTGCACCATAGACTTCTGTAACGATGCGGTCTTGAGAAACGGCATGGCCATAAAAATCAAAAAGCATGGAAATGCACGCCGCCCAGCACCATTCGGGCATCTGTTGCTGCTGATACGCCTCTTGCGCGAATTCTGTGAAATCCACTGCAGAGACGCAACGTCCAAACTGGTCGCACGTGGTCCCCCCGAACAGCCTGGTGCCCGAGAACAGAATAGCTCCCGCCGCACTGCCAGCCAAAGTTTTCAAAAAGTTGCGTCTGTTTGGAGAGCTAGTTCTTTTGACCACTTGAGTTCCTCCAGTAGGTAGTGCGCGATTGGCCAAAACTTTAAAAGCGACACCACAAAAGGTCAAGGCGTTTCTTCCGGCTTCTCTCTAGTGCGTCCCGTTTTGAACCAGGTGCATTTGTAATTCCACTATGAAAACCAAAGGGTACGGGACATCGCCTTTTATAGAGCCTGCTCGATCATTTCGGGCAATCGAGCGTCTGTGCCCATTGGATATTTCCTTGCGTTACCCATTGCAGTGATGCTGGACCGACCAACGCACAACCCTTAGCAAGTCTGCCGTTTACCTTTGCAACCAGATCACTTGGCGGATTCAGGCCGGATTGGATTACCTCGAGCGTGCGTGCAGGTCTTGCTGAGCGACCGCATTTGAGCGCCTGCGACCAGCGGACATCTCCTCCGCTTAACCATTGCATTGTTGTCGGACCGCTCAACTTGCACCCGTTACCGAGTCTACTGTTGACGTTCGCGATCAAATCGCCTGGCGGGTTCAGTCCGGATTGAACCACTTCAAGGGTCGGTGGCGGTGGCGGAGGTGGTGGAGCAAAGGCTAGTAAAGTCGATATACCAACCAAGGTGATAACCACTGCTAACAGTTTTCTCATGTAAGAGCCTCCATGCGACGTAGTCAGATAGAACGCCGTTTCGTCATGGAACCCTTCTGCCCGGAAACTCAATCCGGGCACTCGGCAGATTAAACATGTGCTGCCGCCATCCTCGAACCCCACCCTTCGCAAAAAACAAAACCGCGAAAAGTGGGCCACCCTCGGTATTGTGAGGCTCAGACAAAACTCAAACCAACCCCGGGGCACCCGGCCGCGTTTCGTTATGGAATCCTTCTACTTGGAAACCTAATCCAGGACACTCGGTCTTGTTCTCCGAATAGTGCACGATAATCCCTTGCGCAAGCCGGTTTTTCTGCTAGAGTTTCCCTTACCAGTTTCAACTTAACAATCGGGGAGGTCACCAGCAGTGACGCTTTCGTCTCCAGGCAACAAGGCCGACAAACGTGTAGTTGCGCTCGTGACAGAAATGGCACGCGCCTTGGGCAGAGATGTCGACACATTATGGGAGTGGATCCGTTGGGAACTGGAAGGCATTAGTATAGATCAGATCGAACTTCCCAGGCAGTTGCTGTCCAAGCTTGAAGCTCGGTTCAAACTTCTCAATTCCGAGCTAAGGGAACTCCAACTGACTGCCACTGCGAGGGAGGCTCTGAATGCTAGGCTCTCGGAGCAAATCGCGACTGCGACTTTGGAACTGACGGCCCGAGAACAGCAACTGATTGAGAGTAGAGCAAAATTAGGACGCCTACAACAACAGCTCGCGGCACTAGATCGCCAACTGAACGTGTCGGACGGTGAGCAGAAGCAGGTGGGTTATCAGCTCATCATGAGGCCTCATGCTAAAGAACATCGCCCAAAGTCGATGAGGTTCGCACTGATCGCGTTCACATTGCTTGGGATTTTGATCGCTGTGTGGTTGATTCTAAGAAAGGCAGGACGTATCCCGTAAATCAATATGAACAATAGGTTGATAATGATGTTGGGTCTCGGATTTGTTGCGATCTGGGACACCGTAACTACAGTGTATGGAACAAGCACAATTCTTGGTCCCGGCTCGATCCAAACGATCATGTCGGTGTTGTTCGGGTTACTTATCGGAATTTTCTTGTTCAGAACAATCCCAATCATTAAAAACCCATCGCAGGAGCTGATTCCGACGGGAGCTAAGATTTTGTGGTTCTTGGCGGTGCTGTACGACCTATATACTGCCTATATGGGTAACTTTGATCTCATTTTGAATCAAAGTGCGAACGGTGCTCACAAAGTGATCGTCGCCATCGGAATCACAATTTTTATTTGCAGTGCTCCTATCGGCTTGTCGAGTATGTACTTTGAACCAAAAGTTTGACGAGGAACAAAAGATCGTGAGAGTGTCACGAGTAGGGTTGGGAATTTGAAAAGATGAGCGCCACAGATTTCTTACTAAAGCCGATATTCTGGATCTTCTTCACTGTTTTCGTCATAGCAGCAATGTTCGTTTATGGCATGAGTCTTGTGAAAGACAACACATTGTTGGCGCAGGCTACTCGCAAGTTAGAGGCGGCAGACAAAGAAATTACGGAACTGAACGGACGCTTGGCGGACACAAACCGCCGATTAGCTAACAACGACCGGATGCTGACTGAGCGCACTCAGCAATTCAACCAGAAGGAACAGGACCTGAGTGAATGCACACAACAACTCAACCTGAAGGAACAGGACTTGAGCGAACGGACACAACAACTTGCCCAAAAAGATCAGGAATTGGCTGACCGAACGCGGCAAATATTCAACAGAGACACTACGATTGCCGGGCTAAATGACACGATTCGGTCTCTCAGAGTTGCTTCGCACCGTTACGGAAAGGACCATGGCCAGTTGACGATATACAACGACTGCGCATGCTCGAATCTTCGCGTATGGGTTGACAATCAGTTCATTGGCGAGGCCAAGACAAAGTATTCCCCTAGCTCAGCAGCGTGTGGGGCAGAGGGAACCGCGACCGCTACGGTGCCCGTCGGCAACCACCACGTCATCGCAACTGACGGTGCGGGCAGGCGGTGGAACCTCGACGTGACCATCAGGGAAGATACTTGTTTCATCCAAGGACTGACTGCTCGATGACCGACGAAGGTTTTCCCGGAGTAGGAAACCGGCCGGGTGCCCTGCCTTTTCTCCACCTCACCATACTCGAGGGTGCCCTGACCTTCGCGGTTTTGGTTTTTGCGAAGGGCGAGATTCGATGACGTTTCCATCTGACTTCTGCCTTTGTTCCTTCGGCTTTGGAGCAAAGGGTGCGCGAGGTCAGCCGTCGCGTCTCACTGTATCTTCCTGGGTCACCCTCGTTCCCGGATTGAAGCGTGGTGCTGCTATCTTCGAACCCCACCCTTCGCAAAAACCGCGAAGAGTGGGCCACCCTCGCCATGGTGAGGCTTAGAACAAATCAAATCAACCCCTGGGCATCCGGCACTTTTAGAGGAGTACGGAGAACGTAGCGAAGAAAAAATCGGTGGCGTTGGCCGTTTGCTCTTGAATGCTCGGAAAACGTCCCTTATCTCCCCGATCTCTTGTAAAACAACTAATGGGCGGGTGACTTCCCTTTTCCCGTGCATGGATTGTGTTTATTTTCGGGTGGTTGTGGGTATAATTCGTCCGCAAGCCGCATAAACTACCTGACGGTCACGACGGCCCAGAAAACCACTCATGTCCCTGGAACCAACATATACCGAGCCGACGATTAACCAATTGTTGCTCATGTTCAAAAGCCGACAGATCAACCTCGATCCCGGTTTTCAGAGGCGGTCGGTATGGTCACCGACGGATCGCACCAGGCTCATCCAGTCCATCGTCGCAGGCTATCCGATACCAAGCATCTTTCTCTACAAGCGACAGGAGAACGGACGCTTGATTTATGACGTGATCGACGGAAAACAGAGACTTGAGACAATCCTCATGTTTGTGGGTGCCGGTAAGTTCAAGCGTGACCGCTTCGACGTTAAGCTGGAGTTTCAGGGCAACGAGCGCCAGTACTACGACTGGACAGAAATAAAGCGACGTTTCCCTTCTAGTCGAGCGGCTTTTGACGGGTATCAGATACAAACTGTCCAGGTCTCGGGGGAGTTGTCCCAGATTATTGATCTGTTTGTACGCATCAACTCGACGGGTAAGCGTCTTACATCGGGCGAGAGACGCCACGCGCAGTTTTATACGAGTAAATTTCTGCGAGAAGCCGACCGGCTCGTGGCTCGCTGCCACTCCTACCTCCGAGCAGAGAAGATACTCACGCAAGCGCAAATCGGTCGCATGCGTGGCACTGAGCTCTTCTCCGAGTTACTCATGTCAATCAATCACGGTGACCCAATAAACAAGAAGACCGCACTCGACCGAGCGATTGGCAATGATTCGGTAAACGGCAACACGCTCGCCAAGGTCAGTCGCGAGTTTATGGCGACGTACCGTCTACTCAAGAAAATGTTTCCCGAACTAAGACAAACACGTTTTAGAAATAGTGCCGAGTTCTATTCCCTTTTCTTGCTGGTTTGGGAAATGCAGAAGGAAAAGTTTGTTCTCAAAGATAGAAAGCGGAATAAGATCGCTTATGCGCTCCTGCGCAAACTGTCAAAGGGAGCCGACGAGCTGAGAGACCAGCTTCGGAGCCTCAAACCAGCTAGACCCGCTCAGCGGCTTTACTCGGACTATCTGCTTACTGTCCGGGCTGATACCGACAGCAGCGCAAATCGTGAGCGACGAAGGGCGATCCTGAAAAGCCTGCTGTGGTCTTTGTACGAGCGCAAAGACGAAAAGCGTGGATTTACGTCCGAACAGCGCCGCATTATCTGGGGAACCGACGAAAAGGTACTTTGCGCGAAGTGCAAGAGACCAGTCTCTTGGAGCGATTTCACGGTAGACCACATCCTTGCATACGCGAAAGGTGGACCGACTAAGATCAGAAATGCCCAGCCCATGCACCGTCGCTGCAATAGCAGCAAGGGAGCACGCTAGCCTACTTCCTTAAATCCGGAACGAAGCAATCCGCCCTGCATTCACTGTCAATCAAGAATAGCGCGCCGCATCCAAATTCCCTTCTATAATCGCATCTCCCCCATGGCCGCCCCACACCGACAAAACGCTTTCACCGCCTGGATCTCGCAGTTCTGGCGGCGGGTTACCACGGGGCTGGAGCTGAACCAGCTTTGGTCGCAGTTTCAGACGGACGCTAAGGCCAGCTACCATCTCTACTCGCGGGAAGTGGACTTCGCCAAACCCCAGGGTGTGCGCCGAGGAATGTATTTCTTGAGTGTCGCGAAGCAATTCTTCTGGGCCATTCTGGAGCAATTGTCGCCGGCGCGGCGGTTGCTTTTGTTGCTGGCGCTGGTGCTGGTGCTGCTGAGCGGGGAGTTTAACTGGCATGACGCGGCGGGGAACGAGCACATCTTCAACTTCGACTTCCGCATTTTTGGGTCGCTTCTGCTGCTTCTGCTGTTGCTGCTGGAGGTCACGGACCGGGTGGTGATGAAGCGCGATTTACAGATCGCACGCGAAATCCAGACGTGGCTTCTGCCTTCCCGCCCGCCGGAGGTGCCGGGACTGGACATTGCCTTTGCCGCGCGTCCGGCGAACACGGTGGCCGGCGACTACTATGATGTGTTTCCGCGGGCTTCGTTTAACTCGACACCCGCTAACCCCGATTCCACGGCTTTGAATCTTGCGGCTCTCGACGCCCACCAGGCTTTTCTTTTCGTGGTGGCCGATGTTGCCGGCAAGAGCATACCGGCGGCCTTGCTGATGGCCAGTGTCCAGGCCAGCTTGAAGACGCTCTCCACCACTCCGTGCTCGCTCCAGGAACTGGCGATCGGCATGAACCTTTATGTTTGCGGCAACAGCCAGGGTGGACGCCGCTTTGTTACCGCATTCCTGGCGGAATATGTTCCCGCGGACCGCACGTTGACGTACATCAATGCCGGACATAACCCGCCTTTGTTGCGCCGCAGTTCTGGAAATAAAGACGCTGGAACCATCGAGCGGCTCGAAGCCGGCGGACTTCCCCTGGGCATTGAGTGTGGCGCAGCGTATCAGACTGGACGCGTCACGCTCGAACCCGGCGACTGGCTGGCCATCTTTACCGACGGCCTGGTGGAAGCCACCAATGCGCAGGACGAAGAATACGGCGAAGAGCGCGTGATTGCATGTCTGCAATCCGGCGCTTCGGCTGCTTCGGCGACCAGTTTGATCAGCCAGATCATGGTCGGGCTTGATCTTTTCGTCGGGAAGAATCTTCCTCTGGCGGATGATGTGACGTGTGTGTTGGTTAGAGCAATTAGCAAATAGCAATTGGCAATTGGCCGGATGTCGTGGCGCGAATGGTTCTTCATTAACGTGATCCGTGTGGGATGCGGAGCCCCGCAACGCGGGGCGAAATTATTGAGCCCATCCGCGTCAGCGGTGGGAATAGATCGATAAAAGGATTGAGCCCTGGAGGGGCGGCATACGGTTTCGTCGGAGGCTTCCACTCTTTTCGGATTGAGGAGAGCTTATGTCGCCCCCTTCAGGGGCTCAGGATGCTTCCCGTCTTCCCACCGGTTACGCGGTGGGCTCAATAATGGCGCCCGCGTTGCGGGCTCGGTTTTGGGAGAAGCGGAACACTCTAATCTAAGAAGAGTCTCAAAATGCCCATGGAATCGAGGCTTTGAATGTCTGCGGGAACCAAAGGGCTGATATTCTCCCTGTTTTTCTCCCTGTTAACGNNATCGGGCCGCGGCTCACCGGTAATCAACCGCGCTCCCTGGTTGTACGTGATGTACGCCCAAGCCCACTCCATCACTACCAGCAGGCGGTTACGGAAGCCGATTAAGAACAGCACGTGGATCGAGAGCCACGCCAGCCACGCGAGAAAGCCACCGAAATGCAGCTTACGTAAATGGGCCACGGCTTTGGAGCGGCCGATGGTGGCCAGGCTGCCTTTGTCGAGGTAGTGGAAGTCCTGGCGCGGTTTGCCTTTGAGCGAACGCTTGAGCTGGCGGGCGGCGAACTTTCCCATTTGGATTGCTGCCGGNNGCCGGGGCCACGCCGTGGACGAAACTTCCGTCTGGCATTTTGGCGGCGGCGAGGTCGCCGATGACGAAAATTTCTGGATGGCCGGGGACTGTGAGATCCGGTGAGATGAGGACGCGGCCTGCTCTGTCTGTGGGTGCGTCCAGCATTTTGCCCAAAGGTGACGCTGAAACTCCGGCGCCCCAGAGAACGACGGCTGCGGAGATTTTTTCTTGTTTCTCGCCCTGGCCTACCGTCACCATGCCTTGCTCGATTTTGGTCACCATGGCGTTGGTGCGGACTTCTACTCCCATCTGGCGCAGTTGTTTTTCTGCGCTGGCTGAGAGATCGGGNNAGCAGCACGCGCGGGCCGCCTTCGAGCAAAATGATCCGGGCCCTTGCGGGATCGATGGCGCGGAAGTCGTGTTCCATATAGCGCTTGGAAATGTCGCTGATAGCGCCGGCGAGTTCCACTCCGGTGGGACCGCCGCCGACGACCACGAAGTTCAAGTCCGTGTGCACGCCTTCGACCAGGGCTTCGCGTTCGGCCATCTCGAAAGCCAGCAGCACGCGGCTGCGGATTTCGAGGGCGTCTTCGAGGGTTTTGAGACCGGGGGCGAATTGCTCCCATTCGGGATGTCCGAAGTAGGCGTGGGTGGCGCCAGCGGCTACGATCAGGTAGTCGTAGCCCAGTTCGATGTCGTCAATCTTTACTTTGCGGTTGGCGAGATCGAAGCCGGTTACTTGGCCTAGCAGAACATCGGTGTTGGTCGCGCCGCGGNNATGCACTGGCGAGGCGATTTCAGCGGGTGAAAGCACCGCCAGCGCTACCTGGTATAACAGCGGCTGGAAAGTGTGATGGTTCTTGCGGTCGACCACCGTCACTTGCGCCGGGGCGTTGGCCAGGGCCTTGGCGGCGTTAAGTCCGGCAAAGCCTGCGCCGATGATTACTATTCGGGGTACCCGTTCGGTTTGCGACATCTGTAACATTGTAGCCAGAGACGGCCCGACGTACACTTGTTGGAGCCACCTGGCAGAGGCCCGGCGTGCGTGGGTTTTTGGTCTGTGAAAGGGACGCCAGACGTTTTGTCTGAGTAAGCGAGTTCATTATGCATATTGACGATTTGCTGCGAATTGCAATGGAACGCAAGGCTTCCGACTTGCACTTGAAGGTCGGAAACTACCCCNNACATGGCGTTCAGCATGATGTCGAACCGGCAAAAACAAAAGTTCAAAGAAGCCGCCGAGCTCGACATGGCTTACGGCGTTGCCGGACTCGGACGCTTTCGTGTGAACGTGTTTCAGCAACGCGGCAACGTTGGACTGGTGCTGCGCGTGATCCCCACCAAGATCCGCGCCATGGAAGAACTTTATCTTCCGAAGATCACGGAGCACATTTGCGAAGAAGCTCGCGGACTCGTTTTGGTCACGGGCGTTACCGGCTCAGGAAAATCAACGACCCTGGCCGCCATGCTGGACAGAATTAATTCAACGCGTCCGGAACACATCATCACTATCGAGGACCCAATCGAATTTTTGCATCGCGATAAAAAAGGTTTTGTGAACCAGCGCGAAGTGGAAGTGGATACTCCGTCCTTTGCGTCCGCGTTGCGCGCCAGTTTGCGCCAGGACCCAGACATTATTCTTGTCGGCGAAATGCGCGATCTGGAAACGATTTCCACGGCGCTGCACGCCGCGGAAACTGGTCACCTGGTGTTCTCGACGTTGCACACACTCGACGCCGTGGAGACGATTAACCGTATCATCGCGGTGTTTCCGCCGCCGGAACAGAAACAAGTCCGCATGCAGCTTGGCGCGACGTTGCGAGCCGTCATCAGCCAGCGTCTGGTAAAACGCGCGGACGGCACCGGCCGCGTACCTGCGGTAGAAATTCTGATCTCCACCGCGTTCGTGCGGGAATGCATTATGACGCCGGAAAAAACACGGCTCATTCACGAAGCCATTAGCGCCGGTACATCGCAATACGGCATGCAGACGTTTGACCAGTCGCTCTACGATCTCTACACGCAAGGCCTGGTGAGTTATGAAACTGCGCTTGAAAACGCCAGTAATCCTGACGACTTCAAGCTCAAAGTACAAGGCATTCACTCAACCAGCGACGCCGCGCGTGAACAGATGGAGCAGACTGGATTCAGCGCCGGGCGGGTTTAGCGCTGCGTTTCGGTTGAGGATCATTTGTCCTTCAAGCGTCCCAAGAAGACTTACGACGAAGCTGCGCTCTATGAATATGCTGTCGGCGCGCTGGGCCGGCAAATGCGTACCGTGGCTGAACTCAAACGCCTGATGCGCCTGCGCGTGGAGAAAGACGAACACGGCGCGTTGCTGGTTGAAGTGGTGATCGCGCGGCTGAAAGAACAGAAATACCTCGACGACTCGAGCTTCGCTGCTTCGTACTCAAGTTATCGCCGCGACAATGAAAAGTTCGGACGGCGCCGAGTGATTACCGACCTGAAGGTCAAAGGCGTCCATCCGGACGTGATTGAAAAAGCGATCGAGGAAACTTATCTCGGCGTCGACGAACAGGAACTCGCGCGCGTTTTTCTGAAACGTAAGCGGATGAAGAGGCCGGAAAACAATCGCGAGACAGCGCGTGTTTTTCGCAGCTTGATGCGCGCTGGATTCAGCACGGCTGCGTCCATCACGCTGCTGAAATCGTGGAATGCTGATGATGAGCTGTTGACTGCGCTGCAAGAGGAATCCACGCCATCGTAATGCGCGGTGTTTACGTCGTCGGCAGAACCAAGACGACCCAGAAATTCGCGGAGCCGTAGATTCCGTCCGGACGGAAACAGACTTCGAGGTTACCATCGCGCGCGCCGGTGAAAGCCATTGCTTGTCTCGCCGGTTCCGGCAAATTGTCAGGCTGTGACAGCGAGAAGACCATGACTTGCGCCGATCTGCCAATCAGACTGGCTTCAGCGTCTTTGGTGTCTCCGTGAGTGGCGCATGCAGCGGCGCGAAGACTTGGGTCCGGCAAGAAGCGGATTGCGTACAGACCTTTGGACTCGCGAACGTGGTTGAGGGCGATCGCCAGCGCGTCGCGGAACTCTTCGCTCGAGTACGTTGGGACCGCGCGAGCGAAGTCCTGGGCGATGTACAAGCGTCCATTGCGCTGCACGATCCCGATGCCGACGCGATTGTATTCCGGACTCAGAATGTTGGCGCGATGTCCGGGCGAAAGCATCCAGCCGACGTGAGCATCGTCAGCAACATCGACCGTTGCGATGTTTTCCGCGGACGAAGTGAAGCGCAGTCCGGTTGCCGCAATCCGGCGCATCAGCGATGACTCGCCGGGAAATTGATGGGAAAGGTCCTCGTGCTTCGCCAGCAGCTTCGCGTGGACCAGCGCTGCCTGTGCGAGATGATTGTCCCATTGCAAACTGGGTAGTCCGGCAATTTGTCTTTCCTGATTGAGCCGCTGAAACAGATGCTGCTCGGGCTTGATGTTGGAGAGCCGGAGATCTTGCGCGTACGCGCAGCTCATCAGAGAGAGTACAAGGATTGTGACAGTCCAAGCGGCGCGTTTCATCTGAGGTTTATTTTAACGTCAGATCGCAGGAAAGAAGAAGATGGAGCAGTTAATCGCCGTGGAAGAACGCAGCCACCACAGTGAAGCTCGCATATCCTTGTTCTCTCCCGGGCTTGAAGCAAACGCCAACGTTCATGCGATGCAGCCTGGAGTCGGTAGCCGACAGATGCATATGGTCGGGCAGGTTTACCGGCGAAGAGGCCGTAAATACGTCGACATTGGCCGCGCCAGGAAGCTCCGCGATCAGCGAGTGAGGATCAGGCTGGCCGGAGCAAGCGGCTTGCTGGAGATGCTCGTCGAACACGACTTTCATTTCGCCGAGCCCCTTGCTGCGGCGGGCTTGATTGAAAGCCAGCAACATGGTGTTGCGAAATTGTGTCTCGGTGTACGGAGGAAGCGCGTGGGCGAAATTCTGGGCAACGTACAACTCACGTCCGGAGGAGATGACCGCGACGCCAACAGCATCGTATTGCGGATTCATAATGTTGGTGCGATGCGGCGGCGAGTTCATCAGCCCTTGGTGCGCGCTTTCCACCGTAGGCGCGTAAGCAACGTTCTCCGCAATCGCGTCAAAGCGGATGCCGGTGGCCGCAATGCGTTCGCCCATGTCCGGCTCGCCCGGCAACATGTGGGAAAGTTCGCGATGTTGCACCATTTGCTGCGCATGGAAGCGCGCGGATTCCGCCAGATGATAGTCCCACTGCAATCTCTGGAGCCCAGCCCGTTCACGCTCCTGATTCAGCAGGTTGAACAACTTCATTTCATCGCTGCTGGGCCTGGTTTGAGCACGAGCCGTGCTCGACGCCAGGCACAGACCAAGAACGAAGATGGCAAGAACGCGCAGTGTGCTTTTCATGTGCCTTTAGCATAGACCATGTTGCACCAGACAGCGTAATTACCAAGGTCTAGTCACTCTTGAGACCGACTGTCTGCGCAACTTTTCAAAATGCGCCTATGCTCCGCGCTTGGCCTTCAGTTCGTTCAAGATGCGGTCCACTTCGTCTTCTTTTTCCATCTGGGCGAAGCGGTCTTCCACGCTGCTGCCGGATTCGGCCATGAGCTCGGACTTGGCCTGACTGATGGCCTCATTGCGCATGACCTTGTTCTTCATGCGATCAAAGGTGGCCACATTGCTGTGGTCGCCGACTTTGGCGTGTGCGTCAGCGGCCTTGTCGAGCGTGCGCGCACGACGATGCCGCGCTACCAGAAAATCGCTCTTGGAGTGCGCTTCCTCCAGCTTCTGCTGCAGCTTGCTGAACGCATTCTTCAGTGTCTCCACTTGCAGGCGCTGGTCGCCCAATTGCTGGACGAAGCTTTCCGCCAGCTGCTTGTAATGCAGAGAGCGCTCGATGGCCGCGCGCGCGAGGTCGTCCTGCTGTTTGGTGACCGCGTATTCCGCTTTGCGGTCCCATTCGGAAATCTTCTCTTCATTTTCTTTCCGTTTCTTGTCGAGAAGATGCTGGTCGGCAATGGCGATGGCCACTTGCGTCTTGACCTGAAGCAACTGGTTCTCCATATCGAGAATCACTTGCTTGATCAGTTTTTCCGGATTCTCCGCTTTATCGATCAGGTCATTCAAGTTTGCGCGAATAAGTGTTGAGACCCGTTCCAGTAATGCCATAAATCCTCCAAAGATTGTTAATCGTCGAACCTCCGCAAGAATGAATCCGGTGAAGCCAGGCTTCACCGGATCCAGTTGAACTACTTCCCTGCCGCTTTCGGCTTTGCCGCAGAACTGTCACTGTCTGCCGGCGGAATCGTCTTTGGTGACGTGTCTCCAATCTGCTTGATCTTGGAGAACAAGTCCGTCATCGTCATACCCGATAGCGCCTCAAACAGCGCCGGCACTTGCGCCGCGATCTGCGCCATGTCGCCGGTAATTTTGCTGGCGCCCGCTGACGTGCCGTTGCCAGTGGAGACAATAGTGATCTTGTCCACGTTGGCCAGCGGCGCCGCCATGGCGCGGACGATCTCCGGCATGTTGGTGATCAACTTATCGACCACAGCGGCCTGGTTGTACTCCTGATAAGCAGCGGCCTTGATGGTCATGGCCTTGGCTTCGGCTTCGCCTTTCTTGAAAATGATGTCGGCCTCGGCTTCGCCCTGCACTCGTATGGCGCTGGCGTGGCCTTCGGCTTCGGCGATCAGGCGCTGCTTTTCTCCGTCAGCAATGTTCAACACGCGCTGCTTCTCGATTTCCGCCTGCTTCAGCACGGTGGCGATCAGTTCGTTTTGATGGCGCGCGATTTCCGCTTCCTGCACCTTGGTCTGCTGTTCTTTCTCGATCAACTGCACCTTGACCTGTTCAGCGACCACCTGTTGTTGCTGAATGTTCTGTTGGATTTCGTACGCTTTGTCCGCCTGGGCCTGCTGCTTCTTCACCAATTCGGTGTACAAGGCCTTCTTGACTTCCAAGTCTCGTTGCGCTTCCGCTTGCTTGGCTTGGGAGAGTGTTTCCGCCAGCACGCGTTCCTGGTCCGCCTGGGCCCTGGCGATGGCGGAAGCTCGCGTTGCTTCGGCGCGCTTGATCGCGGTATCACGATCGGCTTCGGCAGCGGCGACGTCGGCATCACGCTTAATGCGCGCCACGTCAGGACGGCCCATGTTGGAGATGTACTCGTTCTTGTCGCGCACTTCTTTAATGGTGAACGAGATCACTTCCAGCCCCATCTTGCTCATGTCGTCCGCGCAAGTGGAGCGCATGCGGTCGGCGACCATTTCCGGCTCTTTCACGATTTGCTCAACCGTGAGCTGCCCGATAATCCCGCGCAAGTGGCCTTCCATTACCAGGCGAATCAGGCCCTCACGCTCCTCCGGACTCTTGGTGAGGAATTGCTCGGCCGCGGTCTTGATCGAGACGGGATCAGACTTCACTTTGATTTGGGCCACTGCTTCAACGGTCACAGCGACGCCCTGGTTGGTGTAAAGGTCCTGCTGCGGAGCAACGTCAAACGACATGAGCTCCAATGACAGCAAGCGATAACTTTCCATCATGGGCACAATGACCGTGCCGGTTCCAATCACAATGCGCGTGCCGCGGAAGCCATAGACTACGAGGGCTTCATGCGGTCCCGCCTTGCGAAACAGCCGGGCAAACATGCCCAGCAGACACATCAGCCCTACAATGCCCAGTCCAATAAAGACAAACACAGTTGCCTGCCCAAACATACGTCCTCCTGAGAATTTACGAATTTACAGTTTTCGCTTCTGATTGGTCGCCAGTGGAACCGGCAAGCTCTTCCCACTGGCGCACATAAGCAACACCACGCTCGTAGCGCGTCACCACAACTTCCTCGCCCTTCACCAGGAGCTCACCGTTTTCACTGCGTGCGGCACATGGCTTGCGCACGCCTTCCTGGGTAAAAATCATCTCGCCGGTGCCTCCGGCACGGACCGAACTACTGATGCACCCCAGTACACCGACCATCTCGTAATCCATGGGATCAAGATTTTTTTCATTGGCCATAAGCACCTTCGCGACAAAGACGAACACCACAGACGCTGCAGCCAATCCAGACAACGAGGACAGCGCCAAACCGGCAAAGATCCAAATATGCCTCAAATGGACCAGCAGATAACCCGTACCGCCGAACCACGTCAGGAACGCGGCCAGCGTGGTGGGATTCACAAACGGAAAATGTCCGCCGCTGGTCCTGGCTTGCGCGCCATCACCCGGCGCATGATGACCGGCTTGTGGAGCGCCGTGAGTTGGGACGTGTCCGCCTGCATGTCCCGTGACATGTCCTCCGCCGCCAACATGAAAATGCTTTGGCAGATGCACGTGGAAGCGGGTCAGCCCACTCGCAAACGAAAATACGCTGAAGGTAAAGCCCACAACGAAACAAACCAGATAAAAGAGTTCCCAGTTCATCTAAGCCTCACTCTCCCGCAGGTTGCCGTCAGTATGCGGACGCAACACGTGAAACAACTTTTCCGCCAGTTCGGGTGTTTCCAAAATGGCGTCCATCAGCACCAGACACCGGCGCGAATCATCATGCTTGGCCAGGTTCAAAAGCGCCCGGCTTACGGCAGGGTCATTGCGGAAACGTTCCCCGCCCTGCACCAGCCACAAGTCCAGCTTGTCTTCCATCGCGCTCACGTCCGACAACAACTCGTTATGAAAGCCCTCAGGGTCATTCACCAGATATCCGGGATGGACCTTGAAAAACTTCGAGAGCAACATCCGCGTATTGTTGGTCAGGTGCGGGCGCGCGCCGCTTTCAATCTGCGAGAGATACGACTGGCTGATCTTCTGCTTTAGCTCCTTGCCGATGGCCCGCACAACTTCCTGCTGCGTCAGCTCGCGGGTGTACCCGCGCAGGCTGCCTTCGACCAGTCTGAGATACCGTAATTTCTCGCCTAAGGTCATATTGCAGATCGCAATATATATATTTCAATTTGCGATAACAGTCAAGAGAAATCGGCGGAGTCTTTTGTGAAAATCTGACTACTTTCGTAAGATGATGATTCTTAATGGTTTATTTAACTACTCAGGGTTGCCGGGCAGGCGCTGGACATCAATGATTTCTAGAGTATCGGTACCAGAATTGGAGAGAAACAGAATCTGGCTGTCAGGAGACAAGCTAAACTCGCTCGGAAATCCTCCCGCCGGAATCTTGCCCACGACCGCCGCTTTGCCTGGTAGGCACATCGTCTGGGTCGGTAGCGCGCGGCGGCAAAATCCGCTTCTCAACTCCTCTACGAAGTCAACTTTGCCAGCACGTCTTTTTCTTTTTCTGCAGGTAGCTTCCCGATCCACACTCCCTGCACGGTTCCCTTGGAATCGATGAGAAGTAATGTTGGTGTGCCTGTGATCTGGATAGCACTCAACGGGGTCTGGCGTATCTCGTCGACCTGCATATCCTCATTTTTCAGATATGCAGAAGCATCCTGGACCGGTTGTGGAAAGATTGCGATTGTGCGGACCTGCTTGTCCTTGGCATTCTTGGTAAGCTCGCGGTAAAAAGGAGCGCTCTCGGTGCAGTACCGGCAGTTAGTCGATAGGGCCAGAACGAGTGTAGCCCGCTTCGCGCCCCAGTCGACACCCTTTATCTCAAGTTTCGATCCGATGGGAATGGTTTGGCGCGGCTCCGGAGGGCGGGCGAAATGACTCTTCACAAAAAACCCGGCAGCGAGCAATGCCACTACAACAATTCCAATATTTGCCGCCACCTCGATCTTCTTCGCGATTCCTTTGTGCGTACTCTGTTCCATTTCGCTGCCCTCCGAAACCGCACCCGACGTGAGAACGTCTACTCACTAACAATTGCCGACGCATTCCAGAAAGGGGTCGTTGCACAAGGAAAAACAACCCTCGGGCGGTGGGGGCAAGCCCTTACATACGTGGTAGCAACTCTGGAATGCCGCCTCGCAATCAGAAAAGCATGTCGTCGTTCCATAGGCGGCAGTAGGGCTCGCAAAAGCCGAGAGCGCCAACGCGAGCGCAAATAAGAACACTAGTCTGGATATTGCACGAAGATAAAGCTGCTTCATAGTTCTCCTTTTATCGTATTTCAAGCATGCGATGCTAAAGTATAGGGCGATCAAGCTTGCCTTCCGCTTAACAAAATAAAGAAGCCCCATCGTTTTGGTACCACAACGGGAAAAGTGCCGGAATGGGAAGAGTACCAGCCCTCCCTCCTTTGTGCCCTGGAGATCGCCTTGCCAGCAACGCTTCACGCACTTGGCTTTTCACGTTTAGCAAACACCTGTTGCTGTCGGTCTTGCGGTGCGGAAGCCGTCTGATTCTTCCTACTCTCCCGGCAAAGATGCTAAGTTGAGAGCAGGAAAAATGGCTGAGCATTTCCAATTCGCTGACTTGCGCGAGATTCTGGCTTGCGCCAACGAAGAAAAGTCCGGTGACCAACTCGCCGGGATCGCTGCCCGGACGGAACAGCACCGCGTGGCAGCCAAGCGTGCGCTGGCGGACATCACACTCGAACATATCGTAGCCAACCCGGTGATTGATCCTGAGCAAGACGACGTCAGTCGCTTGATCCTGGAAACTCATGATCAGAAGGCTTTTGCGGCCATCAAGGGCCTGACCGTGGGAGAGTTCCGCGGATTCATTCTGTGCGATGCGACGTCGGAGGCTGACTTAAAGCGCCTGCATTGGGCCATCACGCCGGAGATCGCTGCCGCTGTCGCCAAACTCATGAGCAACAAAGATCTGATCATGGCTGCCGCGAAGATCCGCGTGGTCACGCGCTGCCGCAACACCATGGGTGAGCGCGGCGTTCTGGGAATCCGGTTGCAACCGAATCACCCAGCCGATGACCTGGCCGGCATTTTGCTTTCCGCGTTTGATGGCTTGCTCTATGGCTGCGGTGACGCGGTAATCGGAGTGAATCCGGCAACGGATTCGGTGGAGACCGTCTCGGCCATCCTGCATGCGCTCGACCGGCTGATTGAGGCCTATCAGATTCCGACGCAAGCCTGTTGCCTGGCCCATATCTCCACACAGTTAGCAGCGCTTGATCGCGGCGCGCCCGTTGATCTGCTTTTCCAGTCCGTGGCTGGAACACAAAAAGCGAACGAGAGCTTTGGAATTTCCCTGGCCATGATCAAGGCAGGCCGCGAGCGTGTTCTCGAGCACCACAGGAATTCCCGATCACCAGATCACCCGATCACCGGATCATCCGATTCATCACAACATCCAGTCTCGCCCTTAACTCCAATACTTCCGGAAGAGGCCAAGCTCAACGTGATGTACTTTGAAACCGGTCAAGGCAGCGCGCTCTCGGCTGAAGCACACCACGGCGTAGACCAACTCACGCTGGAAGCACGCGCCTACGGCGTAGCCCGAGTGTTCGAGCCATTTTTGGTGAACACTGTGGTCGGCTTCATCGGGCCGGAATACCTCTATGACGAACGCCAGATCATCCGCGCTGGATTGGAAGACCACTTTATGGGCAAACTTCTGGGCCTGCCCATGGGCTGCGATGTCTGTTATACCAACCATGCCGCGGCCGACCAGAATTCCGCGGACAATCTGCTCATGCTGCTGACCGCTGCCGGCTGCAACTACTTTATGGGCGTTCCCTGCGCTGACGATGTGATGCTCAACTACCAGTCCACCAGCTTTCACGATGCACTGGCCGCCCGGCGACTGTTTGGCTTGCGTCCGGCGCCGGAGTTTTTAGCCTGGTTGCAGAAGACAGGTATCTATGCAGGAGATGGACCGGCACAGATGGATTCCGGATCGAGAAATCAGATGGTCTCGGGGCTGAAATCGGCACTCGAACAACTCACGTAGGGAGGTTTCATGCTCATCGCAATTCGTTTGACCATGGTTGTTTGGCTTTTGTTTACGGTGGCCCCAACGCAGAAGGCGGCTCAGAATAAGCCTGCCCCACCCGAACAAGATTGCGCTCAGGCTAACAGCCAGTTTGAACTAAACGAGTGTACCGGCAAGCAGTATCACAAGGCCGACACCCGTCTCAATTCCCTTTACGCCAGAATCGGAACTGATCTGCAGAAAGACCAGGACAAAAGCGCGCTCGATAAACTGAGGGCCGCAGAGCGGGCATGGATCCAATATCGCGACCTGCACTGCGATGCGGCCAGAAATCAGTTTGCTGGCGGCAGCATTGCCCCAACCATCTGGGCCACTTGCATGACCATGGTCACCGAGCACCGCATTGAGGAACTGCAAGACGCGTATCCGGTTGATGGACAACCTCGCAAGTGACGAATGCCTGAACGCGATCTAGCTACGACTGCCTGGCCGGATCTGATCGAGAAGATTCGTGCGCGAACGCCGGCCCGCGTTTTGGCGGAACGCGCCGGCGCATCGTACCGCACGGCAACGCAACTGGAGTTGCGCGAAGCGCACGCCGCAGCGCGCGACGCGGTACGCACCGAGCTGCACCTGGAAAAAGATTTCTCGGCGGATTTTATTGCTTCATGGAATTTGTTTGCGGTCGCTACACAGGCCAGGTCTAAAGACGAATACCTGCTTCGTCCCGACCTCGGACGGAGCTTCAGCGAAGATGCAGTCCGGACTATTCAGGCCCGATGCCCGCGACAAGCCGACCTGCAGATCGTAATTGGCGATGGTCTTTCCGTCACGGCTGTGGCAGCGCAGGTACCAGGACTGCTGCCACTGATTGCGCAAGGAGCGAAAGACCGGGGATGGAAACTGGGCCAGCCGTTCGTGGTGCGTTACTGCCGCGTCGGCCTGATGAATCAGATCGGAGAGCTGCTACATCCTGAGGTGGTGGTGCACTGATCGGCGAGCGTCCGGGGCTGACGACCGCAGAAAGTCTTTCCGCTTATATGGCCTTCCGTCCGGGCATAGGACATACCGATGCTCAGCGCAACCTGATCTCGAATATCCACTCTCGCGGTGTTTCTACGGAAGCCGCAGCGGCACGGATTTTGAGTCTGTCAGCACAAATGGCGCACGAAAAGGGGAGTGGATCCGCACTCAAGGAGCGGCTTCCAGAAGACAGATTGAATGAATGCTAATTTTTTAGTAAGAATCTAACAGGCCATTAGATTGTTTTATGATGCGGGGCAGGATTTTCTTGTGGCGTTATTGCACCATCGCCTTCTTCAGCAGCGCGATTTGCCCGCCGTGGTACAGACTGTGCTCCACGATTCCGTGAAAAAGATAGTAGAAATCGTAGTTTCGTCCGGGCACCATCTCTTGCAAACGCCCGTCCCCGAATTTCTCGACGGCCTGCGCCATTGCCTCGCCGATTTGGAAAAGACGGTCCGTCGCGCTGGCCCATGCAGACGCGCTCGTATCTGAAGCTGCCCGCCAATCTTTTTCCGTGCCGTAAAGCTTGGGCATCGGCACGCCCCGAGAGGCTTCAACCGCGACCCGCGCCCATAGTTCAATGTGCAGAACAAGTTCCCAAATCGTATGGGCCGATGCCACCGGACGAGCGCTTGCCTGCTCCGCAGTAATGCCGGCCAGTAGTTTGCGCAAGGGATCGCCATGCCAGGGCGCGCCGGTAAAAGCCCGGCGCAGTTGATCGGCGATGCGAAGACATTCCGTGTTCATAGGCTGAGTTTACAAAAAAAGACGGCTGGCCAAAAAGATGAATGCCAGCCGCCCGATGATACAAATTGATTCTCTAGCTGATGACGAACTTGCCGGCATCAATCAAACGGTCGGCAATCTGCCGCGTCAGCGCGATCACGTTGAACGGCTCGTGCTTGAACAGCCGCCGCAAAATAACCAGTTGCGTCCGCAGCATGTCGCCTTCAGACACTGCGGCAACAACTTTCTTGGCTGCCGCTTCGATCTTGTCCATGGCCTGCGTGAGGCCGACTTGCGCCATGGCGATGGCCACCTGACACTTGGCTTCACCGTCACGGGCAATCAGTTTTTGCGTGCGAAGGACCACCGAGTCCATGGCAAAGGTTTCGATCACCATGTCCGCAATGGCTGCCAGGATTTCCTGCTGTTCGGCCAGGCCCGTCATATATTTCTGGACAGCAGCGCCCGCGAGCATGAGCGTTGCTTTCTTGGCGTTCGCGACCATGGTGCGTTCGGCGGCGAGCGCTCCTTCAAGCGGTTCCACGCTGCCCGGGCCAGACATGATTTCTTCCGTCAGCTTCTTGATGGCCGGCATGAGCGCAAGCTGACCACCCATGGCCCGCTTCATCAGACGGTCAATAATCAGCATGCGGTTGATTTCATTTGTCCCTTCAAAAATGCGGTTCACGCGCGAATCGCGATACGCACGCTCTGCCGGGTACTCTTCCACAAAGCCGTAGCCACCATAGATCTGGACAGTCTCATCGACTACGTAGTCGAGCATCTCGGATCCCCAGACTTTGAGCACCGAGCACTCGACCGCATATTCTTCGATGCCCTTGGCCGTGAGCTTGTAGACATTGGGATCGTTCTTGTCGATGTCCGAAAGCGCGGCATCGATCATGCCGATCGTGCGGTACGACATGGACTCGCCCACATAAATACCGGCAGCCATGTTGGCAAGTTTTTCCTTGATCAAACCAAAGTCCGCCAGGGTCTTGCCAAATGCTTTGCGCTGCTTGGCGTATCCGATGGCATTCTGCAAAGAGTAGCGCGCGCCGCCAATCACACCGGCGCCAAGTTTGAAACGGCCGATATTGAGAGTGTTAAAGGCGATCACGTGTCCTTTGCCGATTTCGCCCAACAGATTATCTTTGGGCACACGGCAGTCATTCAGAATGATGGGAGTAGTAGACGATCCACGAATGCCCAGCTTCTTCTCTTCCGCACCTGCCTGGAAGCCGGGGAAAGTCTTCTCGACGATAAAGGCGCTGAACTTCTCGCCGTCAACTTTGGCGAAGATGATGTAGACGTCGGCAAAGCCGCCGTTGGTGATCCACATTTTTTCGCCGTTCAGCACCCACTCTTTGCCGTCAGCCGAGAGCACAGCTTTGGTGCGGGCATTCATGGCGTCCGACGCGGACGTAGATTCGGAGAGCGCGTACGCCGCGATCCATTCGCCCGTCGCCAGCTTGGGCAGATACTTGGCCTTCTGCTCCTTCGTGCCGAAGTACACGATCGGCAGAGTACCAATGCCGGTGTGCCCGCCAAAACTTACGCTGAAGCTGCCAGAAACCGAAAGATGCTCGGCAATGATGGACGAGGAGATTTTGTCCATCTCCGAGCCGCCGTATTCTTCCGGAATATCGACGTTGGCGATGCCGATCTCGCAGGCCTTGCGCAACAGCGCGCGCGTGACGGCAAAATCCTTATGCTCGATCTTCTCCACGTTGGGAAGAATCTCATTCTGCGCAAACTCCCGCGTGGTCTGCGCAATTTGCTGGTGCTCTTCACTCAAATCTTCTACCGTGAAGACGTCTTCCAATCGGTGCTCTTCAATCAAGAAACTGCCGCCGACGAGTTTTGTTTTAGGCGGAATTGCTACAGTTGCCATAATTCTTCTCCTGTCTTAACTGAAAACCTTTACCACAGAGGGCACAGAGGAACACAGAGTTAGTCTGTGTCCTTTCCCTCGATGAATCTCTTTATTCCGTCCTTCAGATGACGAACATGAAAATTGATGAGTAGTCCCACGCGTTTCTTGCTGAGCTTCAGATAGTGGATGATCTGTGCATCGTGAACAGAGGCTAATCTGTCCACGCATTTCAATTCAACAACGACGCAATTGTTCACAATCAAGTCGATGCGGTAGCCCAATTCAATCCGCATTCCGTCGTAGACAAGGGGGAGTTCGACTTCGGTCTCAACATCGAATCCTGCCTTACGCAATTCGTGGGCGACGCAAGCTTTGTACGCGTTCTCCAGCAGTCCAGGACCGAGCTCAGAGTGGACTTTCATCGCCGCGCCGATAATGGCTTGCGTGATGGAATTGATTGCCACCTTCTCTGTGGTCCTCTGTGCCCTCTGTGGTAAAAGCTCCTGGGTCATTGGATATTTTCCAGGATCCCTGCCGCTCCCATGCCGCCGCCGATGCACATCGTCACCAAGCCGTAGCGCGCGTTTCTGCGCTTAAGTTCGCGGATGATTGTGGCCGTGAGCTTGGCGCCGGTGCATCCCAACGGATGCCCCAACGCTACTGCGCCGCCGTTGGGATTGATTTTGGCTGGATCGAGGCCGCCTTCTTTAATCACCGAGAGCGCCTGTGCTGCGAATGCTTCATTCAGTTCGATCACATCGATCTGGTCGAGCGTCAGGCCAGCAATTTTTAGCGCCTTAGGAATCGCGTATACCGGTCCCAGTCCCATCTCTTCTGGCTTGTAGCCTGCTGTCGCGAAAGACACAAAGCGGACCAACGGTTTGATGCCGAGTTGCTTGGCTTTGTCTGCGGACATGACCACTGCGGCCGCAGCGCCATCGGAAGTCTGCGATGAGTTCCCTGCCGTGACTGTGCCTTTCGCGTGGAAAGCAGGTCGAAGACTGGCCAGGGCCTCCAGAGATGTCTCCGCGCGTGGGCCTTCGTCCACCTTGAAAATGATTTCAGTGCGCTTGGGCTTGGAGCCGTTCGGTGTGGTGAAGCTTACCGGCACGGGCACAATTTCATCCTCGAACTTACCGGACTTAATTGCGGCGAGCGCTTTCTGGTGGCTGTTGTATGAGAATTCGTCCGCTTGTTCGCGGGTGATGCCGAAGCGCTTGGCCAGCCGCTCGGCGGTGAGTCCCATGGAGAGATAGGAATCCGGATAATGGTCCACCAACCAAGGATTGATCGAAACTTTGTTTCCGCCCATGGGGATCATGCTCATGGATTCGGTGCCGCCACCAATCGCGATCTCTGCGCGGCCTGCCATCACCGAGTCCACCGCCAGTGAAATGGCCTGCAATCCCGACGAGCAAAACCGGTTGATGGTCATGGCAGACACTTCCACCGGCAGCCCGGCACGCAACGACGCAATGCGGGCAACGTTCATGCCCTGCTCGGCCTCAGGCGTGGCACAACCGATGATGACATCTTCAATTTCGTTCTTATCGATCTGTGGCACACGATCCAACGCGCCTTTGATGGCGACCGCGGCCAGATCGTCGGGGCGCGTGGCGCGTAACGTACCTTTTCCGGATTTGCCGACCGCTGTGCGGACGGAACTTACGATGACTACTTCTCGCATAAAAAGCTCCTGGCTGCTAGTTCTTGCTTCTCGGCAAACGTATTCGTTGATATATTGCGATGAGTAGCCACGAGCACAGCGAATACACCAACATATTTCCAACGACTATAATTACCCAGAACCAGACTGCGAACCCACTCCCAAGCCCGCTTCCGTGAACGCCACCATTCAGTATTAAGGCGATCAGGACTCCAGGTATGGTGACGTATGAATCGGCATTTGGGGCAGCCCACAACAGTCCAAAACCTGCGGCAGTGATGATAGCTCCCGCCAGAATCGCATGTTTTAGCCTTTGTCTATTCAACCCCTTCGTCCTTAGATGTTACGACCTTCCGATCACCCGATCACGGCGATCACCAGATCACCCGATTCTCCACTAGTTCCTCAGCGGTTTGCCTGTCTTCAACGTGAACTGAATTCGCTCCTGTGTTTTCTTCTCGCCGCAAAGTGATTTAAACCCTTCGCGCTCCAGATCCAGCAGATACTGTTCGCTCACCGGCATTCCTGGAGTCACGTTCCCGCCGCAGATGATCTCGGCGACTTTGGTGGCGACCTTTACATCGTGACCGCTGATGTATTCCGCCTGCCGCATTAGATGAATTCCGAGCCGTAAAGTCGCCAGCACGTTTTCGCCAGGAGCGGGAATGTCAGTACGCGGCACCGGGGCTTGATATCCAGCGCGGGCCAGTTCCAGTGCGCGCTCTTTGGCGTCACTCAAGACGCGCTCACGGTTCATGGAGATCAGATCGCCATCGGAGAGGAAGCCATAACCTCGTGCTTCATAAGCTGACGTCGAAACTTTGGCCGTGGCGATAATTTCGAAAATCCGCTTCATGCCTTCCATCAGTTCCACTGACTCGCCGCGACCATCAGGACGAATCGAGCGGGCGTTATCCACCGCGCGCAGCAGCATTTCTTTGCAGCCACCACCGCCGGGCAGCAGACCAACGCCGACTTCCACCAATCCCATGTACAGCTCAGCGTGTGGTTGGCGTGCCGCGGAGTGCAGGTTGATCTCGCACCCGCCGCCGAGCGTCATGCCGAAGGACGCCGTGACCACGGGACGACTGCAGAACTTCACGGCCTGGGTCATGCCCTGAAATTGCTTGATGGCCATGTCAACTTCGTCCCACTCTTCTTCCTGCACGGCCAGCATGAGCATCATGAGGTTCGCGCCCACGGAGAAGTTCGCCGAATCACCGGTAATGACGAACGCTTCAAACTGGTCGCCAATGCCGCCGGTTTTGAGCGACTGCGTGACCATCTGGACAATGTCGCCGCCGAGGGCGTTCATCTTGCTGTGGAACTCAATGCAACCCACGCCGTCGCCCAGATCAATGAGCGATGCGCCGGAGTTCTTCTTCACTACGCCGTGGGATTTCTTGGCAACAGCTACGGACCATACGCCTTTGGGCACTTCGACGGATTTGTACTCGCCCGTTCGCAGATCAAAGTAGGCACGGCCAGAAGCAGCCGACGGGTCATCTATGTACCAGATCTTCTTTCCAGCGGCCAAAAGTTTTTCGGCGTTGGCGGCGACCGGCTTGCCTTCTTTCTTCATACGAGCGACGGTGGCTTCGACGCCGGCGGCGTCCCAGAGTTCGAAGGGGCCGAGTTCCCAGTTGAAGCCGAGGCGCATGGCGCGGTCGATCTCAACGACGGAGTTGGAAATCTCAGGCACGCGGTTGGCGGAGTAGGTCCAGAGGTCGGTGAGTGCGGACCAGAGAAATGCTCCGGCCTTGTCGCCCTTCTGCGGGCCGCTGCCATCGAGGCCGAGGAGGGTGCGAAGGCGCGTGCCCGTGTCTTCGATGGATTTCGCCATGTCGAGCGCGGGGAATTTTGGCTTCTGGCGGGGATGGTATTCGAGCATCTTCCAGTCGAGAGCGAGGCGCTCGTCTTCTTTGCCGTCGGTGCTCTTCGCCTTCTTGTAGAAGCCGCCTTTGGTTTTGTCGCCCAGCCACTTTTTCTGCAGCATCTGGCCGAAGAACTCGGGGAGGCGCAGATCACTGCGTTCGTCGTGGACATTGGTGGTCATGTTGCCGACGACGTGGCCGAGGATGTCGAGGCCGACCAGATCGATGGTGCGGAAGGTGGCGGACTTGGGCCATCCCACGGCCTGTCCGGTGAGGGCGTCGACTTCTTCGATGGTCAGTCCCATTTCCTGCATGAGGCGGATGACGTTCAACACGGAGAAGGTGCCGATGCGGTTGCCGATGAAGTTGGGAGTGTCTTTGGCGATGACGACGCCCTTGCCGAGACGCACGTCGCAGAAGTGAGCGATGGCGTCGATGGCGGCGCGGTCGGCCTCGGGCGTAGGGATGATTTCCAGCAGGCGCATGTAGCGCGGCGGGTTGAAGAAGTGCGTGCCAAACCAGGCCCAGCGGAAGTCGTCGGAGAATCCTTCGGCAATTTTGCCGACGGGGAGGCCGCTGGTGTTGGTGGTGACGATGGTGCCAGGCTTGCGGATGGCTTCTACTTTTCTCAGGAGGGCGCGCTTCAGGTCGAGGTTTTCGACGACGGCCTCGATGATCCAGTCGACGTCGGCGAGTTTCTTCAGGTCGTCTTCGAAATTGCCGACGGTGACGAGTCTGGCGAGCGAAGGTTCCATGAAGGCGGCGGGCTTGGATTTCTTGGCGGCATCGAGTCCGGCGGCGGCGATTTTGTTGCGGGCGGGGCCATCGGCGTCGGGCGGGACGATATCGAACAGGTAGCTGGGAACGCCGGCGTTGGCGAAATGCGCGGCGATGCGGGCGCCCATGGTTCCGGCGCCGAGGACAGCGACTTTATTGATGCGCTTCATAATTAGGGCCTCGGAATGAAAGTCTTAACGTCCTAAAGTTCTTAACCACAGAGGACACGGAGGACACAGAGGATTGAGTTGTGAACTGGTAATGGTAATCGCTTCGGGGGGAATTTATCTAGGGCTGGGGTCACAGGGTGGGACGGGTGTATACGGACTCCGCGCGGGATCCTTCACTTCGCCTGAAATACGGCTCTCCGTTCAGGATGACGCCCCTTACCTGAAGATTCCTAAACTTCCGGATGGGTTTTCACGTATTGCAGGGCCTGGCGCGCCATCTGCTTCTCGCCGCTATAGGCCAGCAGTTTGGGCGCGTCTTCCAGGGGTACCCACCGGGCACGCGCGACTTCTACCCGCATCGCGTCGGAGACATCGTCGATACGTCCGAAGTCGTAGCGCAGCAGGTAGAAGCTGACGATTTTGAAGACCTTTTCGCCATCGCCCCAGGAGCGCACGTACACGTACTTGCTGTCACCGAGTTTGGTGATGGGGACGGCGGTGATGCCGGTTTCTTCGCGGACCTCGCGCAGGGCCGCATCGAGTGGCTTTTCGCCGGGATCGACCAGGCCCTTCGGCAGGCAGAGCACCGGCTTCGATTTCGGGCGCACTGCGCGCTTGGCGGGATCGGTTGCGGCGGCGGGCGTTCCGGAAGGCAGTTCGATGGCGGCCATCCACCAGCTACCGTCTTTCTGTCGAATGACCACGCCGCCAGCTGAGAACTCACGCACCATACTGTCCGCAACTTAGCAGGGATACAGGGGTTTAGTCACGGTGTCTGATGGGCCCACGGTAACTGTTACCGTGCCCTTAGTGTTCTCCAACGTAATCGAAGATGGCACTGTTGTGCCCTGTAACCCTAGATGCGATTGTGGCATCTTAGTGTGGTAGCTGGGGTTTTAGTACTTCCGGCAGGTCGCGGGTCGGAGATGTGGGGTTCGCCGTGAAGAGTCTGGGGAAGATCATTCGGACCGTGCAGGCGTTCGGCCGGGAACTTTCCCGCAAGACTGCCCCCGTTGTGTCACCGCGGATTCCTGCCATTGGCGTGGCGTTGGGCGGAGGATTTGCCCGCGGCATAGCGCACATCGGCGTTCTCAAAGTTCTCGAAGAAGAAGGTATTCCGGTTCGTGTCGTGACCGGCACCAGCGTGGGCGCGCTGATGGGCGCGGCCTATTGCAGCGGCGTGTCGCTCGCGGACCTGGAAGAACTTGCGCACAACGTCCGCTTCACGACCTTCGCGCGCTGGACACTCTCGCGCTGCGGCTTCGCCTCGAATGACCGCATGATTTCTTTTCTGACACGCATCTTGAAGGTGAAGACGTTCGAGGAGTTGAACATTCCTCTCGGCGTGACCGCAACCGATTTCAATACCGGCGAGGGCGTGGTGTTTCACTCGGGTTCGATCATCGATCCGGTGCGGGCGAGTTGCGCGTATCCTGGCATGTTTCTACCGGTAGAGATTCGGGGGCGGTACCTGGTGGATGGAATGTTGTCGCATCCAGTGCCCACGCGGCCCCTGCGCGAGATGGGCGCCGAACGCGTGCTGGCGGTCCACTTGAAGGGCACGTGGGCCAACGGTGGTCCTCCGCGCCATCTGTTTGACGTGATCGGACAATCGTTCGCAATCGCGCAGGATGCGATGTCTGGACTGTGGCGCGAAGCCGCTGACGTTGTGATCGAGCCCGATGTTGCCGGGTTCGCCTACGATGACTTCAAGCGCGCCGCCGACCTGGTTCGCGTCGGCGAAGTCGCCATGCGGAAAGCGCTGCCCGAAGTGCGCAAATGGCTGGAAGTTCCTGTGGAAGCGACGTATGCAGGGCCTGAGCGTCGCGGAGTGCCGCGGCCCGCGCCCATGCCCGCGGACTAGTTTTCACGTTCCTTTTCCTAGGGGCGAACTCTATCGATCACGGTGACCCCGGTGGGCCCCGAACCTACCGGGAATGGAGAGCCGGGGACCACGGTCAGCGCTCCAGTTGTGCGGTTCACGGAATATCCCGACACGCTGTTCCCCGAATCATTCGCCACGTACAGGAAACTTCCAGAGAGATCAAAGCTCAACGAGTACGGCGCGGACACACCGCTGTAGGGCGAAGTCGGCAACTGTTTCAAGGCTCCCGTCTTTGGATTCAAGCCGTAGCCGACGATGTCGCTGGGGCGTCCATTCCCCACGTAGGCGCGCTTTCCCGATGGATCGGCGGCCACGGTGTAGGGGTTCCCCAGTCCGGAGGACGAAGAAACCGCAACCTGCGTGAGCAAACCCAGTTGCCCGTCGATGGAGTAAACGTCGACGTTAGACGAGACGGAGTTACTGACCAGAAGATATCTGCCAGTGGGATCGACGGCAGCGGAATCGGGAAAAGTTCCGGTTGCCAGGGAACCGACAATTGTGAGCGAGCCAGTGCCGGCGTCGATGGAGTATGCGACAACATTGTTCGAGTTCGCGGTGACGACGTAGAGGAACTTGCCTCGGGGATCAATCGTCAATGTGAGTGGGTCAATGTAAGGCGCGGTCGAGATGGGGAAGCCGGGCAGCGACGTCAACGCGCCTGAGGCCGAAACCGAGAAGCCGGAGATCGTGTTGTCGAGATTGTTGCAGACATAAACGTAGTGCGCGCCGTTATCCACGGCGACCGAAGTAGGCTGGCTCCCAACCGGAAAAGGGGATCCGGGGGCGGGAGTGAGCGCTCCGCTTGTGGCATCA
>PLJN01000135.1 GCA_003140235.1 Acidobacteriaceae bacterium
CCGCCGTCCGTGGACTTATAAATTCCGTCGCCGACGGAGACGCTGTTGCGCGTCCACGATTCGCCGGTGCCCACCCACACCGTCTTGGGATTGCTCGGATCGATCTTGACCGAGCCGATGGAGAGGCTGGGCTGCTTGTCGAACATCGGCTTGAACGTGATGCCGGCGTCGCTGGACTTCCATAGCCCACCGCCGGCGGAAGCCACGTAAATGGTCAGGCGCGGGTCCATCACCGCATCAATGTCGGCAACGCGTCCGCCCATTACTGCTGGGCCAATGGAGCGCGCCTGATATCCGCCAAAACTGTCGGCGTCAAGCTGCGCTTGTTGTGCCACCGCAGCCGAAACAAGACAAAACAAAAAGACATACGAGATTCTCAAAGCTTTTGACATGCAAACCTCTCCGGAAAAAACAGCAGACCCTTTAACCACAGAGGACACAAAGGAACACAGGGAGAGGATTGCCAGAAATGCCAAAATCGCCATAATCGCCGGAATTTAGAATTTCCCGATTACCCGATTTTGGCAACCTGTCCCGGCTTGCCGTGGATTACCAATCCTCTGTGCCCTCTGTGGTAAAGGTCCGGGTTCTAGGGCTTCTTTACTTCCGGCGCGGGTGGCGACGGCATTTTGAAAAAACCATCGTCGACCGGGACGTTGAACTCTACTTTGCTGATAGTTATCTTCTGGCCAGGCCCCTGACCGCCTTGCGGATGCTGCTCAATGGAGAATGCAATCATCAAGCCCTCGACCTCTTTGTAGTCTCCCAGCGCGCTCTCTATGATGGTTTCGGTTCCCTGGCGGGTGACTTTGCCAATGCTTTTGATTTCCAAAAAGCTGTCGGCATCGAGAAACAACTCACGCACGGTACCGTCTTTCAGGGTAACTTTGAGGTGATAGGTGTCAGTCCCCTCAGTCTTTTCCTTGCCGATCAGTTCCACCTTATTGCCCTTTTGTTTGTAGTCTATCAATGGGCCATCGATGTCGGCTTCTTCCCGGGCCTCTTTCAGATCATCGGCGCTCATGGGCTCGGCGTCTTTCTTGCCGGTAAACGGCACGACCGCCCATCCGTTCTCGCCGTCAAAGGCCTGGATCAGGGTCATTCCCTGAATGGAAATCTCGTTGCGCATCTTGTTAGCGCGCTTCTGCGTCAGGACAAACCCGGCCTGCATGGCCCCAAACTCCGCGCTTCCGGTGATGCGAATTGTTTGTACCGCCTTCATCTTGGCCAGACCACCCTTGGCAGCAATGTTCTTGGCGATAATTTCGTCCACGGTTTGTGCGGACATTGCGCCCGCAAGCAGGAAAAAGACTGACAACAGTAAGATCACTTTACGCATGCAAAACTCCTTATTTTTTAACGGCTTGTGATGACCATACGGCACGGCAGCGCCCCGAGTCAAATTGCCAGACAGTAATAATCTGGGGATTCCAGGAACAATTACTTGTTTGCATTGACTCCCAAACTATCGCGCGCGACCGGCTTGCCATGGATCCACACCGTGACAACGCTGTCGTACGCGTCCACGCTTTCCAACGGCGACTTCTTCAGCAGCACGAGGTTGGCAATTTTCCCCGACTCGATGGTCCCTAATTGTGAATCGATTTTGAACTTTCGGGCGTTATTGATCGTCGCGGCCCTGAAAATCTGTGCGCGAGACAATCCCGCCTTTTGCAGTTGCTGCATCTCCAGATAGCCGTTCAGGCCAGGGAGATTTCCGTACGTCGGACCCGACTTATCACTTAAACAGATCACTTATGATAATTTCGTTTAAGCGGCATGTATTTACCTATTAACAATAAAATCAAGATTAATAGGCGTTTTTCGCCCTGTTAATTGCCTGGATGGACTATTCCTTGCGATAAAGGAGATCGCGCATCGCTTGTCTGCGAGCCTCATTCGCTTCAGTCGCAGTCTTGCGTTCGTCGGCATCCATGCGACCCTTCGTTGTGGGCCCAGTGGTTTCGGGGACGCTGCACGCCGGACACCGGTTGGCGAAGCCGGGCTTATCCGGCTTCAACTCGAACTCTTCTGAGCAGACGGTACAAACTTTGATGGGAAACTTCATCCAGGTTCCATGATACAACCCCGTCTACGAGGGTGCCATAAAAGGGGAATCGAGGATCACGTTTGGAGTTTGCACTACTGTTCCTTGCGGGGAGCGAACGTTCCAGGTGAGCCCAAGCTTGCTACACAGTTTCTTTCTGAGTTAAGAACTCGCGACGACCAATAAAGATTTCAAACTGCACCACTACCCCGACCCTTTCTCCTCGGAACGTCCAGACTCTATAATCCACGCACGATGAATAAAACTTCTCTTGTCCGCTTATGTGTCCTAGCAACTCTGTTTTGCAGCGCTGCTCTTGCTCAGCAGACGGCACTTACTCCCGAGCACCAGATCGCCCACGACATTTTCAAACAACTGATTGAGATCAACACCACGGACANNCGGACACCCCCGCCGGCAACGTGACCACTGCGGCGGAAGCCATGGCCGCGCGTTTTCGTGCCGCCGGCTTCCCTGCTGAAGATATCAATGTCGTCGGTCCGCTGCCTAACAAGAAGAACCTCGTGGTGCGGTTGCATGGGCGCGGACCAGGCAGACCCATTTTGTTTCTCGCCCACCTGGATGTGGTGGAAGCCCTGCGCCAGGATTGGTCCATGGATCCGTTCAAGCTCAATGAAGTGGACGGCTTCTTCTATGGCCGTGGCACGTCGGACATCAAGCAGGGTGACACGATTCTGGTCGCGAATTTCCTGCGTCTCAAAAAAGAAGGATTTGTGCCGTCCCGTGATCTTATTCTGGCGCTGACGGCTGACGAAGAAGGTGGCGACTCCAATGGCGTGCAATGGCTGGCGGCGAACCATCGCGAACTGATTGACGCCGAATACTGCATCAACACAGATGCTGGAAGTTTTGAAACCAAGAAAGGCAAGCGCCTGCTGCTGGGCATGCAGACGAGCGAGAAGAATTACGTGGACTTCCGCCTGGAAGTAAAGAGCAATGGTGGCCACAGTTCGCGTCCGGTGAAAGACAACGCCATCTACCATCTCTCTCAGGGGCTCTCGCGTCTGGAGGCGTACGATTTTCCAGTGAGCTTGAATGAAACCACACGCGGCTACTTCGAACGCACCGCCGCCCTGGAAGCTACGACCACGGCCGCAGATTTTCGTACCGTGACCGGTTCTGACCCGGCCAAGGCCGCAGCCGCCGCGAAACGGTTGGCAACTTCTCCGTATTTCAATGCGCTCTTGCGCACGACCTGTGTGGCCACGCGTCTGGAGGGCGGTCACGCGAATAACGCTTTGCCGCAGACCGCGGCGGCCAACGTGAACTGCCGAATGCTGCCTCAGGATTCGCTGCAGAATGTGCAGAGCACATTAAAACGCGTGCTCGCCGATGACCGGATTTCGATAACCATTGTCGGTGACGCCGTACCGGCACCCGCTTCGGCAATCAATCCGGCAATCGTTCGCACGCTTGCCGATCTCAGCGCCAAGCTATATGGCGGCCTGCCCATTGTTCCCGTGATGGACACTGGCGCCAGTGATGGCAAATATCTTCGTATCGTCGGCATTCCGGCGTATGGCGTACCCGGCGTTTTTGAGGACGTGGACGACACCCGCGCTCATGGTAAAGACGAGCGCATTGGCGTAAAAGATTTTTACGATGGCGTGGATTTCTACTATGAATTCATCAAGGCGCTCGCCGGCGAGAAATAATTGTTGTTGCGGGCCGCTCGCGATACTCGGCTCGCTGCGGGGCGTAGAGGTGAGCTTTATGGCTCAGACGCTGAACATCCAATCGTGTACAGTACTCGTAGACCCTGGAGTTTTTCATGATCAGCCCCAGCGACTTTCCCTCAGCGTCAGAAATCTGTGCCCACGTTAAACACCTTGGATATGCTATTTCCATGCACCTTCGGCTCTATGGCGAGGAGTTCGAAGTAGTTTCGGACCCATTTGTTGAAGCCGATGGGATTGCCGTTCGAGTGACCACAGAAAGCAATTCAAGCATTCGCATACTCCGAATTCCCATGACAGTGCTGCAGAGCGCAAAGGGACGGCGCGTGCGCCCGCTCCTGCCTTCGAGCGTTTAGTGGCTCTCTTGGGAGCGTAAGCCCCGCCCTTCCTGTTGACACAAAGGTCCTGGTTTCTTCGTGCATTACGCTCGACCGCGCACTGGCGTACGCAAGGGTTTCTCTGGGCCTTGAGGTCAACACGGTCATTTTCTGAAGAGATGTCTGGACGCAGAATGCTTGAGAACGTCCCGTCTGGAACGTGTGAAAAAATTGACTTTCGGAAAATGACGAATTCGTAAGCAGAAAAACTTTGCGATTAAACGCCCTACAAGCGATCTTTGGCGTCCGGATATACATTTTCGATCAGCCTAGAAAAGTCTAAAAGTTGGGAGAATCAATTTTTTCACACGTTCCTGTCCCCAGGTTTCAAGTTTCTGCCGCCAGAGACTGTGCCCACCCGCAGTCGACTGCTTTTATAGAACCCGGCACAGTATTCCGCAGCGAGTCTCGGAGCGTCTCCACGATCAAACAACTACACCGAAACCGAATAACCACCGCATTGCGAAGACACTGCGACTGCCATCTGCGTCCCTGTATCTAAGCGGAACAACCGCTCGCCAGATCCCGGGGCCGCGCGAGGTGAACGGCAGGATTCCTTTGGTGACGTCTATTTTCTCTGTCGTGCTACCAGATGTTGTAGAGGTGAGCAGCCGAAGAATCCCTCTCCCGTCGGTTTCCACATAAAGTGTGAGAGCTTCCGCTGCAGGAGTGATCCCATCCAGCCCCGCGGCGAACCTGTTCGGGATTCCGATACGGCGATATCGTCTGTAGCCCCAAAATTCGTGCCGGCTGATCTCTCCCCATTCACGAATACCAGTCAGAACTCGCGAAGCCTCGTCCGAGGAGCCTCTCAGTATTGCGGCTACATGCTGAAGTTCCTCGAGGTTGTTCGAAACCAGTAGGTACGACTGTGCAACTTCAGCCGCGTACAGGGTACTGGGCCGACGATCATTTTCGCCAAATTCCTCTAGGCTTGCTGGCCAACTCCAGATTGGACTGCCCATGGCTGAGGAAGCCGGCTGTTTGAAATATCGGTCAAGATTGAGTCCGTTCTTGCTCTGCAACACGACAACGTAGCAAAACGTCGATCGCACTCTGCCGAGTCCGCTGGGTGGAAGGTAGTCTTTGGTGCCAACCAGGATCGCATCGCTGTTCTCGAGAACCTCCGCAGGCGCCTGCTTCCGCAATGCTGCTAACCCTTCGAGCAAGAGGGCAAAGGGCACCCTGACGAAATCACCCTCACTGGAGCTGGACAGCGAGCTGGCCTTGCTACGGAAGACCGTTTCAAACTCCTGAAAAAGAGTTCCAGCAACCCGCGAATTGCTGGTGTCTGCATTGCCAGGAATGGCGCCTCCCAAGAAAAGAAAAATAACCGGCATCACAAAAATTCGCATTCTTCTGGAATATGTCATCTCAACTCTCCTCAATAGCCGCGTCACCAAGTCAGTACTTCAAACCCTCCAAGAATGTTCCCCATCCCCAAGACGCCGGTGGCGCAGTCAAGTAACTGTGGAAGGGAAAGCCCACGTAGAACGCAATCGTATTGCTGGTTTGTTGATCAACCGAGAAAGGGGAAGGATCATAGTAATAATGGAAATTGTGATGATCCTGATAATCCATGGCTCTGTCGTATATTTGCCTAACCAAAGAACAAGCTGCGGGAGAAGCCCCTCCATATATATTTGCTGTGTCAAACGCTATTATACCGTTATGAAAGTTGTCGCCGGTATTGCTTTTACTGATCTCCCCCGGCGTGACGTAGGTATCTAAGTATAAACCAGTCCGGGTGGGATCGCCTGTACCGGAAATCATGTACTCCTGCAAGCCAATCGATATCCACCAGAAAGCATGCGTCCAAAATTTGTCGACCCATCGGTAGCTCATCCGTGCCTGACATGCATCGACAGACGGCGTTTCCGATTTCGCTTCCGATTTAGCCTTGCCTTCAACCCCTGCAGTTGCACCCTCTTTAGCCAGAGAATCGCTGGAGCCATCATTGGAACTGAAGAACGAACTAAGCGCAGTTCCGAGCGTCATCTCCTCCGCGCTAGAGCCTGCAAAAGTATCAGCATTAAGCCCGTTCATTCCAGCATAACTGTGCCCATCGGCATCCACTCGCACAACCGGGCTGTTGCGCACGTAGGAATACAGGTTGAGGCTCTGCGGGTCGCCAAACTCGGCGTAGGGAACGCTCGTCGGCTTAGCCGCCCAGTCCGGACTCATGAAGCGTCCACTAGCGTTCGCATAATATCTGGCGCCGAAATAATCCAAACCGGATTCGGTATCCCGTTCTTTGCCGGTGAATTTGTAATGATTTGTGCCCATTTGCGCATTATATTCTTCGCCGTAGGGCAGGAACGTGCCTTGCCACACCGGCCAGCCGCCGCCCGAGGTCATGAGCCTTGAACTGCCGATCTGGTCGCCGTGGTAGTAGGACGTGGTTTGGTCGTAGCAAGTTCCGCAGGCTGAGTGGTCGATGCTGTACGAGGGGCTCGTTGCGCCGGTTTGATTCCAGACACTGAACGATGGAGTCTGGCCGCTCGCCATCCCGATAAAGATCGGATGTACAACGCCATCGGCCCCCACGATCGCGTAGGCCCCATATTTTACGGTCCAACTGGTGTTGGCCGCGGTGGTCGTTACCGTCTCGACAAACGCATTTCCATCCATGGTCGAGCCGGCCACAGGCGTAAGATCGATCCGGCGAAAATGTCCCTGATTGGCCGGCACACAGTCCTGGTTCATGGGACAGCCATCTTGATCGAAGAGATTAGTGATGCCATCGCCATAGACTTGATTGCCGTTTACGTCATGATAGTTGAATCCCGGGCCGGCCAAGGCCCCAGCGCTTGACTGCTGCCAGATGAAGAGCTTGTCGCCCGCCTTGATTTTGTAGCCTGCCAGATCTCCCGAGGTGTAGAGCCAAACCAGAGCCCGGCATCCGGTACTGGGGGTTACACAGGTCCCTTGCACGGCCAGATTGTTCAGTGTGCTGTCCGCCTTGGCGATGCGTTTGCCTCCGGCGTAAACATAATCCGTCCAGTGGCCGGCCTGGTCGAGTTCCGCAATCACATTCCCGCTGAAATAGAAATACTCTGTAGAGTTCGCGCCAACGTCCTTGCGCACTCGATGGCCATGGCCGTCATACGTGTAGACGGCCCCGCCGCCATCGGCTTGCGTAATCCGGTTCTCTCCGTCATAGACATACGAATGGAAACCGTCACTGACCATGTTTCCCGACGGACTGTAGTTATAACCGACCAGTTGGTTGTTGGCCGCCGCAACATACTGGTGCTGCGTTGCATAGCCTGCGGTCAAACTTTGTTGCACAAAATTGCCCCACGGATCGTAAGTAAAGCTCAGTCCCCAGCGCAACTCGTTGGCCGTGGCCAAACGGTTCAGTTGGTCATAGGTGAAGTTCTGGCTGAAGGCCGCGCTGAGCTGGTCGGTTACGCTCACGATGTTGCCGTTGTTCACGGGCCCGCTGTTCGG
>PLJN01000140.1:0-183 GCA_003140235.1 Acidobacteriaceae bacterium
CGGTGATGAAGCCGCGCAGCAGGTCTTCAACCGTGTAGGCCGAGCGCTGGGAATTCTTATCGCCGATTTGATCAACATCTTTAATCTACCCATGTACGTGATCGGCGGAGGCGTAGCCAACGCCTGGGGCGCGTTTTCCCCAGCGCTGATCGACGAAGCCCTCAAGCGGTCTTATATATATAA
>PLJN01000140.1:214-15583 GCA_003140235.1 Acidobacteriaceae bacterium
ACGAGATCCCCATGCACCGCTTGCTCTTTGTTCCAGAGCCGCAGTAGATTCCAGGGCTGTGCCACACAGTTCTGGAAGCAACAAGAATCTGCGCGAGGCTTCAACTCTGCCGCCGCTCTTCCATTTCTTCCAACGTGCGGGGCCAGTCCTCGCGCAACAGACGGCTGAGTGCGCGGTCGGCCAGCAGTTTTCCGCCCGTCTGGCAGCCCACGCAGTAATTGGTTTCATTGGACGCATAACGGATGCGCTGAATTTTGGCACCGCAGCGCGGGCAGGGCTTGCCGTAGCGTCCGTGGACGGTCATGCCTTCGTGAAACGCGGTGACCTTTTCAGGGAAGTTCTTGCCTACTGCTGCGCGAAGATGCTGGGTCCATTCCGTAAGCGTTTCGCGGATGGCTTGCAGCAGGCGATTGATTTCCTCGGGACGTAAGCGCTGAGTCAGCGCCACGGGAGAGAGCTGTGCGCGATGAAGAATCTCGTCAGAGTATGCGTTGCCGATTCCACTGAACAATCGCGGGTCAGTGAGCGAGCGTTTCAGTGTGTGGTTTTCTGAAGTCAAGACAGCGCTGAGTTGTTCGAGCGGGGCGGAGAACACGTCAACGCCTCCGGGATCGAGCCTGGCCAGTCCGGCTTCGCCGACAACTAAGTGAAGCGACGCGCGCTTACGGGTACCGGCTTCGGTGAGAGTGAGCTGGCCGGACTCGAAGTCGAAAGCCGCGAGTGTGCGCCGTCCGTCGGGAACAACGCGGCGCTGTTTCCAATGCAGCCGGCCGGCGATCATGAGATGAAAGACCAGCCAGAGATCGTTATCGAGTCCTAGCGCGATCCGTTTTCCCACGCGGCGCACCGCGGTTACGGTGTGGCCGTTCACGGAGGCGAGTGGCGGATCGGCGGTCCGTAGAAGAAGCGGTCCGCGGACATCGGCGCGCTGGAGCACGCGTCCGAGAACGCGTTGCTCCAGCGCTTCCATGTATACAACTACGTCCGGCAGTTCCGGCACTGCTTGCCGTCCCTTCGTTATTTATTAATGTCCTGCTTGGCTTCCAGACGCTTCACCAGGGCATCGAGCGGGGCCTTAATCTGCTCCGGCGCCGCGGCAACAGACAGCTTCATTTCTTTTACGGCCGTATCGAAATCACCCGTGGAACACGCGATGCGCGCGAGTTCGCTGTGCGCGGTCCAGTGGTCCGGGTTCTTCTTGATGTTGAAGCGGAAGACCTCGAACGCCTGGTCCTGCTTGCCCTGTTGTTGCAACTGCCTGCCCAGGCCATGGATCTGATTGGCGGAGCCCATCTCGAACGCATGCTTGCGGGCCGCCGTGGCTTCATCATTGCGGTTGAGTAAGGTCAGCGCACGGTACTTCGTGATCTGGTTCTCAAACCGGTCTTCGTTCTGAATGGAGTTGTTCGCATACTTAAGAGCATCTTCGGGGCTGAGCTTGTTGTCCAGCAGAAATTCGGCGGCCTCTTCCCAGGCCTGCCATTCGTACTGCGCACGTCCGCGAAGCTGGTTGCGCAGGCTCTGTTGCACGGTGTCATTGACGTTGGTTTCCACCTTGAACGGCACGGCAACTTTGTCCCAGCGCATGGTGACGACAGTGGAGTTGGGCTTGAGGTCGTCGAAATCGTAAGTCAGGGCGTCATGAAATTCGTCGGGATGAGATTTTACAGTCACGCGCAACGCGTCCTCAGCCTGGTCATAACTAAAGCTGCCCCAGGAGCCGGAGTTTTTCGAAAAGATCACAGTCCAATCGGTCTCGCCGGGAATCATGTGCAGGCCATACGTGCCTTTGGCCAGGGGACGGCCTTCCACGGTGACGGCGTCACTGAACTCGATAGTGGTGTTCTCATTGGCGCCCGCGCGCCAGGGTTTCCCGTAGGGCTCCAGGTCGCCGAAAACTTTTCTACCCTTAGCCAGCGGACGATGATAACGAATGGAAATATCGGTGAGCCCGATTCGCTGGATGACGCGCGCCCGCTGGCTGGCCCGCGGCAAATCCAAAAGCGCCGATTGCGCGCTGGCCAGCGGGACCGCAGCCGGCAGGGCCACAAGAGCAAATGCTGCAAGGAAATATCTACGCATGAAACTGACCTCCTGGTGAAATGGGTTTCTTTGGTTCGGCTAAAAGGCCGTGATTGTTAGATCAGGAACGGAAATAAATGTTAGCAGAAGCGCAGGGGTTTCCAAATCGCCCTGAGTATCAGGACTTGCCCAGAAGTGTGTTGGCCTCTTCGAAGCGGCGTGCCATCTTTGCGCCATCGCAGCTGTCTTCCAACAGGGTCTCGGCGTCCCACTCGCTGCGCGGCACACCAAAAAAGTCGCCGCCATAAACATGAATCGCGCCCGTCAGTCGCGGAATAGGATTCGTAACGGAATGAATAATGTCGCGGCCCAGTGGCTCCGCGTCGCCAACGGAAAGCGCGCGCGCTCCCGCGGCTTCCACCTTGCCGCCCGCGCTGCCAGGCACACGGCGCCAAAAAAAGTTGTCTTCACGGCCGGTGTAGATGCCGATCACCGCCCACATTTGATGATTGTGGGGAAGCAGGGTCATCCACGGGGCCCAGATCACGTTGAGCACCGTAAGATCGTCGGAGCGATGAAGGATCTGGATCTCCCCACGCTGCGGCTCGCCCAATGCCTTGAGCACCGCCGACGGATCAGAGACAGCGCGCGCCACAACCTCGCGCACAAACTTGTGCGATGCATCCTGCTTGAGGGCGGCGCGGCAATCCGCAATGAGTTGGTCCAGAACAAACATCGTCTACATTCTAATAAAGAAAAAAGGGCCGTTAACATTTCTCTCCGACAGGCTCTCAGGCTGACCCCTTTTTCCCTGACCCCTTTTTCCCTTTTCCCGGGGGTTCCCGGGCTCTTCAATGTGTCTTACGAATAGGCAAGAAAACCGAATAGCCCAACTATGACCAGTGTGGCCTCATTAGATTTGTTGTCGCCGGAAAGTAAAATCGAGGTCTCCCATAAATCTTTTCGAGATCGCATCAGCGGGGGAAATTCATTTCTGGAGTTCATTCTTTCGACCGTGTGTTTTCCTGCCGCGGTATCGATAAAGAGCCGCACAGTAATCGTCTTCGTCTGCGAGTCAAGAAAGCAGGCCACGGCTTCGGTGCCGGGCGCTACATCCTCCATTCCGGCTGCTACTTTATTGGTGACTCCGCTATATCGATACCGCCTGTAGGCCCAGACATCGTGGTGACTGATGGATTCCCAGTCATGCATCCGGGTCAGATTTTCAAGCTTCTGGTTCGCCGACGCCAGTTCCTTTGCGATCTCTTGAAGCTCCTTGAGGTTATTCGAAACGAGGATGTATTCACGTCTTACTTGAGTCGCAAATATTTCACTGGGCCGGGGTTTGCCAGCAGGCATCCTGCCAATGTGCTCAGGCCCGAATTCGTCGATGTGCACAGCCCATTTCCATACTGGACCGTTGGCTAAAACAGCCACCGGCTCTGTCTGGAAATGCCGCTTGAGATCAAACTCGCTGGCGTCGCCAAGAAGCACCACATAGCAACGTTGTGATCGCACCTCCCCAAGCCCGCCGGATCCCTGTGGAGGGCGAAACTCCTTTGCGCCCACGAACGCTCCCGCGCTGCCATGGAGCATTTCTGTGAAGAAATTATCCTGCAGCCCGGCAATCGCTAAATTGAGATATTCGAATGGGTAACGCAGGCTTAAGGTCACAGTCTTTGATAGCTGCCCCGGAGATCCGGGTCCGGAAACAAATTCTGAACTTGAATAGAATACGGTCTCGAATTGCCCCGCAAGCGCAGATGCGGCACGTGCCCTGCGCTCCGTCTCACTGGCACGGCAACACAGGCACAGCATACCCGACAGTATTGCGACAGCTAAAACATGATGTATTCGTCTCATTTCGCTCCTTTGTGGCTAGGGGCGGGTGGGCCGCCTTTCTTTTTTCCCCGCTCTCAAGCGCACCACGATGGTGTGGGGCACCCACGCGGTGGTGAGGCTTCGAAAAATCAAAAACAAATTCTCAAAATTGAAAGGTGGGCCACCCGCCTGGAGCATAATCCTGCAAAACTGGATTGTCCCCAGGAGGCCACATGGTGCTGACCGAACCGGGCAAGTGGAAAATCACATTGAGGCTGCGTCGTGATGTCTGGCAATCGCGTGCCACGCGCGATACGGAGTGCCAGGATTTCTTTGACCGGACCAACAGCACGGAATTGCCAACCACCGGCAGGACCTCCGCCAGCACATCGGTTGGATCGGAGGACCGCAGAATGTTGATACAGCCGCCGTTTTGTGGGTCCCACACTTCGTTGAAGTAAAGCACATGCGTCATCAACTTGGCCTTCAGGTCCACGTGCGGCCCCATGAATGCGCCCGGGCCATAGTGAATCACGTTGACTTCCATGAGCGCTTTGCTCAAATCCTGCCCGGAAATCCGTGCCAGCGCGGAGCGGTATTCGGACGATAGCAGATCGCCCGCCAGCGCCCGCCACGCCGGGCTCAGGCCCTCGGCGTGCGAAACGCCAGAGGCTCCCATGTGGACCAGCGACCGCGACATGTATTCATAGCCCTTCTCGCCGTCGTAGCCCTTCACCGTTTTGAATTTGTCGCGGGGAAACGAAGCAGCCAGCAACGCCGCATCTTCAGCGGAGAACAACTGGTCGATGAACACCCACTGATACGGCTCTGTCGCCATCCTCTGCGTGGCGATGTGTTGAAGATTCAGCATACGTGCGGCTCCTCGTTCAAGGCTTGCCCGCTGCAATTCCGTCCGCGGGAATCGGCGGTATTTTGACTTTCGGGTCACTCGCCGGTGACGCCGTCCCGCGTGCGCTCCGCCGGAAAGCAGTCACGACCGAGTGTTTCACAAAAGAGAGACAACGGCGAAGAGCAACACGCTCGTTGGGAAAGTATCCCACGAGCGATTCCCGCACTCTTACCGCCAACGTCCGGGTAAGCCCCAGCCGTCCGTGATCTGCGCACGCTTTCGCGACCCAGCGCAGCGTCGCGGTCGTGGCAAGCGTGCCAAGCTCCGGCGGAGGACGAAGTATAAGGCTGGTTACCTCGTCCCAGTAACGATCAAGACGTTCGGCATATTGGGTGACCCTCGGTTCGACCCGGCGGCCACGATGGACGAGGCGGAAGAGAGCTTCCTTCTTGTCGATGTGCGCGACGCTTTCAAACTCATCGAGCAACTCATACTTGCGGTCCGCGGAAATCGGCGCCCACACGCTGGCCGCGGGAACGCCATAGCTGAGGGCCGTGATACAAGCGTGCAAGCTGGATGCAAAAGTAAACTCCGAGCGGCCGATGATCTCGCTGATCAATTTAGGGCCGAGCCACTCACGGCTTAAGAACACGCTACCTTTGAGATCCGGAAACTTTTCGGCGCGATCGCCATGGCACCAGCAAATCGGCAGAATGACGGCATTGATCTTGCCCATTGACGCCATCACCGATTCAATCATGGAGCGGTATTTTCCCACCGCCGCATTGGCCTGAATGACCACGTAGCTGCCTTCCAGGCCCAGTGACTTGCGCCAGTGTGTGAATTCAACGCTCTCTTCCTCAAGCGGCCAGAGTCGCGAAATGCCGAAGACGGTATCGGGCATAAGGTGGATGTCCGCGCCCGGCGCCACTTTGGCCAGGTCGTCGCGGGATACAGCGTCGCGAACACCAATAAAACAGCTGGCTGCAAATGCCTGACGCAGCAACTCATCGTGCCAGCGGGAGTGAGGCCAGCCTGTCGACGCGCCCACGGCGTTCCAGATCACGGGTTTGCCCATCAGCGCGGCCAGGACCGCCGGAGTCAACCAGTAAGCGAACGGCAGGTCCACTTTCGCAGGCACAGAAATGGGATACCCCTTGTCGAAGCGAACAATCTGGCCGCCGCCGATCAGCATGGCCGAAAGAGTTGGCAGGGATGCGACCATCTCTTCCAGGGGCCGCACCGGAAACGGCCAAGCCATGTCCGATTTGCCGTTCGCCGAAAACGGCACGACGCGAATTCGGGCGTTGCGCCGCACCAGGGCCGCGGCCGCGATGATAGGGAAAAGGAGGTCGCCATAGTTCTCGACGTCAAAGGTCCCGGCAATGCCGACGGCGATGTCGCGTTGCGCTGCGGAGCAGGCGGACATGCGTTCTCCATTCGGCATAGCCTGATGACCGGACCGGTAAACGGTTGGCAGAGACTCGAGCAAGTTCGTGCACCTCACATGATGGAGCAATCATGTATCGAACCTAACAACTCATTCTGCTCCCGTCTCTAGCTTAAGGTAGCGCGGGTGCATGCGACAAGAATTTCTGTACAGCTTGATTTGAAAAAAATTAGAAGAACCCAAGATTGCAGGCGAGCCTTCGAAAATTCAAAACAAATTCTCAAAATCGAAAGCCAGGGCCGCGCGCCTTCTGATTCTGCGTTTCCTATTTTTCAACAAAAACGGTGACTCTTGCCGATTCGATGGGGCCATCCTCTTTACCTCAAATTGTGTTGCCTCGAAAATAGTCACGCGGGAGTGGCGCGCTGTAAATACACTTGACCGTGTACTTGCCCGGCCTGGGGAATAATATGTCGGCCCGGACTTGAGTGTCGAACCCGGCGAAACTGTCGCCCCTAATGGAAATGAGAGCGTTCCTTCCAGTTAAGTCAGGTGGCAAAGGCTCATTCCACTGAAGTCATTCTGAACCTCATACCCAAAGGAATCTGAAATCTGCAGATGTAGCCCCTCAAGACACCCCAACCGAACCCATTCCAAATGGTTACGCCTCGCTCAGCGCTGCGAAAATAAACGCTCACCACTATTTCGTCCTTCATATGGATGTGCGTAGAGCTTGTCCGGACCTCTACTCTCAGCCCGTGCGTAGGAGTCTTCTTCGAATGTGCCTCTTGGTTGAGTGAGCTTATGAGTAAGACCAAAAAACTACCACTGGCTTCATATCTGATCTCCCTGAGTCTGCGCCGAATCGAAGATCCTGGCAGCCCACCGTGTCGTGAGGCTCCGAAAATCAAATCTTCAAGAATCGAAAGCCGGGGCACCCGCGAGTATCAGGATCTGCCCAGAAGCGTATTGGCTTGCTCGAAGCGGCGCGCCATTTTTGCGCCATCGCAGCTGTCTTCCAGCAGACTCTCGGCGTCCCATTCGCTGCGCGGAACGCCAAAGAAGTCGCCGCCATAGACGTGAATCGCTCCAGTCAGACGCGGAATCGGATTGGTCACGGAATGAATAATGTCGCGGCCCAGCGGCTCCGCGTCGCCAACAGAAAGCGCGCGCGCTCCCGCGGCTTCCACTTTGCCGCCCGCGCTGCCAGGCACGCGACGCCAAAAGATGTTGTCTTCACGGCCGGTGTAGATGCCGATCACCGCCCACATCTGGTGATTGTGGGGAAGCAACGCCATCCAAGGGGCCCAGATTACGTTGAGCACAGTAAGATCGTCGGAGCGATGAAGGATTTGTATCTCTCCACGCTGCGGCTCGCCCAATGCCTTGAGCACCGCCAACGGGTCAGAGACGGCGCGCGCCACAACCTCACGCACAGATTTGTGGGATGCATCCTGCTTGAGGGCAGCGCGGCAATCTGCAATGAGTTGGTCAACAAACATCGGCTACATTCTAAATGGGCATTTCCTGGCTGCGATCAGTTTCTGATCAAGAATCCATTTGGTGCAAAGGTGAAGCCAAATTTGGCTTCTCTTTCTCGGTCAACAGTGTAGTCACTGGGAAACTGTTTCATATACTCGGTCACCGCCTCATACGGGCCGGCGCCCCACAACGGCAACACGGGATGTCCGTTGATGTTTGAGTCCTCGACCACCATATAATCGCCTGCATTCAAAAGTGGACGCAGAAGGATCATTTCCGCGAGAACGTGGCGTCTAGTATGGTCACTATCCAAAATTGCAAAAATCTTACCTGGATATTGGGTCTTAAGCGGCGCAATACGGGCAGCAACCAGCGGATCAGTTGATGAAAGAGTCAAGAGCGCGATATCAGGATCTCGTCTGACTTTCTCGACGACTTGAGCGGCCTCCACGTCAACAGAAAAAACTTTAAACGGATTCGCAATCTGGCGCATGACGGTCGCAAAAAACAAAGCGGAACCGCCGCTGAAAGTCCCGAATTCCACGACGAGCGATGGCTACAGGGAATAAAGTATCTCCTGATAATTCCACATATCAGACACCGACTTGTACGTAGGAAGCCCCATCCATTTCGTCGACTGCCATACCTGGGTGTTGTAATACCAGCGATGGTACGCATCTCCAGCGTCCGCGCTCGGCTTGTGGAGCTTACCTAAGTAGCGGGACAGGTCGTGGCGGAGATTCCTTTTAGATGCCATGGCTTTGGAGTATATCGCGCCAGTTTCACAACGTCTAAGGCTGGACTTGCGGGATTTTCGCTTTGTCCCCGGGGTTAATTTTCAAAATCGAAGGCCGGAGCACCCGGCCAGAATCGCCTTCACGAGTTCGGGCTCAACTGATAGACTCCGGTTCATCAACAATTCCAAATACTCGGCTGGGGAGACGCCGTTGACGATCTGTAGGGCTTTGTATGCGGAACTCCGGACGTATTCATCGGTGTCGTTCAAAGCAGCCTCACCCAAGGCGGAGAGAACCCGACGATCCTTGCTATTTCGACACAGGGTTCCAAGGCCTCCAGCAGCAGCACCTCGACAATCCGAATCGGAATCTAGCGTCAACATGGTAACCAGCTTATCCGCTACAGGCTCGTAGTGAAACTCGAAAGCGAGTGAATTCACCGCGTTGTAGCGCACAATCTCATCCTCATGATCCAGCAGTTGAATCAGCGTTGGAATTCCGGGTGCGAAGTGTTGATTCCCCAAATCGGCGGCCAATGACTGGATTTCACGAACCGACGCGCCGCCCCTTCGCCAGGTCTCCAAAGCTTGCCTCAAGTTCTCGGTTTTCTCAGATTCTTCCATCTCGACTCCCTATATTGCGTCCTTGGTGATGGCGCGCGTAGCAGTTCGGAGCAGATCTCTCGACTCCTTGAGTAGACCGTTAATTCGATTCACCTGTGCTTCACTCATCCCGCTCCGTGTCAGTACCTTCTCCAAATGTTTGATTTGTCTATTAAGGCCATTGATTGCCTGCTGGACCTTTTCCACGTGGTCGAAAACGCCTCCTGACTCCTTAAGAACTTTCATGCCACCATTTATTTCCCGTCTGGCCGCTGCAAGAGTTTCCTCTGTCAAGGTCTTGATGCTAATGTTCGCGAGTTTTCTCTCTGCATTGGCGATTTGTTCCTCAAGCCATCCTTCCTTGGATTCCGGGATCAAAAACGCCGCAAGGCCAACAATAAACATCAGTTTCTCTTCATCGCGGTCTTTGGGCTGCATTGTTTCCGACACCGGGCAGTCTTCGCATCCGCCAAGGCGGTTCAGAAAATTAAAGAGACCACCTAATTCGTTCGCAGCTTCCTTCCCGATCGCGCTATTGAGTCGCTCAAGAGGGTCATCATCTGGCAACGTCGCTCCCACGCCATTTGTGAGCGCTATTTGACCTACCTCTTTGGCGTGCTTCGAGAGCATGCGTTGAGTCATCAAACCGCTACCGAAAACACCAAACGGGTCATCGAAACCATGTCCATCAGGATCTACTCGCCCGATCGGATTGTTTCTTACGTAGGAGTATAAGTTCAGGCTCTGCGGATCGCCGAACTCGGCGTAGGGAACAGATGTCGGCTTGGCCGCCCAATCCGGCGTGATGAATCGTCCCAGTCCGTTCGAGTAATATCGTGCCCCGAAGTAATCGAGACCCGTTTCTGTATCTCGCTCTTTGTCAGTGAATTTGTAGTGGTTATCGAGGTTGTTGGTGAACTGAAGTTCGCCTCCCCAGGGGTAATAGTCCGATTCGTCGAGGACTGTGCCCGAGGNNGTAGGAGACGGTGCCTGCCGGGAAATCTTTGCGTGCGACCCGCTCACCGTCGAAAAAAACATACTCCGTCCTGAGATTGCCCAAGAGATCGCTCTCGCCGACGATTCCCAGCGTCATGTACCAGTAGAGTGTCCCGGTTGTGCCATTCGACTTCTTGACCCGGTTGCCGCTGCTGTCATAGGTGTATGTCGTCGCCACGTTGCTCTTGGTGGCTGTGGCGATCCGGTTTTCGGCGTCGTAGGTAGATGTGACGAGGTCCGTCACGTCTACGGTCATATTGCCGGCGGCGTCATAGTTGTAATTCTGATTGAGCGGCAAACCGTTGTCAGCGCGATTTTGTACGTTGCTGATCAGCGACAGGTTTTCCGGCGAACATTTGGTCTGAGTCTTGGTCAGCAGATTGCCCCAGGCGTCATAGCTGTAGCTGTTGCCCCAGAATTTGGTCTTGCCGTTGATCGTCATCGGGAGGCAATCCGTCCCGGCGTTTTGGGCCGAAGTCAGCCGGTTGAGAGCGTCATAGGCAAACGTCTGGCTCCGTGTTGCATCTTTGTTATTGGTGATGCCCCAGACATTCCCGTTGTCGCTGCCGGTGGTCCCGTTTCCTACATGGAAGTCGTAATCGATGCTGAATACGGTTTGCAGCGGCGAACCAAACGTCGCCTTCATATTCACTGGCTGCAAACGCTTGTTAAAGCTGAAGCTGTTGGCGATGCCGGCGAAGGTGCTGCTGTTGCCGCTGATGAAACCGGTGAGGCCGCCATCTGGACCGTACGTCGTGCTGGTGACGTAGTTGATGCCGTTGCCTGTGTCCACGACCGACAGAATCCGGCCCGCCGAATCCGGCGTGTAGGCGACCACCGCGCCGCTGGGGTAGATGATTGTTTTTACCGAGCCGTCCAGGTTGTAGCTGTAGCTCAGGTTCTTTGTGACTCCATTCATGATCCGCTGCTCGCTCGTAATGCGACCGAGCGGATCATACGTGTAGCTGCCCGAACCTGCCTGATCGGTAAAATTAACAAGCTTGCCGACGGCGCCCGTGCCCACGTCGTACGTGTAAGTCGCAACCGCAGAGGTTAGCGGGCAGCTGCTCTGCGCTGAATACGCCTTGGCCGCAACTCGATTCAATTGCTCATAGCAGTAGGTGATAGTCTGCGTCGCCGAACCGGTCTGGTTGGGAGCGGGCGAGGTCTTCTGCCGCAGGTTGCCGTTAGCGTCATAGGTGTAACTGATCGTGCCTGATTCTGGGTTATTGGCGGTCAGCAGGCGCGAAAGCGAATCGTAAGTAAATGTCCTGGTCCGCCACTTCGTGCTGTCAGTAGGCGCAGATCCCTTCTGGTCCACGCGCAGTAGATTGCCCAACGTGTCGTACTGATACTGCGTAACGTAAGGATTGCTCATCGAACCGGCAGTAGGATCAGCCCCGCCCGCCAGCGTAACTCCCGAACTGCCGAACGAAGCGCTGCTGAAATAAGTCCCCTGGCTGGTGCTGGAGCTGGGCGTCACGGCGACATTGCCGGCGGCCGTGTTTGTCTTATACGTCATGGAGATGGTAGCGCCGGAAGCGCTGGCGGTGACCGGAGAACCCGAACCATTGAGCGCCGAACTCAGCGCCGATGCCACCAGGGCTGCCGTGTTGTTGCCGGTATGTCCGTAGGCCACGCTGACATTAAATGTCCCGATGGCGACCGAGACTGTTCCAGCGTCATACACGGGATTTCCGCCGAAGGCATCTGTGCCGCCGGCAAGCACCGACCCGGAATTGCTGGTCGTGAAATAGGCACCGCTGAAATGCGCGTTGTCATACGTATAGGGCGATGAAAGCGAGTAATTGGCGGCGACACCCGCCACTTTGGATGTCAGGTTCACGGTGGCGCCGGAGGTGCTGGCCGTCACGTAGGCCCCGCCGTCGGCATTGATCGCAGACGCCAGGCTGGCGGCGATGAAACTGACCGTGGAATTCTGCCCGAAGGACGCCTGGTCGCTGTGACCATTCACCGTGAGGGTCACGGTCCCGCTGTCATACACGGTTGTATTTACAGTGTCGGAGCCACCCGTCAGAGTGGCGCCGGATGAGGTGGCAATGAACGAGGGGCCGCCAAAGTCGCCGATGTCGTTCGTGGAAGAAGAACTGGACAAGGAGTAATTGGTGGCCGCCCCCACAGTCTTAGCGGTGAGATTCACATTGGCGCCGGAAGCGGCAGCGGTGACCGAAGCGGTGCCATCGCCGTTGATGGCCGCGGCCAGGTCGGAAGCGATGCTTGCCGCAGTGCTGTTGGATCCATAGCTTGCGCTGTCCGTGTGACCATTCTCCGTAATGCTGACTGTGCCGGTGTCGTTCACGGTCCAGCAGTGTTGTTGAGCCGGCCACTCGGGATCATCGCAGTTTTGTGTTGAGGCCTCCTGTCCGCTGATGGCCACGTTGCCGCTGCCGCTGGTAGCGGCATGGGTCTGCGATTGGATCGAGCGATCGGTTCCCGATGTGGGGTTGATGGTCACGCTGCCCGCGGCGTACGTGGCCGCATGCCCGCCGGTCGCAGTGGTCTGTAGTGTCCCGTTAATGGTCAGCGACCCGTTGGCTGCGGCGCCGGCGGAGCCGCCTCCTGGTTCATCCACTTCAATTAACCGGCTCAGAGCGTCCGTGCAGGCTTTGCGCTGATTGCCGGCTTCGTCCGTGGCCGTAGTGCAGTTATCGGTGTAAGAGACGGTGCTAATGCTGCCGTCTTGCTTGGTGACCTGCGTTACCCGGCCCAAGGCGTCATATTGCGAACTCGTTACGCCATAAGTCGGGTCGCTCGTCGTGAAGAATGGATTGGTTACTGTAACTGCATGGCCCAGGCCGTCGAACGTGGCGTTGACCGTGACCGTATTGCCGGGTACTACGTGCTGGCTCTGGTACCTACGTCCCAGGCCGTCTAAGTATGCGGTCGCCGTATCTGCCAGCGTGGTGGTGACTGACTTCTGCCGCTGGACGCTCAACGGGAGCGTGTTGGGAGTGGAGTAGGTCAGTGTCGTCTGAGCGCGGGCGTTGTTATTGGCCGAATCCGGCGGCGCGAATGCCGAGCTGATTCGGGACATGAAATCGTAGCTGTAATTACTGGTTTGGCCATTGGCATCAGTGAGGCTGGTTACCAGACCGAGGTTGACGTCATATGTTGCACTTACGCACTGGCTCTTGGCATTGCATGTCTGGGTGGGCAAGGCGCCAGCATAAGCAAGGCCGTAGCTGTGAGTCATTGTGTTTCCCAGCGGATCAAATTGCTTATAGACTTCTCCAGTGTCATACCAGTTGATGTGGCTCGTCGGTCCCGATTGCGGCGTGGTGGGACATGCGTTGCTCGCAAATTGCTGGCTTGTGACTGAGGTCGGGTTGCCGCGGACCGCATTGGGGGCTGCCATATGTGTGCCGGCAGGCAGAGCGCCAACCGTGGTTTCATAATTCGTCAGATAAGCGGATTCGTCATAGGTGTAGTCGGTCTCCGCCATCTTGCAGCCACTTCCGTTTTTAGTGATGGAGGAAGCCGGCAGAATTAGCAGATGAGCGGTCGCGTATCGGGTATCGCTCTGCCAAAGATAAGCAGTATCCACTTCTTGCAACAGAGCGCCGGGCGCGGTCGGGCCCCAGTCGTAACTTTTTTGCGCCGTAGGCAGGCCCAGGGTGGCAGAGCCGCTCCCAAATCCCTGGTCGTAGTCCGTGTGCACTTTACTTACCTTCCCACTAGGGAATAGCGTGGTCGTTTGGTCGCTGGGAACAACGTTGGTGTAGTCCACCGGAACCAGATAAGTGATGTCGAGCTGTTTCACCTCATGTGCAGGCGCAGTCGCGCCTTGGTAGGTGCGGCTGCTGATTTCAAGGAAGTTGCAAACGATGTTGGTCTGCTGCGCAATGGACTTGAACACGTGAACTGTGTCATTCCCCAGCGGATCGGTCACCGTGTGGCTCAAGGTACCGTCTCCGGCCTGCGCGGCCCATTGATAGGTCCACAGAGAAGAATTCCCGTTTACATCAGTCAACGTTTTTGTGTGGACCGCACGGCTGACGGTTGTAATGTCAGCGAGGCTGCAAATGGGATACGACCCTTCCGTCCAGGAATATTGCATCGTGGCCCCTGCCGGAGTCGTGACCGACGTGATTTCCCCATAGGTGTCATAGTCGATCGACCACTGGGTACTGTCGGGCAGAATGACGTTGCTCAGAAATATCGGGACCGGTTGTAAGGACGGATTGCTATTGAAAAGATACTGATACTGTTGGATACCTGCCGGAGAAAAACTTGTCGCCAGCTTCGGGAAAGGGGCAAAACATAGCTTGATCTGGTTGGTCTGTCCGTTGGGCGCGGGATAGTTGAGATACGCCACCCATGGCGTACCCAAAGTGGTCCGGCAGCCTGTCGATTCTGCGCCAGACGCTTGATGTGTGGCCACCGAGGGCCCCCCGAATACGCCGCCGATATCTGGAATGCCCAATGGCGCCGTGAGAACATTGCCGTTCGCATCCGTTACGCTCGTAACGGCAAAGTGCTCACTGCAGTTGGTGGTTGCCGTCCACCCAGGAAGACCGTTGCCGGGATCCGTTGAACAAGTGCTAAAGTCCTGATGAAATGCGCCGCTGTATTGAGTGCCATTGGCGTCCGTGACGGTCCCGTTGTAAGGAAGGCCATTGGAATCTGAGCCGCTTATCTGCACCCTATAGCGGCTGGTATCGTTCGTTTCGCCTCCAATTTGATGGCCAGCGCCGTCCCAAGTCACGAGCGTGTCGGGGGGGCTGACGCTATAGACCGGGGCCTGACCGTCCTGCCACACCTTTGAAAAATTCCGGGTCATCGCAAAACTGGCGGTGCTCACAAAAACCGGACCCTGCCCGCATGGTCCGCCTAGTGAGCAATCGTTACTGGGCCGCCACTGGTTCTGGGGCGAGCTAGCCTGCCAAGTCTTGGAGTTGGTGACCAGATAGTATTTGATCGCCAGCTTGCCCCGTTGAGGAGTGGCGACGGGCAGAGGAATATGCAGCGCAACATTGCCGTTCATCAGGTTGACGGTGTCCACGCTGCTGCCGTCATACGAGCCCTGCGGCGGTATACCGTTCAACTGATTGGGTGGTGTTTGACCAAAGCCAACCGAAATGAGTGCGACACCTAAGATGACAATTCTTGCCAGCTTCATTCTTCCTCCGTGCGCATGAGCAGCAATCTCGACGCAATTTCCTCAGACAGCCTGAGCCCGAAATAACAGACACCGGAAATCGCAGTCAAATTCCGATCTTAAGAAATGTCCTATGACCCTAACAGAAGGAACGCACGTGGAAAGAAATTTTGCGAAACTTTCTTTAAAAACTCACGATTGGTTCCATTTTGGGAAATTATTATGTGGTGTTCCGTTTTGGGAGGAGAAAGAAGGAATCGCCGTCATCGCCGTCATCGCCGACATCGCGCGTCATCGCCGTCATCGGGCAGGCTAGACTAGAACCGCAACCACAAAGGACACAACGCAGC
>PLJN01000051.1 GCA_003140235.1 Acidobacteriaceae bacterium
AGGATGTCGTTCTGCAGCGTGCCCGCGGCCTTTTTCCAGTCTCCGCCCTGCTTCTCGACCGTCACCAAATACATGGCCCAGATCACATTCGCCGGCGAGTTGATGGTCATCGAGACGCTGGTCTTTTCCAGCTCGATTCCGGAAAAAAGAGCTTCCATATCTTCCAGCGAATCGATCGCCACGCCGCATTTGCCCACTTCCCCTTCGCTCTCCGGGGCGTCGGAGTCGTAGCCCATCAGGGTGGGGAGATCGAAGGCGACGGACAGTCCGCCGCCGCCATTAGCCAGCAGGTAGCGGTAGCGGGCGTTGGTCTCCTCCGGCGTGGCAAAACCGGAGAACTGGCGCATGGTCCAGAGTCGGCCGCGGTATCCGCTGGAGTGAATGCCGCGAGTGTATGGCGGCTGGCCGGGATATCCGAGATACTGGTCGTAATTCCAATCTTCCGGCAGATCGGCTTGAGTATAAAGACGCCGAATGGGATCGCCGCTAATAGTGGTAAACCGGGCGTTGCCGTGTTCATCGACGTTGATGCCGGTAGCCGTGCCGACGGGTTTTTCCGGGGCCTTCTCCAGCGTGGGCGCCAGGATTTTTTCCGCCCAGCGCTTTTCGGATTCTGACGGGTGGCGTCCTTCAAAAACGTCCGCGATGGGGCTTTCGGCAACCGAGCTCTGGTCTTTATGGGGCTTGACGTGATCTGCCATAAGGAAATCTTAGCCTATCATCAAGGAAATTTATGCAGAAAAGCGGAGCACGGAAGCGACCACAGATTCAGTTCGGCTTTACCGCGGCCTTGGAATCCGTCCGCTGCAGTACGGTTTGCGCCTCGTCACCGGCCTGGACGGTCGCGAAAAACGCCCGGAGTTGATCGTAGATTTTCACGTCGAACAAGGCTCCCGACAGCAGCAGCATGCGTTTCATGTTGATCTGGTTCCCAGTGACTTCGCTGACCCTTCTGTAGTTGCCAACATCTGTCGCTATCTGCTGGCGTTCCGGCGAACTCTCGAGGACATATCCGGGCGGCAGAGTGATTGTGATTTCATCCCATTCCACAAACGCGTAAGGAAAGTAAACTGGATATTTTCTGACAGAATGCTTGAAAGCTTCCTTCTGCCGGGTCTGGAAGAGGTAGTCAGTCACCAGTATCCGTTTACCAGCGATGGAAGCGTATGCCGGAACTTCAATATCAAAATTCGCTATGAGCGGAGCATCCTGCTGGTCCCAGCCTTGCGAACTGATGGCCTTTACCGTTGCGTTGGGCGGCAGCCAGCGCTTCATTTCTTCTTCCATATCGTGGTTGCGGCCTGCTTCGTCGGTGCTCACTGTCGCCAGACGATGTTCCAGTGCCTCGCCGCCTTCGAACTTTACGATCACGTTTCCTTTCACGCTGCCGTCTTCAGCCAGCGTGAGATGAGCGGTCCTCCAGGTCATCGCCTTGTCGGCGCCGGAGCCCGGCACAACAATGAAGCTGCCACCGCCCTTGTACAGTTTCGCTGCCGTGGTACCGGCAATCGTCCAGCGGAGCGTGCCATAGGGACAGAACCTTGTTCCCGGATCGAGGTAAAGGTCCTTGTGGTCAACCTGCACCACGGTCAGTACGGAATCAAGCTGGCTGCCGTCCAGCAAGCCCTTCTGAAAGAAACGCTCTTTCCGGCTTGCGGCGACCACGATGTCCGCCTGAAATCCTTGTGCGCGCGCCATGGCTACGAAAAAAGCCGAAATGCCGTTATGGAAACCGTAGCCATGCTTGAGAACGTCAACCACATCTTTTGACGGTTTGAGATCTTCTTTCTTTCTCTCGGACTCAGTGCGCTCCCGTTCGTACCCCAGATTCCTGATCTGTTGCGCACGTGCGTAAAGCTTCCGCAGTTTCTCCTGGGAATCGGTAACGCCGCGGGTGGTTTCTTCCGCTGCGGCGCGAATCTCTTTATGGTCGCCAATGAACTCCTCAAAGTCCGTCGCCATTACGCGCATCTTTGTTGCCCAGAAAAAGTCCGGCAGGCCCATGTATCCGGTAAAAAAGTAGACCACCTGTTTGTAGATTTCCTCCGGCGGCATTTGCTCTTCCGCCTCAAACGCCGGGACGTTTTCCAGTTCCAAGTCAAAATTGTTCTTGTCCTTGGACGGCTGTTTGGGAATGGACTTGGAAACTACATACGTAACTGGAACAAATGTCGACGGACTGAGGTAACGGAAATGCTCGCGCACTGTAAACAGATTGTGCTGCACGTCCCAATGATTGCTGCGGAAGGCCCAGGCCTTGAGTTTGTATTTGTATTCAATGATGCTGCCAACTCCGGCTTCCGGCAGCGTGAGCGTCTGGGCCAATAACTTGAACCCTCTTCCCTTGATCAGGGTCTTCTCAAAGGGAGAGCCGGTAAAGGTGACAATGCTGCCATCCGGACGAATCGTGCGGGCCTGCAAGTCGGTGAGCTTAACGCCTGGGAAGACAGGGATTTCAACGTCAGCATATTGCCGGCCGGCATCCGTCAGTAATTTGATGCGGCAATAAAAAAATTGCGCCTCCTCGTTTTGATCAACGTAAATATAGTGCGCGTAATAAAGCTGGATGGCCGGAGCATTGGGCGTCCCCGGCACTTCTTTGATCTGCAAATCCTGGGTCGTGACAGGCAGCCAATCCTCGCTGGGCGTGGCACCGTACGTGAAGAAACCGAGCCCCAGGATGACGACCAACAGTCTTAGATATACGCTCTTCATGGCCGAGGAAAATTTGGTCCAGCGAGCCGGCCGAACGCCGGCTAGTTGGCCCGTTTCAACACCGCAATGCTTTTTTCGTCCATGTTGATTTCACGGAAGAACCTGTTGAGCTCGCCAATTCTTTCCGCCGGAATGAGCGGCGAAGTGATTTTGTATTCCCGCGTATATTTCAGCACGTTCCCGGCATTGGTGATCTTGCTGTTGTATTCACCAAAGGACAGGCTGGTCTTGGCGGGATCGGGCAACTCGTCTACCTTGTATCCTTCCGGCAGGCTGATTTCGAAAGAGTCGGTTTCCAGGGCAGGCGAGTCGAACTGGTACGCATAGCGACGGGGCTTGGTGGAGTCCAGCGCACCCATCTTCTCTCCCGTCACGCGCGGCCGCACCAGCAGCAGAGGGCCTGCATTCTTCGCGTAGTGCTCCGCTGTGAACTGGTAATGAAGCACCAAGTCGCCCTCGATGTTGTCCACGTTCTGGGCGTCCATGCTGTCGAGATGCAAGGCAGTCATCGAACCACCCAGGCTCTGTTCCAGGGCCTTCTTGCGATCACTCTCCGTCTGGTGGCTGTAGCGTGACCGGGCCTTGTAGGCTTCAGTGCCGGTCCGCACTTCTTCTACATCGCCCTTGAGGGTCCCGTCAGGAAGCAGGGTCAGTTTCGCGGTGCGGGTGACCCGGTTGGATTCCGGTTTGCTGATGGGCAGGTGAATCATTTCGCCGCCTTGTTCGGTGATCAGCAGCCCATAATTGTCCTGTTCGTAGAATGGCATCTGGCCAAACGGCACAAGATCATTCGTGGGGTCAAAAATCAGGAGCCGGCCCAGTTTCGGGTGCTCGTAGACACCAGGCATCGGCTGGGACGAACTGGCTTCCGGCAATTGGATGGCAATGATCATGTGATTAAACTGCGAAGAAGGCGGAGTATTTTCCGTGTAAACTCCGCGATCCGTGCGGACTAGCACCGAGTAGGACTTGACTCCGATCTGTGACAGCATGGCACCCAGCATAGTGGCCTTGTCTTTGCAATCACCATAGCGATGACTAAACGTGTCTCCTGCCGAATGCGGACGGTACCCGCCGATCCCAATCTGGATTTCGGCGTAACGAATATCGCGCTGGGCAAAGCGCGCCAGCGTCTTGATCCGCTCTAAAGGAGACATGCTGGCAGGCGCCAGCTCAACGACCTTCTGCTGCAGCGCGGCCGTAGGTTCACGAGTGCCTGCAGCCAACTGGTTGTACCAGAAACCGAAATCCTTCCACGATTTGTAAGTCTGGTTCTTGATTTTCTCAGAGAAAAAAGTCACGACCATGGAACCAGCCAGTGCATCTTCCGTCTGGCGATGGTATTCCGTTTCGATGCGCGGTATGTCGGACAGCTCCCAGGTATAAGCGCCATTCCGTTCAACCGGTTCATTGGCAGAATGGTGGATCCAATCCGCCCGATATTCCCAGCCCGGAGGCAGCCTTAATTCGTACCGTGTGTGCTCGATCGGATACTCCCGCTGAAACGACCACTGGTCCTGAAAAATGTAAGGCCGCCCCTTATGCTCGTACTCAAAGCCGACGACCGTTCCCACATCAGCTCCGGGCACAATCAGGATCCGCTCTTTTACGTCGGAATACACTTCATACGTGGTGGCGCTGCGTTCGAAGGCGTCTTTGTCCTTCGCCTCGTACTCCTGGCCTTTCACCGTGATGCTCCAGCCCCGGAGATAGTTGATCTTCGTCTCGGCGTCAAAACCCAGGCCAAAGCCGGCAACGGTTTTGCCTTCAGGGCGCAGAATCCTGTAAGCAATCCGCCTCAGGGTGACAATCTCGCCGGTGTCCCTGATCGTGGTTTCCTGATCATCGAGAAGGACGACGGCATTTACATCGTCCGCATAGTGCTTTGCGGGCTGCTGGGCGGCGGCATGTAACCAGTCAGGAACGCCGGCCCTTGCGCCGGGGGACACCAGGACGATTGCCACCAGTAGAAAAATTGCGCTAATTCCCTTTTTGAGCATTGACATTTCCTCCGACCCGCAAGACTGCCTGTTGTTCGTCTCCGGCCTGAACTTTGTTGAAAAAATCTTTAACTTCACTGTACTGATTGGGATAAAACAGAATTCCATTGACCCGCAGGACCCGTTCCGTGACCAGTTCGGACCCGGTAAATTGCGCTGCGCTGCGATAGAGAGCGTAAGGCAGGGCGACAGACTGGGGTTGGGGTAGGTTTTCCATGGAGTAGCCTGCCGGGAGCTTGACGCTTATCCGGTCAATTTCCGCAAAAGCATACGGGAAATAAACTGGATACTTGCGCTGCGCGATCTTGAACGCGTCCTTTTGCTTCGCCTGAAAGAGAGCGGACGGCAGGAGCAGCCGTTTCCCGGCCACTGAGCCATAGTTAGTAACCGACAGGGTGAAGTGAGCAACCAGCGGATCGTCCGTGGATTCCCAACCCTGCGCATCCGTAATTTTGACGATGATGCCGTTCGGCAGCCAGCTCTTTAATTCGTCTTCAAGCTGCTTCTTGCGTCCCGCATCGTCGGTCTTGATTGCGTCCAACCGGTGCTCCAGGGCTTCACCGCCCTGATACTGCACGGTGCCGTCGCCAGTGATGGAGCCATCCTCAGACAGAACCGCTTTTACCGTCCGGGAGATAACTGCTTTGTCGTTCGCGGCCGGTGGCAGTTGGATGAAGGTTCCCCCCTTTTTGTCCAGCTTCAGAGCCGCCGTTGAGGTACGCATCCATCGGACCAGCCCAAAAGGGCAGAACCTGGTTCCGGGATCGAGATACAGGTCCTTACCGCCCACTTGCACGTCTGCAACCATGTAACTAAGCTGCCTTGCGGAAAGGAAGTTCTTCTCGAAAAACTGCTCCTGGCGGCTGGATACCAGCACGACGGCGGTATCGAACCCGGCCGCCCGGGCCATCGCCACGAAGAGAAGCGTGATGTCGTTTGCACTGCCAAATCCGCGATCCAGAACATCACCTGTATTCTGATTGGGCTTGAGCTGTTCCTTCTTTTGCTCCTGCTCATCGCGCTCGCGTTCGTAGGAAAGATTTCTGATCTGCTGGGCCCGGGCATAGAGCTTGCGGAGTTTCCGCTCCGGATCGGTTTCACCACCAATGGCGGCGGTCGCGGCATCGCGCACCGGCCCGCGATTGCCGATGAAACGCTCCACCAAATCATTGCGCGCGGTACCCATGTCCTGCCAGAATCGCTCCGGCGACGCCAGTTCACCGCCACCGTAAAAGAACCGGACATGAGGTTTGTAGTTCTCCTCCGGCGGCATGGTTGCCTCGGACTCGAAGGCGGGGACGTTCTCCATTTCCAGTTCGATCTGATTTCCCTTTTGCGTGGGCCTTTTCGTCAAATTTGAGCCTGCATAAGATACCTGAGTGCCGCCGCGCGTACCCTGCAGGCCGCCTTCGTAACCCCGGAATGTGAAATTTTCCTTCACCGTAAACAGTTCATGCTGAATGGTCCATTCGCCGTCGTAGATAGACCCTTCAGGAGGTTCGATCCGATACTTGTACTCGACAATGCTGCCGACGGTGACTTCGGGCATGCTGAAAGTCTTGGCGAGAAACTTGAAACCCTTCCCTTTGATGATCGTCTTTTCAAAGGGCTTTCCGGTGAATTCAACAATGGTCCCGTCCGGATGAATGGTGCGCGCTTTCAGGTTATTCACCGAGAAGAATGGCAGTACAGGAATCTCCACATCCGCATACCCTCGAACGTCTTTGCCCGCTTCGGTGAGTATCTTAATGCGATTATAAAAAAACTGGGAGTGGTTGTTGTCGTCGATATAGTGCGCATAGTAGAGCTGGATTGCTTTTGCCCCAGGGACCCCAGGAACTTCCTTCACCTGCTGGTCTTGCTGGGTGACGGGCAGCCAGTCTTCTTTCTGTGCCAATGAAACGGAGGCAGACGCTAAACAGGCAAACCAAACCAAGTGACGAAGCTTCCGCATAAGGCGCTCCCGAGAGAAAATATGTGTTGCAGAGTGTGGTTACTATATACACCAAAGCGCCTGTATTAGCCAGTGTATTGGGCTGAATGGGCTCTGGACGAGGGCAGAAGGCGGTTCCCGCTATTGAGATGCGGCCTGGCCACGCGCCCTGACTCGATACTCCTACTCGTCTTTCGGTGGCATTTTGCTCTGCTCGAGGACAATCTGCTCCTCGTCCGCAATGCGAAGCTGATCGAAGAAACTCTTCAGTTCCTTGTAGTCTTCGGCCCGAAAGTATATGGAATTCACGACCAAGGCGCGGGTCAACGTGGTCCGATTCTCTTGCAGCGTTCTTTGAGTCACGAAGCGTGAAGACGCCAGCTTCATATCCTGACCGTGAGGCAGTGTCTCCAAAGAGAAGCCTTGCTGAACTTGCAGGTCAAATCGATCAATCTCTTCAAAGGTGTAAGGAAAATAAACCGGATACTTCCGCTCCGTGTACTCAAACGCCGCTCGTTGTCTGGTTTGGAAGAGTGCGGCCGGCACGAGCATGCGTTTACCTATCTTTTTTGCGTAACCAGATATCTCAAACGTGAACTCGGCCCGGAGGGGAGCATCCGCCAACTCCCATCCTTCTGCTTCCTTCAATTTCAGGCTGGATGGCCGGACCTGCCACGGCCCCAGCTCTTCCTCCAAGGCCCGCAGTTTGCCTGCCTCATCCGTCTCAAGAACAGCAAGACGGAGCTGCAGAGCTGCCGCGCCGCTGAGTTCAAGGGCCACTTCACCGGTCAGCGAACCATCGTCCTGAAGAGTCGCCATGACCGACCGCCGGCTGACTGCCTTGTCCGCGGCGGGGGTTGGGACGACCACAAAGCTGCCGCCGTTCCTGGCCAGTTTAAGCGCTGGAGCGGACGTATGTATCCAATACACCAGCCCGAAAGGGCAGAATCTGGTCCCCGGATCAAGGAACATTTCCGCGCCATTCAGCTTTACCAGGACAAGCTCCATTCCGAGCTGGTCCTCAGAAAGGAACTTGTTGTCGAAGACGTAGTCTTTGCGGCTGGAAGCCCGCACGATCTCGCTCTCAAACCCAGCGGCGCGGGCCAGCGCGGCAAATAATCTGGCAATGTCGTTACCGGACCCGTAGCGATGCTCCAGCACTTCCACCACGGTCTTGTTCGGCTTGATGTCTTCAGCCTTCTCTTCCTCCGGCGTGCGCGCGCGCTCGAAACTCAGGTTCCTGATCTGCTGCGCGAACGCGTAGAGTTTCCGCAGCTTCTTTTCCGCATCCGTCTCACCCCCAATGGCCTTGATCATGGCCGCCTTGATCTGCGGATGACTGCCAATGGACCGCTCCACTTCGTCAAACCAGTCCTTGCCATGATCTTGCCAGAACGCATCGGGAGAGCTGACTTCGCGGCCTCCGTAAAAAAACCGAACTCGCATCCGAAAATTGTCCGGCGGAGGCATGGATTCTTCAGCCTCGAACGCTGGGATTCCTTCGGCTTTCAGCTCCACCACCGAGCCATTGTCCGTTGGTTTTACGTCACTGGGCAGGTTGGAATAGACGTAAGAGAGTTGCGCCTCATCTTCAAAATGCTTCATGCCATTGAGCGTGCCGGTAAATGGCCTGATCCAGAATTCTTCACGGACGGTGTACAAGTCGTGCTGCAGGTCCCAGGTCTTACCGACGATGTACGTGTCCCAGGTGTAGCGATACTTGTATTCAACAATGCTGCCGACAGTCACCTCCGGCAGCGCGAAGCTCTCGGTAAGGGACCTGGCGTCCCTCGTCTTGACAGCGATTTTTTCGAAGGGTTTGCCCGTGAACTCGATGATGCGCCCGTCAGGATGAATCGTTCGGGCCTTCAGGTCAACAAAATGCGCGAAAGGCGGCAATGGGATCTCCACGTCGGCATAGCGCTGGCCTTTGCTGCTCAGGACTTTGATGCGGCGATAAACGAACTGGTACTGGCGGCTATCGTCCCGGAAATCGGCGTAGTAAAGCTGGATCGCTGGCGCACCCGGGTCTCCGGGCGCTTCCTTCACCTGCCAGTCCTGCGGGCTGATGGGGAGCCAGTCTTCTTTCTGGGCAAGACAGCAGGAACCGAAGGCGCACGCGAACAGAATCAATGAGCAGAGCCGTAGCTGGCGCAAGGAGACTACTGCTCCTTTTGCGCCGCGGCGGCCGCCGCGGACTGGAGCACCGCATGTTCTCCGTCGCCCGCCTGAACAATGGCAAAAAAATCCTTCAATTGCTGATACTCGCCCGTTTCAAATCGCATTCGATCCAAATGGAGAACGCGCTTGACTGTCAGCTCGTTGCCTTGCTGGGAACTCGCAATCTCATAGCCCGCGTAGGACAACCCCGCTTTGCGACGATAGGGGGCGACTTCCACGCTGTACCCTTCGGGCAGCGTAAGGGTGAACTCGTCTTGCTCAACAAAGGGATAGGGCAGGACAATCGGATAGCGGCGCGATAGGGGCGTGAATGCACCCTGCTGGAACGGGGAGAAAAAGTAAGCCGGCGACAAGATACGCTTGCCCGTGACAGCGGCAAAACCGGGGACCTCCACCGTGAAGCGGGCGATCAGGGGCTTTTCGGTTTCTTGCCAGCCCTCGGAGCTTTGCAACTTTGCCGTGCCGCCATGGGGAAGCCACGCCACTAGCTCGTCCTCCAGACTCTTACGACGCCCGGCCTCGTCTGTATCCAGGGCCTCGATGCGGCGCTCGAGCGATTCTTCCCCCGCCCATTCCATAGTGATTTCACCTTTGGCTGAGCCATCGGGAGCCAGGGACATACGTGCCGTGCGGCGAACGGTGGGACTCGGAGGCGCCGGCGTTTTGACAAAGGCGGCTCCGGACTTGCTCAGGCGAAACGCGGTCGCCGACGTGTTCTTCCAGCGCAGCAGACCGTAAGGACAGTATTTGGTCCCGGGATCCAGCACCGTGTCCTTGCCGCCGGCATTCACCAGGACAGCTTCGTCGTCCACCTGTCCCAGCCACAGCAGCAATTCGCTGAAAGAACGCTGACTGCGCTCGGAAACGTGCAGGATAGATGCATCAAACCCGGCCCCGCGGGCCAGGGCCACGAACAGCCGGTCTATGTCATTGGAGGTACCATAGCCATGCTCGAGCACTTCGCGAACATTGGTGTTGTGCTTTAAGCCCTCCTTTTTCAGTTCCTCGGCGGTCCGGGCACGCTCAAAGGACAGATTTCTGATCTGCTGGGCGCGGACATAGAGCTTGCGTAATTTCTTTTCTGAATCACTCTCGTTCCGTGTGAGGTCGGCCGCCAGGCTCCGAATTTCGCCGTAGTCACCGACAAACTTGTCCAGGTATTCCGCAAACAGCCTCCGCCACTCCTGCCAGAAAAGTTCGGGGGAAGCCGTTTCCCGGCCTCCGTAATAGAAAACAATTACCGGCTTATAGTCGGCCTCCGGAGGCATAAGCGCCTCCCCATCGAAAGCGGGAACGTTTTCCAGTTCCAATTCCATCAGATTGCCCGCCTTCTTCTGCGGGACCCTGGGGTCCGATTGGTGAAGGTATGAGTAGGCAACCCGCGACCTGGGCGCCTCGGTACCCCACTCCGTGGGAACAATGACCAAGCCCTGGTAGGGCCTGAAGCGCAGGTTCTCCTTCACCGTGAACAGCTCGCTCTGGACCGGCCACTCAGAGATGGGGTCCACAAGCCGCCTAGGCAGTTCGACGGTATACATGTACTCGACGATGCTTCCCACGGTTACGTCCGGCATCGTAAACGTCTTGGCCAGATACTTGATTCCCCGGCCTTTGATGATGGTCTTCTCGAAAGGCTTGCCTTGAAAATCGACGATGCTCCCATCCGGATGAAGGGTGCGCGCCATCAACTGCTTCAACGATTGGCCGGGTTCGATTTCAATCGCAATATCTGCGTATTTTTTTCCGGCGTCGCGCAGGACCTTGATCCGCTTGTACACGGAAATAAAGTTGTCGTTGTCATCCTTATAGTAGCGCAGGTAGAGCTGGATGGCCGGGGCCCCGGGATTGTAAGGGACTTCCTTGATGGCCCAATCCTGCTGCGTTACAGGAAGCCAGCCCTGCGCTTGCTTTTGGTCAGGGACAGCCAGACAGACGGAAGGCAAGTAGAAGCACAAAAAGACTAAAAGACGGCGGCGCATCTTCACCTCGTGACAACCAGCAGGACTTGGTCTTGAAAGAACACCGCATATATAACATAAAAATCGCGTTCATCTGCGCCGCCGCTGATTCTTTTACACAACCTACATACCTGGTAAACTCAGCGGTCTTTTGACAGCTCCCACGCCTTGGCATACTTCCAACTCACATAGGAGGCATGTGTCAGATGCACCAGCAGGCCTTCCCGTCCATCCAGAAATCCCAGTCGGAAGAAGTATCCGTAAACGAACCGGACCAGCGGACGCAGAACAATATCGATGACGCTGAAACGCGCTTTGCGCTCGTCGGCCACCATTTGCGCCCCCAGGGACGAGTACCGGTTGGCGTGTTCGACAAAGCCTTCCAGCGTGGGATAAGCGTGGTGGATGAGGTCTCCATCGAGAAGGCCGGTGGCGGCTGTCATCTTCATATCTTCATGGACCGCGCGGTTTTCGAACTCCGCGGCCCCGCGCTTCACCAGCCGGAGCTTGCGGTCCGGATAATATCCACTGCGCCGAATCCAGCGATTGAGGTAGAGATTTCTCCGGGCCATCCGGTAGCCATCAAATTGCGGGGCGGCCTGTCCGGACAACAGCTTCTGAATGCTGGCGGCAAGTTCCGGGCTGACTTCTTCATCGGCGTCGAGAGACAGTATCCAGTCATGACTCGCTTTGGCGAGGGCCGAATTTTTTTGCGGCGCAAAGCCTTTCCACGGCTCCACGAATACTTTTGCCTGGTAAGACTCCGCCAGGGCCACAGTGCGGTCTGTGCTGCCGGAATCCACCACGACGATCTCGTCAGCCAGGGATTTCACACTCTCGAGGGTCCGGACAATATTGGTCTCTTCGTTCAAGGTGATGATGCAAACGGAAAGAGTCATGCACGGAAGGATACCCGATCAGGAACAGCTTGCAAAAAAAAGCCCGGCTGGTCTGGCCCAGCCGGGCGAATGACTCGCACACTACCGGTCTTACTATTTGGGCTTGGAGGTGTCACCAGGCTTCTGATCCAGGAAAGTGTTGCGGCCTAGACCGGGCACGTTCGGCTGCGTGGAGATGTTACCCGAGAGCGCCTCGTCCAGCCTAATGTTGTTGTGCTCCAGGGTAAGCCCGGTGTCGCGGTCCAGGGTCACGATTTGTTTGGCATAGGCGATTTCTGCCGATACCACGTTTTCCTCGGCCGTAGCCAGCGCTGCCTGGTCCGACAACACATTGAAGTAGGTCGAAGCACCCAATGCGTACTTTTTCTGCTCCGAATCAAGAGTCTTGGCGGCCAGTTGCTGGGCTTCACGCGCAGCCAGTACGCGCGCCCGGTCTTGCTCCAGCGCGAACTGGTCATTGCGGACAACGATGGCCACCGCATTTTCAAATTGCTTGATGCCCAGTTCAGCCTGTCGATATTCCAACTGCGAACGTATCTGCGTGGCCTGTGCGGCACGGTTGCGAATCGGAATATCAATCTGAAAAGCCACTCCCTTGTCCGGGGCGGAAGAGTTAAACAAATTGGTGAATGTAGTGCCGTAACCGGTGGGGGGTATGAGGACACCATTGTTGCATCCGGGAGGCAAGCCGGCGACGCAAAGCGGCAACCGCGTATCACCAGCGAGACTGGCTGCCCCATAGAAACCAACGATATCCACTGTGGGCAGCAGGGCGTTGTTCGCGCCTTTGATGCTGATCCGGCGGTTGTCCATCTGGATCTTCTGTTGGATATAGTCAGGGCGGCTGGCCAGTGCTGTCTTGATCAGGTCTTCAATCTTGACGGGCGCTTCCTGGTCCGGAACCACGACGGTGTCCGTGGGAATCACCTGGGCGTCCATTAGCGGCGAACCGGGCTTCATGTCGCGGGTGATCGCATTCTTCATGAAAAGCTGCTGGAGTTCCAGCGTCGTCTGCGCAGTCAGCAGGCTCTGCTGGTCCTGGGCCACCTGGCTCTGGGCGCGTACAATCTCAATCGGCGCCAGCGTGCCGATCTCCACCTGCTTTTTGTTGTCGGAGAGCGTTTTCTGTGAAAGTGCCAAGGACTGCTCTTTTACCTTGAGATCTTCAAACGCGGCAACCAAGTCCCAGTAAATATCCTGGACTTGGGCCACCGTAGAAATGATCTGCGAGCGAAACCCTTCTTCCGTAATTTTCTTGTCGTTTTTTGCGATCAGGATGAAGCGGTTGTTTACAGCGAACCCGAAACCTTGCAGCAGATGTTGCCGTATCTGCATGCGGAAACTCGACGAAAGCTGAGGGTTTAAGTTCAGGAAGTTATTGCCCAGGCGCGTATTGTCGTACACAACACTCAGCAACGTGCCGGGCGCAAACCCCTGGGTGTAAGTAAAGTTCCCAACCGTTGTATTTTGCACGGTGTTTGCGGCGCCACCCGTTAGGAACGGATTGGTCGAGGGGAGAATTGCGTGTTCAAATCGCAACGTCCCTTGCAGGTCAGGATCACGGGAATCAAGCACCGGGCCAGCACCCAGAGTGGTCTGGACCACGCCGCTGGCACCCGCGCCCACACCGGCTGAACCCGCAGTGCCGCCACCCACGGCAGATGCGGCAATGCCGCCGCCGCCTTGAGTGCCTGTAGAAAGACCGCTGGGCGCACCGAAGGTGGATGATCCCGCTTTTGTGCGCAGGAGGTCGGTATCCGCAATCGGCAGGTTGTAGCGCGCAATGGCAATATCCAGATTGTCGGCCAAAGCCATGGCGATCGCATCGTTCATCGAAAGCATGATCTTCCCGTCCTGGATCATTCCTTCGAGCTTGGTCCCATTAACGAGACTGACCGCAGGAGCATACCGGGGACGATATTGAGCAAGCGGATTGGGAAAGGGTTCTACTCCCTTCGAGTAGTCCGGCTGATTGGAAGTTTTCGGCTTCGGCGCATCTGGCAAGGGCGCGGTTGATTGTGTTCCGCTCTGCGCAGCGGTGGTGTTCGCCGTATCGGAGGAAGGAGCAACGGGCTGGCTTTGCGTGCCACCCTGCTGCGCCATCACCGGCAGTGCCAGCAAGCAAGCCGTGAAAATGGTTGTGCGAGTTAAACCTCTGAAAAAAAGAGCTGCAGACATTCTTCATCTCCCAAACTAATGGACTGTTGTTCTGACTCGAAAACCCACTTTCCGTCACCTTTCAATACGCGAAAACCGCATGAATGGTTCCGAAAAGACAAACAATTGATGTGCGCAGGTGGAAACCAAATTAGTATATCGGCTTCAGACGAGTTTCGCCTGTTAAAAATCTTTAGGTGACCCAATTTGCCCCGTAATCTCAAGCTCACGCTCGCTTATGACGGCCATGATTTCGCTGGCTGGCAGATTCAGCCGGACCGAAACACCATTCAGGGCACTCTGATGTCCGTTATCGAACAGTTGACCGGCGAAAACACGCTCCCTCAGGGTTCCGGACGCACCGATGCCGGCGTTCACGCTTTAGCGCAGGTTGCCAGCGTGTCGCTAACCTCGCCCATTCCCACGTCGAATTTGCGCAAGGCGCTCAACGACCTGCTGCCTCCCTCCATCCGTATCTTAACGGTTGAGGATGCTCCACCGGACTTTCACGCACGTAAGTCGGCCATTGCGAAGACCTACGAATACCGTATTTATCGTGGCGAAGTCTGCCCTCCGTTTCTGGCGCGCTACGTCTGCCACCATCCGTTCCCCCTGGACGAAGATAGGATGGCCGAAAGTGCGGAAATTGTTGTCGGGCAGCATGACTTTACTTCCTTTGCCGCCGTGGACCCGGAAAGCAGGAAAGAAGGTGTTGCTGTCAGCAACGTGCGCACGATCCATTCCTCGACATGGCAGCGAAACGGCGAAGAGCTGATTTACCGCGTTCGCGGAAATGGCTTTCTCCACCACATGGTCAGAAACCTGGTGGGAACATTTCTTATGATCGGCAAGGGCAACCTCTCCGGCGACGACCTTAAACGCATCCTGGAACTGCGCGATCGGTCGGCCGCAGCGGCCACGGCGCCGGCCAGCGGCCTGTTTCTGGTGAGCGTAGAATACGAACTGGAAAAACCATCATGAACGCGCTCCAGACAATCGTGCCTTCCGGCGAAATTGTGGTGCGTAATCCAGCCACTCTGCAGACGATCGGATCAGTCCCGGTTTGCACGGAAACGGAAATCAGTCGGGCGGTGACGACCGCACGCGCTGCCCAACAGCGATGGACGGCCACTGACATCCGCGAACGCATGCAGGTCATCCGGCGTTTTCAGCAGATTCTGGAACAACAAAAAGCCGGAGTTGCAGCAGCCATTACGCGCGAAGCAGGCAAGCCTGAAGCAGAAGCGTTGTCTACGGAAGTGCTGGTTGTTCTGGAAGCGACCCGGTTCCTGGTGAACAGCGCGCCGGCCTTCTTGCGGCCGGAGCGTGTCCCGCACGCCAGCCCGGCCATGAAGCTCAAACGCGGATGGTTGCTACGCGAGCCTTGGGGCGTGATCGGAGTTATCAGCCCGTGGAACTATCCATTCAGTGTTCCTGCGGTGGAGACACTTACTGCTTTGATCGGCGGAAACGCTGTCGTCCTTAAGCCGTCAGAATTCACGCCGTTCTCCTCGCTGGAGTTGCAAAAGCTTTTGCGCGAAGCAGGACTCGACCCGGGCTTGCTTCAGATCGTGACCGGCGATGGCTCTACCGGCGCTGCGCTTCTGCAAGTTGACATCAACAAGCTGATCTTCACCGGTAGTGTCGCTACCGGCAAGAGAGTGGCCCAGGCCGCGGCGGCCCGGCTGTTGCCCGTGGTACTCGAACTAGGCGGCAAGGACCCCATGATTGTGCTGGAAGACGCGAATGTCGAAGTTGCGTCCAGCGCCGCTGTCTGGGGAGCATTCATGAATGCCGGACAAACGTGCTTGTCCGTGGAGCGCTGCTATGTTCATGAATCTATTTACCAGAAGTTCCTGGATCGCTGCGTAGAGAAGACAGCGAAGCTTCGCATCGGCAACGGTTCGGACCACGCCACCGATGTCGGCCCGATGATTCATGAACGGCAACTGAAGATCGTTCGCGAGCAGGTGGACGATGCCATCACCCGAGGAGCGCAGCTGCTGGCGGGTGGCAAGCCCATGCCCCAACTTGGTCCCAACTTTTTTGCGCCTACGATTCTAGTCGGCGTGGACTCTTCCATGCGCGTTATGCAGGAAGAAACATTCGGTCCGGTGCTGCCGGTTTGCAGCTTCAAGACGGAAGACGAAGCCGTGGCCCTGGCCAATGGAACTGAGTTCGGACTGGCAGCCAGCATCTGGACCAATGATCGCAAGCGGGGCGAGAATCTGGCGCGCCGCATTGACGCAGGCACGGTCATGGTCAACGACGTGATTTCCTGTTTTGGCATCAGCGAAGCGCCGCATGGCGGAGTGAAAGCCAGCGGTATCGGCCGCACACACGGCAGGCTCGGATTGGAAGAGATGGTCTGGCCCAAATATGTTGATTCCGACCGCTTGCCGGGAATGAAAAAACTCTGGTGGTACGGTTATGGGGCGGGCTTCGCGCAGCAGATGTCTGGGTTTGTTGAACTCCAATTCGCAAAAAAACTAACGAATCGCATCAAGGGCGGGATCAAAAGCGCACAATCCTATCTGCGCCGGAAACCTCTTTGAGAGTAAAATCCCCTCATGCTGGTGATGGGAACCTAGACGCTGTGACCCTTAAACACTCCAACCTGATCTACGACTGGAACTCGGTGCCCGGTGCTGAATTCAAGCCCGCCGGCCCGGTATTGCTGGACGATGAGACTCTGCGCGATGGCTTGCAGTCTCCTTCCGTCAAAGATCCGAGTATTGACGACAAAATCAGAATCCTTCATTTGATGGAAGGCCTGGGCATCAACATGGTAGACATCGGCCTGCCGGGCGCCGGCCCGCGTGCTGTGGCCGATGTAGTACGATTGGCGCGGGAGATTGCCACCTGCAAACTCAAGATCAAACCTAACTGCGCGGCCCGCACGCTTGAGAGCGATATTCGTCCTGTGGCAGAAATCTCTCAGCGCGTCGGTATACCCATTGAGGTCGCCACGTTCCTGGGCTCCAGCCCGATTCGCCGCTATACCGAAGACTGGACTCCCGACTTTCTCCTTCAAACCACAGACAAAGCCGTGACCCTGGCGCGTTCGCTAGGCCTGGAAGTCATGTACGTCACCGAGGACACTTCGCGCTGCGATCCGGAAACCGTGAAACTCCTCTACACCGCTGCCATCAATTGCGGCGCCACGGCGATCGTGGTTTGTGACACTGTGGGACACGCCACACCGAGCGGCGTCCACGCGCTCATTCGGTTTGTGATGGAGGAAGTCATCAAGCCATCTGGCCAAAAGATTCGGCTCGATTGGCACGGACACTCCGACCGCGGTCTTGGAGTGGCCAACTCTCTCGCTGCGCTCGCCGCAGGAGCCGACTGCGTCCACGGAACAGCCTTGGGGATCGGAGAACGTGTAGGCAATACGCAGATGGACCAGATGCTGGTGAATTTGAAACTGATGGGCGTTTCCCCCTGGGCGGAACAGGACCTCACGCGTCTCAAGGAATATTGCGCGACCGTGTCCGAAGCAACCGGCGTGCCCATTCCGCGGAATTATCCTGTACTGGGAGACGATGCTTTCCGCACCGCCACCGGCGTCCACGCTGCGGCGGTGATTAAGGCCTTCAGAAAAGGCGATGTTGACCTCGCCAATACCGTGTACTCGGGTGTGCCGTCGCATTATTTCGGCCTGGAACAGATTATCGAGATCGGACCGATGAGCGGTAAATCTAATGTAATCTTTTGGTTAGAGCGGAGGGGTATGATCGCTTCTCCGGAAGTCGTAGACCGTATTTTCCAGCGCGCCAAGACCTCAGACCACTGCCTTTCGGATGAGGAAATTCTTGGCTGTTGCCAAGGCATCTCTGCTACTATTTAGCGCGCCAAGACGAATCTTATTCGCCCTGAGCTGTCGTAAGACTGATCCAATACCTTCCACAATGAGGAGAATTCATGAAGAAGTTGTTTGTGCTAGCGTTCGCTTTGCAGCCTCCGAAATAACTTATTGGAAATTGTTTCCAGGAGCGGCCTCTTTAGGCCGCTTTTCTATTGGCCATTTCACACTCTCCGGCAAGGGTTGTAGTATTGCTTCAGCCCAATGCCCCGTAGAATCCCATCCATTGACGCCGTTCTCGCGATACCGCTGCAAGAAATCAGCCGCATCGCGGCGATGCGCGCCGTCCACGCGGCATTTCTCTTCTTGCACAATCAGGAAATGGAATTTCGCCGCTGGCAGCGTGAACTGGCGGAGATTCCTGCGCCTCCGTTCGGCGAAGCCGCGCGTAGCGAATGGTTACTCCGGCGTTTCACCGAGATGGGACTGAAGAGTGTCCATGCCGATGAGCTGGGCAACGTATTCGGATTGCTGCGTGACCGGCGGCCCGACGAGGATCAGCCGCTGATTGGCATGAGTGCGCATCTGGATACAGTTTTTCCGCCGGACACCAACCTGGAGTCCCGCGAAGAAGGAAACACGCTTTTTGGTCCCGGCATTAGTGACAACGCCGCGGGAGTTGTGGCGGTGCTGGCCATTGCCGCGGCTCTGAAACAGTCAGATATCCAGCCCACCACCAATGTTGTTTTTGTAGGCAATGTCGGCGAAGAAGGCGAAGGCAACCTGCGTGGCATGCGCCATATCTTTTCCAGTGCGCCCTGGAAGAGTGCCATCGGTTCCTTGCTGGTAATTGACGGAGCCGGCGCAGATTCCTACGTGACCCACGGGCTGGGAAGCCGGCGGTTTGAAATAACGTTTCGCGGTCCCGGCGGCCATTCCTGGAGTGATTTTGGAATTCCCAATCCCATTGTGTTGCTGGCGCGAGCACTGGCCCGCCTGGATGACGTCCTCGTTCCCGAATTGCCGCGTACCACTTTCAATGTAGGAGTCATCCGGGGCGGAACATCGGTGAATTCCATTCCTGAATCGGCAACCGCCAGTGTGGACCTGCGTTCCACCTCGATGGACGAACTGCGGCGACTCGAAGGCTTTCTTCGCAGCGTCGTGACCGAAGCCTGGAATGAAGTCCCACTTCCCTACCGCACCGGCAAGGCCAACGGAAGCAAAGTAACTTTCACTATCGAATGCATTGGCGACCGGCCTGCTTCGGAACTGCCGGACGATGCGCGCATTCTGCAAGTGATACGCGCCGTAGATGCTCATCTCGGAATCAAGTCGGTGCCCCGCGTGGCTTCCACGGACGCCAATATTCCGCTTTCTCTGGGAATTGAAGCCACCACCATCGGCACCGGCGGTGACGGTGGCGCCGCGCATACTTTGCGCGAGTGGTTCGACTGCGCAAATCGCGATCTGGGGCTGAAGCGGATTCTGCTGGCCCTGCTGGCGCTTACTGGGGTGAATGAATGAAATTTTTGCTTGCATTGTGTATGGTGTTGGCGATGGCCACCGTTTTTTCCGCACAACAACAGACACCAGCCGAAACTATTTTTATCAACGGCGACATCTACACTGGCGCCCATGCGCTTGTGTCGGTGTCTCTCACCGGCGGTCCAGCCAGTAGGAGCGCCATAGAGGGCAAGCGCGCCCAGGCCGTCGCAGTATCCGGCGGAAAGATCGTGGCCGTTGGGACCAACGAAGAAATCCAAAAACTCAAGGGGCCGAACACCAAGGTGATTGATCTAGGCGGACACTTCGCCATGCCCGGTTTCAACGACGCTCACACACATCTGGCGAGCGCCGGCTTTGAAAAATTGAACGTTGACCTGGTGGGAATAAAGTCTCTTCACGAAATGGTGCAACGCGTTGCTGATCATGCGAAGACTGCGGTGCCCGGCGAGTGGCTGCAAGGCGGAGGCTGGGACAATACACTCTGGGCCGACCAGACCTTGCCCACACGCAAAGAGATGGACGCTGTGACCGGCGACCATCCGGCTATCTTTTCCCGCGTTGACGGCCACATCTCCGTTGCCAATACCGCCGCGCTGAAGGCCGCAGGAATTACCGCTCAGACGCCCGACCCGCATGGCGGCAAGATTGATCATGACGCTCAGGGCAATCTCACTGGCATCCTGCGTGAGACCGCGAGGGAAAGCGTGTCCGCCAAAATTCCTCCACCCACGCCGGCGAAACGGCGCCGTGCCGCTGAACTCGCCCTGCAAGATGCTGCGCAATGGGGAATCACTTCCGCCCAAGACAACTCCCAATGGGAAGACTTTCTCACCTACGAACAGCTTGAGAAAGAAGGCAAGCTGACCCTGCGGATTGCCGAATGGCTGCCCTTTGACGCGCCGATCGAGCGGCTTAAAGAAATGCGAGACCACCATGAGGACAACGATCCCATGCTGCGTACCACCATGCTCAAGGGTTTCATGGACGGCTCACTCGGCTCCGGTACGGCAGCCATGCTGGCGCCTTATAGTGACGATCCAAAAGATGTCGGCCTCCCGCGCTATGAACAAGCTGCTCTCGACAAAAAGACTGCGGAGCGCATGCAAGCCGGCTTTCAGATTGGGTTGCACGCCATCGGCGACCACGGCGTCCGTATGGCCCTGAACGCGTTTGCATTTGGCGAAAAGCAAAGCGGCAAGAAGGAGCTTCGCCTGCGCATTGAACACGCCCAGGTCGTCGCGCCTGAAGATTTCAAAAAATTCGACTCCCTGCACGTGATCGCGTCCATGCAGCCCAACCATCTGCTGACGGACATGAACTGGGCGGAGAAACGCATTGGCCGGGACCGCGCGAAATACTCCTACGCGTGGAAGGAGTTTCTGGATAATGACGTGGTGCTCGCGTTTGGGACGGATTATCCCGTGGAACCAATCACTCCGTTCCGCGGGCTTTATGTAGCGGTGACGCGTAAGAACGAAGCCGGGACAAAAGAATATTTCCCCGAACAGAGAATCTCGATTCACCAGGCCATCTTCGCGTACACCGTTGGCTCCGCACACGCTGAATTCCAGGAGTATGAAAAAGGCTTGCTGGCCAAAAACATGCTTGCCGATTTCGTTGTGCTGGACCGCGACATCACCAAGGTCGCTCCAGCAGAGATTTTGAATACCAAAGTATTACGGACAGTTGTCGGCGGACAAACTGTCTATGAAGCCAGATAAAAACAACAGGCGTTTATGACCACCCAAAATCCGCTACACCGTCTTCCCGCAAAGAAGCAGGCCATCGTACTTGCGGCCGTTGCTCTTCTGCTGGTCCTCTGCGTGTTTGCTCTTCTGCGCTGGGGACGAGGCACCAGCCATGCTTCCGCCAGCTCGTACCCCCACGAAATCGGCCGGATTACATTTGCCGCTGCCGGTGACGTGATACCGCATCAAGCTGTGGCCCAATCCGCTTCCATTTTGCAAAACCAGGCTGCTGAAGCGGCAAAAGCTCCGGCACCTGAAACAAAAGATGCAGCGGCAACTCAGCCTGCGCCCGTTGCGAATCCCCACGCAGGATGGGACGCTCTTCTAGCGCCGGTCTCCGACGTTTTCCGTCAGGTGGATTTTGCCTTCGTCAATCTCGAAACTCCGGTAGCGCCCGCCCACTCGCGGGGAACAAAAGCATTCCAGTTCGACGCTCCCGTCCTCCTGCTGCAATCTTTGAAATTCAGTGGCGTCAAGATCGTGTCCTTTGCCAACAACCACGTCTTCGACCAAAACCAGGCTGGTTTTGATGAAACGCTGGGCCACCTACGCGAACAAGGACTCTTATTCGCCGGCTCAGGCCCAACCGCAGAGGCGTCCTGGAAACCGGTCATCCTCGAGAAGAACGGCATCAGAGTCGGCTGGCTGGGGATGACCCGCTGGCTCAACGGTCATCACAATCCGCAGAAGCTCGACGAACCTCACGTGGCCTTCGTGCCTTATCCCGGAGGTCCAGACGGTCCGGGATCAAGCGAAGCTGAAGTGCTTGACGCCATTCGCAGTGCGCGCACGCAATGCGATTTGCTGCTGATTTCCATTCACTGGGGCACGGAATATGCTCCCGCTCCGCAACCCCGGGACGTGGAATTCGCCCACGGCATGCTCGAAGCCGGCGCCGGCGCCATCATCGGACATCATCCGCATGTGCTGCAGCCGATTGAAACCTATCTCACCAAAGACCAGAGGAATACGGTAATCATTTACTCGCTCGGCAATTTTCTTTCCAACCAGGCGCGCAACTATGTGGGCGGACTCATGCCGGACAAAAGCGGCGACCCGCGCGATTCGCTGGTGGTCAAGTTCTCCGTGGTCAAGCGGGACTACGGCCCAGCCGGGACGCGCGTGGAACTTGCGGACATGGGCATCCTGCCGGTTTGGGGTGAAAACAATTATCTGTCTTTCAGAAGCGGACATACCAAAACGCTGGAGATCGGCCCGGCGTTCATCGACCGTGAAATTCCGCCGCTCCAGACGAGATTGGACGAACTCGAGAAGCTGGGGCAACTTACCAGTGAGCAGAAGCAGGAAGTCATCAAGGTCTCAAGAAAACTTGAGTTGTTGAACCATCGGCGGGAACTGCTGCTGAACCGAACAGGCGACGAGTACCTGATCGCTCCTCCGAAACTTCAGCAGTAAGCGCAATCAGATTGCGGCTTGCTGCTGCTTCTTCTTTCGTTTGTGCGAATCCAGAAGCAGCCAGCCCATGTATAGGACGATAAGAATGTTGACCAGGAAAATCCCCCATTTGAGCGCAGTCGCGTGACGGGAAATGGCATAGAGTTCCCACGGTAAATACAGGCATCCGGACAGCAGAGCAAACCACTCCGCCCATTCTTTCTCCAACCAGAGCCCCACCGCTTCAACCCAGCGCACTGTCACGTAGACCAGGATCCCGGCAAAAATGATCCAGATAGCGTGCGCGTTCAATTTCTCTGCCGCGCCTACCACCCGCTCGGAAAAATGCCGGTGCGGAGCGATATGCAGCAAGCCAAGCAGGCGCTCGGCAATGTGACCCATGTCCTTGTGCCGGAGGGTAAGCAGCCATATCCCCGCCACCAGCGCAATGATTCCCTTGCCGGCCTCAAAGATGGCCACGCCCCGCAGCCCGAAATGTTTGATCAGTAAATTCTTGCGCTCATCCATCGGCGAACAGGCCAGCCCTGCCTCAAAAACCACAAAGCGTCCGCAATTCCAGATGACACTCTACTATCAATTGTAAAGAATCGCTAAGACAAAAGTTTGTTAATTTTGGTGCCGGGAGACGCAAGCAAAAATCTCAACACAGAGGAACAGAGGAAACTAGGGACAAGTCAAAACCAAAACTCTTTGGTTTCAATTACCCAATCCCCTCTCTGTGCCTCTGTGACCTCTGTGGTTAATTCTTCCGGGCTCCAGATCACGGCGATGTCGGCGATCCTAAGCTTTCCGGAACCCCTTTACCGCCTTGATGCCGACCACAATGAAAATCACCATGATGATCACCTGCGCAATCCTCCACTGGAAAACCGAACCCAGTCGCGCTTGTTGCGATGGTGGTGAGCAAGAAAAGGGCGGTCAAGCCGTTGAGCCGCTTCCCGGCCATCATTCCAAAAACAACGATCAGTCCTGAACCGATCCCCACCAGACTTAGCACTACGTGAGCCAGAGTGAATGTATGCACTGTCATACTGAAAATCATGATGTACGTCCTTTCAGGGCAGTATAGTACGACGCTGAGAAGGAACTTGTCATGGGGCTCGTTCGATCAACAATTCAATGGAGAGTAGTCTGCTCGGCGAGAACGGCCCAGTGAGGCGGAAACTGAAACGCCTACTCCTTCGCCAGGAAACGCGAAAGGGTAGGCGCCCGTTGTTGCGGATTGTACAGGTACCTGCGAAACTCCGCTATTTCCCGATCGCTATTCCGAAGATGGCGAAAGGGGCAGGGGTTGCGGTAAGCGTCACGCTCGGGACCTGGGCGGCGGAAAAGGGTGGCGTAAAGACCCGAATCGTAGCGTCGGAAAGATTGCCCACGTACAGGTTCCCACTGCTATCGAGCGCGATCCCTTCGGGCGTGTTCACGTTGGTCATGGAAAAGGCCAGCACACTGGCATTCGTGAGCGGCAGGTTGTAGACGTCAACCCGTCCAGTTCCACCGGCGACGTTGCAGACAAACAGCTGTGTGCTGTTGAACGTGAGTTTGCGGTACGCCGCGCCGACCACAGTTGGGGTCACCACGGTGGGAGCCCCCGTGTAAGGCGAGGCAAAGACTGCCAGATTGCTACCTGCTCCGCCTGCGTTGGCGACGACCAGGTTCGCGGCAACGTCGAGCCCCGCGCCAATCGCGCTTGTAGTACCGCCACCGGTAATCGATTGCGACGGTGTGCTCGCATTCGTTAGCGGATGGGTAAAGAGATTTACGTTCGCACCGACGGTGGGCGCGAACAAGTCCCCGGCAACGTTGTATACCAGTTGGCCGTTGTTGGTGCCGCCACCGTTATTGAATGTGGCCGCAGCGGTCGTGGACGCCGTGATCGGCGCGTTGAATACAGCCAGATGACCGGCATTGTCGCCGGTAGCGAGGTTGCCGTTAGCGTCCACCGCAACGGCCACCAGATTGGTCGTGGCAGCGTTGGTCACGGTCACCGTCGCCGTTGAGGTGTTGGTGATCGGCAGAGTGTATTGCAGAATCTGGCCGGGCGTGTTGTCGTTCACGACATAAAGATGCTGGGATGTGGGAGGAGTAACGGGAATTCCCGATCCGCCACATGCCACCAGGCACACCATGGCCAGAACCACAACCAAACGGACTACGAGCAAACGGAAAAAGTGCTGCATTGAAAACCTCCACCGACACGAGAAATATTTTGACGACGGCCAAATTCGCCCCTAACTGTCAAGTAGATCACGGCAGTGAACGGTTTGTCTATTCGGCTTGTAACACTTTGACGCAAAGAATGTCGCAAAGCAAGGCAGAACGGGTGAAGCTTGGGAAAAGAATCGGTAACGCCGCAAGCGATTCAGTTCAAACGACTTGCAGTCTAGTACCAGAACGGCGTCTCCTTAGCCCATTTGGAATTGGGATAGCGGCTGTGCAGCAAGTCATATGCCTGCCGGCTTAATCGCGACGTTTCACGATTGCCGCAGCCGTATCGTGTGGTACGAACAGCCAGGTGCAGGGCCTCGGGAATTCTTGGGTTTCGCGACGACTCTTTGGCCCATTTCAATGTCTGCCCAACAAGGTAATTGGGCCCCGTCCCGGAAGTTGCTAGTTCCTTCCACTGAGAACGGGCTGCCTCCAATTGTTCCGGCGTCAAGAATGACGGATAAGCGGGCGCATCCGGGCGCTCTTTGAACTTTAGATTTTCGTTTCGGTCGGATGAAGTTCCATTCTTCCCGTAATTGACCACCTCAGGATAGGAGCCGATATCAACACACCACCAGTTATCGCGATAGCTGTCAATCTTCTGCATGGCTGTTCCTCTCCCAGAAAGGGCGTTTACGTAGGGTCGCGCGCCGGGAGAATGCAGGACGGTGAACAACGCGGCATGCCATTTATCTGAAGCTGGGCCGTCCACTGCGTAACTGTCCAGGTCTTTTTTCATCACCGGATAAGCCCTCTCCGCGGCGGGAACAAGCGTGGCGGCAATATCATGCCGGCCCAGCATCACGGCCCGAGTCCACGTGGCGAGCGCCAGTTCGCCTCGCAGTTTTTCGGGCAATTCCGATCTTAGCGCCGACTGACTGAGCAATTCCAGCGGCATACGAATATTGAAAATCAGCGCTGCATCACGATCAAACCTGCGTTCCGCCGTCTGGTTGCGCTTGGCTCCAGACAACAACTCATCGCAGCCTTTCTTACCCCAAGCACAATTCAGCCAATCGTCACCAACGTCGCCTTCCCAAGAGTCATCGCCGACGGAAGGACGAGAAGCATAGATCAGAAAATCTTCCAGGCTGGTCACAACCTTTGCGCGCTGGCCGAGAAACAAGTTAAACGAAGATGCTGATATCTTCTTCTCAAGAACGGGCAAAAGATCATTGAGCAGGGCGCGCGCCTTGCCGGGCTCCCCCGCTTGTAGCAGCAGCCGGACTCGGTGATAGGCAATCGTGGGATAAGCCGCCGAGCTGGCCGGCACCTGTTCGGCGGCTTGTGTTATCTCGGCTGCGGCGCTGTCGGTTGCATCGATTTTCGAAATCGCGGTCACCAGCCAGGGCAGGGTCCGCTGTTTGTTCCAGCGAGAAACGGCATGCGTCCGACCCTCTGCACCAGATTCCTGAAATGTAAGGACCCAGTCTGTCATCTCATCCGCCAGGGCAAATGATCTCAGTGCTCGATACCGTGATTGTCGCCACTTCCTCACAGCGGAGCCCTCCTCTTTCGACGTGTCTGCGTCCCATCGGCTCGGTCCTTCACCTAATGCGCGATCAAGGCCGAAGGTGTAATCGATCATGTCCTGCTCGAAATCCGGACTTACCCGGCGCACAGATAACAGGCGTCCGAGTTCATGGGTACGCTTCTCAGGCGCTCGACGGAAGGCTATATAGCCCAGCAGCCGGCGCGCTGCTCGATGCAAATCCTTTTGGTTATTGTCGCTAACAATTGCGCGCAGACGGACTTCAGCCTCGTCGAAGGACGGGCCGTCACCTGGTGATCCGTTGCGCGCGACGGCCCTGGCGGCCAGGTAAGGCGCGACGGTACGCCATGGGGAGTGTTTGTCCCGCGCAATCTGATCGAACTCCTGAACAGCCACGGCGAAGTGGCCACCATAAAAATGGGCGGCCGCAATCTGATAACGCCGGTCTGCCTTCAGGAGTGCCGGGCTATTGTCGGCGACCATGGCTGGTACACTGGCTTGGCTTTCGCAGTTCGAAAAAACCGTGTCCTGTCCCCGGAGCCACTCGCGCACCTCTGCGCTCTTCGCGCCGAACCGATGAACGCGGTCGTTCAGGGTAAGAACGGCGGTCTGGTACGAATCAGCCTGGCAGTTTTGAAATTCTCCGTAAGCCACATAATTTCCGGTTGAAGAAAGCTGCTTTCTTCCCGAACCTTGCGGCGCCGCAGAAACCATCTTGCCGAAAATTCGTTCGCGTGCCGCAAGCCATGCCTCATGGGGGTCCTTCAATTCCTCGCCCGAGCCACCCTTAAGTTTCCAGCGCCAGTAGTCCAGGACTCCCTTGGTTTCACCTGGGGCCAGCGGCCGGTCTGATAAATGTCGCCAAGCCAGCACCAGGTACGAACGGGCAAACGAGGGCAGAATGACTCCTAGATTGCCGGCTGCATATTGCTTCAGCGGCGCGTCCGGATGGTTCTGGAATGTGAAAACCGCCTGTGGAAAGAATGGGCCGCAGGAGCTTCCATTTTGTGGAACGAAAAAGAAAAGTAACAAGATCAGCATGCAGTAGAGTCTGGGAGTCAGGCGTTTCATTGGTTCACTCGCGTAAAAACGTTGGTCAAAGTTTGTTCAGTCCATGATCTGCCGTGAAATACATACAGGCGCTTTCCCTTGGTCTCCGCCGGCCAGGGCTCATCGGTAGAAAGGCCCAGGCTGCTGGAACATAGCGGCTCGCGGATAACTGCCGCCGGTCCCCGGCGATCAAACAAGCCACGTTCACGCCCCATGCGAAACAGCATAGGCACGGCCTCATCCACGGGCAGGTCTGCGATCCAGTTGTCGTAAGCACACCAGGAGGCGAGCGCGGTGATCGAAAGCGGCATCCGCGGCGGCATTTGCTGCCGCAGATGCACGAGTACGTCACGGTAGAACGCCCGCTGGGACTTTACGGCGTCAAAATCCACCTGCAAGGCGGAAACTCCGCCACGGCGCGCGGACAGCAGCAGCGCCGCCACGATCTTTGCTTTGTTTTCTTCGGACGCGGAGCTATAACCCGCCGGCATCTCGATCCTGACAACCGCAATCACCCGCGTGCCGAAGGGCACACGAAGAGGCTGCACACGCGGCTCGGCCTTCACATAGTCGCGGACATAGAGGGTTTGATCCAGGTACGCAACGCCGACTTGATTCGGATCAAGAAACTCGAGAAGCTCCGGCCGTTGCCACGCCCATACAGTCAGTCGCGGGAAACGAGAAAAACTGGCTGGGCTGGCTGCCCGATCGGCAGGAGTGTTGAGCAGTACCGGCAAAAGGAGGCAGAACACCCGCAGAAGGGATTTCATAGACCAAATTTTCCGCCGGTATCAAGCTGAGTGTACGCCTGAATTGTGAATAGTCAAGAGGCAAGACGACGAAAGCGAACCACTACTTTCTCGCCGACTTGAAAATCGCGAACACCGCGCCTTGTGGATCAGCCAAAATTGAAATCGTCCCCACATTTTCCATCGCCCGAGGCGGCATGTAGATGGTCGCGCCTAACTCTTTGGCTTTGGTTGCGGTGCCTTCAACATCAGAAACATAGAAGTAAACCAGCCAGTGCGGAGGAACACCCGGCTTGCGATGCGCGGCGGGCGGAATGCCTCCGATGAAATCTTCGCCGTTCTTGATGTGGAGATAATCGTCTTTCTCGCCTTTCATCATCGTCCAGCCAAACAAGCCGGAATAGAACTTGGCGGCCACCTCCGGGTCGGGTGTGCTGAGGTCGGCCCAGCAGAATGTACCATCGACGCCGGTGATCTTAATACCTGTGCTCTTGTTCGCTTGCCAAACCATGAAAACCGCTCCGGTGGGCTCTTGCACAACCGCCATACGACCGGCATCCATCACGTCAAAGGCCGGCTGCAGGACCTTGCCCCCAAGCTCCGCAGCTTTGCTCGCGGCATGGTCAGCGTTGTCCACCGTGACATAGAGGTTCCAATGCGACGGTATGCCCTGCGCGCGCTCTTCTGGACGCATCGTATAGCCTGCCGCAGCGTCGCGGTCCTGCAGGCGGAATATCGTGTAAACATCTTGTGGCCCCATGGGAAACTCGGTGACTGACCAGCCAAATAACGACGTATAGAAACTCTTGGCGCCGCTCTGGTCGGTCGTCGCCAGCTCAACCCAGGAAAAAGCCCCGGCAGGATGTTTATCAATGTTTGTCATAGCGAAGAAATTATACGCCGTCCGCCCGGTATTTTCTGGAACTATGGCGCTCCAGTAGAATGATGGACATGCACTTCAAAAACAAACTCTGCTTTCTGGTTTGCTTGCTGGCCCTCGCGGGCAGCGCGCAATATGTAAAGACTCCGCTGAAAACTCCGGCGGCCAGGCGTAATCTTTACCCCGCAGGTGTAAACGCCCGTGAAGAGATTAAGGAAGCGCTCGCGGCGGCAGCGCCTGGCAACAAACGTTTGATCCTGGTGTTCGGGGCGAACTGGTGCGGCGATTGCTTTGCCCTGGATTATGCTTTTCATCAGCCCAGAATTGCGCCGCTGTTGAACGCCAACTTCAAGGTCGTCCACATTAATGTTGGCGGTTCCGACGGCAACGGGTTCGACACGAACCTGGATCTGGCCGAAAAATACCACCTGCCGATCAAGAAAGGCATCCCGTCAGTCGCGGTGATTGATAGTCACGACCGGCTGCTCTTTGCCACACCAGAGTTTGAAAAGGCCCGACTCATGACGGAAGAGGACGTAATCCAGTTCATCAACGCGTGGAAACCGCCGGCGCCTAAAGCCAGTAAGTAATTCGGCCGAGGGCCAACTTATCGTCTGCCGCACGGGACAGCCGTGATAGTTGGCTTTTGGGCATTACTGCCGTCTTCCTGCAGTTCGTAAATTCTGTCCCAGCACTGCGCAGCCTTGTATCGTTTGCCGTTGAATTTGTACAAAGTCAATTCTGAAAACGTGGCCGAGCCATGCGCAGAGGTCTGGATATCGCGGTATCCGTTGGTGCGCGTATTCCTCACCGAGAACCACTGCACCATGAAAGTCTTGAGCAGCAATTCAAGTCTTGTGCCTTTTTGCCGCACAGCCCAGAATTCGCAGTTGCCAGTTGCGCTGCATTGGCAGTCGTCGGACGCCTGAACAAGAAGATTGACCTCCGTCCCTGGCCCCAACTTCATTTTTGCAACTCGAATATCGTTGATTGCTTGTTGAGGCGAATCGCCCCGTGACGACACAGTCATCCGGATCGACTTGAAAAGCCAGCTTGGTGACAGCGTCCTTCTCTGTCTGAGTGAGATGAGATTTTCCCAGGTATTCAGGCTTCGTTTCGCTTGTATCAACAAATCTGAGTGCCTTACGATGAGCGACCTGGGAGAAGGCAGACACGACCGCACATAGCAACAACGCTGCAGCAAGCTTGCGATGGTCCATAACGGCGATTATGACACGGCCCAGCCGATCACTTCACTTCTTCGATGGCGGCGAAATCGGGACTGCCAGCGTATCGTGATGGTAAGCCAGCACTGAGCGGAAATACGGCCCGATCTGATCAGGACTCGTATAGCCTGCTGCGTGCGCGGCGGCCAGTTGTTTGTCGGCCGGAATGTCGGCACTCTCGGCGTAGTGCTTGATGTCACGATAAAAGTCGATGGAGAAAACGTCCCAGGCTGCGCCCTGATCGCGCACAAAGATAAAAAGCTCGGGACGGCCCAGAAATTTCCCATACGCGCTTTCCATTTCGCGTTCTTTAATAAGTTCGGATTGCTTGCCAGGAAGCGCGTGAATCATTTCAATGTGAAAAAAGCCGGCGCCGGCAAAGGCATCTCTCACCCCATCCAACGGCGGGCCGAAGACAAAAACATCTTCCTGCCAGGCAATATCCTGCTGAATCCGCGCGTTCAGTTCGGCGTTGGCAAGTTCCGCGCGCTTGCGGTTCGCGATGCGCTCCGGACGGTAATACTCGGCATAACTTCCAATGGGATAGATCAACATCAGGTCCCAATGATCGCCCTGGCTGTGGCGCATGATAAAAGGCGCAGCATCTCCGCCGGAAGCAATGACCGCTGATTCCCTTCCCAGCAGGTCCACCAATTCAACAAACTTTCCCGGCGTGGCCTGCACCAGTTGGGCGCGATACAAATAGTTTCCTTCGGCCGCATGGGCCAGCGGTGCAAGAGCCAAAAGAAGTAAGATTCGTACCAACGTCCGCATTTTGCAATTTCTCTCTTTCTTGAATTGCGCCCCAACCGCGCTGCATGTTCGCTACTTCAACCGCTGATTAAACCACGCTGCCACTCGCTCAATCCTGTCCTTTTGGTGAGCAGGGCTGGCGAACTGATGGCCTTCGTGCTCGTAGACCACGAGTTCGGTCTCCACGCCCAAGGTCTTGAGCGCGTGCCAGAATTCATACGACTGCGGCGTCGGACACTCGCCATCACTATCGCCCACCAGCACCAGCGTGGGTGTGCGGGCTTTCTTGATGAACGTAATCGGCGAGCTCTTCGCGTATACCTGAGGATCGTCGTACACCGTCGCGCCGAAGAACGGGACCATCCATTTATCAATCTGGTTTTCGCCGTAGTAGCTCTGGAAGTTTGCCAGACCGGCGCCGGCCACCGCGGCTTTAAAACGGTTGGTCTGCGTGACGGCCCACATGGTCATGTAGCCGCCGTAGCTCCATCCGGTGATGCCCAGGCGGTGCTCGTCGATCGGGGCTTCTTTCAACGCCTGGTCCACACCGGTCATGATGTCGCGGAAATCGCCGTAACCAAAGTCTTTCACGTTGGCGCGCGTGAATGCCTCGCCTGCGCCGTAGCCGCCACGCGGGTTGGGCATGAAGACGAAGAATCCCTTACTCGCCAGCGCTACGCCAAAACTCTGTATGCCCGGCCACGACGAACGCGCAATCGCGCTTGGCCCGCCATGCACCTGTACCACCATGGGATAACTTTTTGCCGGATCAAAACCGCGCGGGTAGAGCAACCAGCCTTGCAAGTTGAACCCTTCATTTGTCCAGTGAATGCTCCTGGCTTCTCCCCAGGCCGGTGTCAGGCCGGCATTGCGAGACGTGAGTGGCTTCCAGTCTCCGACAGGTCCAACCCAAACTTCCGGAGGATGGGCCAAAGATTCTCGCATACCGGCGGACATATTTCCGTCAGCCGAGAGTGACGCTGAGGTAACGTGGCCCGTGGCCGTAATGTGATCTCCCGTTTGATACAGCGTTGTAATCTTTCCGCCGGTCACGTCCACCGTTGCCAGTCCGCTGCCGCCGTCAATTTCCTCACCAAAGAAAATTTTCTGTCCGCTAGCAGGCCACGACAGTGAGCTTGCTGACGCCTTCATACCCGGCGTGATGTTCCGGGCGCGTCCGTCTTCAGCGGAGACCACAAAAATATCACCGCCTGTCGAGCCTTCATCGCTCATCAGGCCGCCGATGAACGCCACCCGCTTCCCGTCCGGCGACCACACAGGGTTCGCCATCTGCGTATCGATGGGCGGAGTGTAAATGGATTTCATCTCTCCGCCAACGGCCGCAATCGTATATATCTGCGCGATGTACCAGTTGTCGTCGCCATTGCCCTGCGCCGCCGTGGTGACAAAGCGTTTGCTGTCAGGCGACCAGTCATATTCGTAGACGTACATGTCCGCTGGAGAAATAATCCGTAGCTTGCCGCTGGCTGCATCCACCAGAGCGAGCCGCTGTTCGGTGACCACCTCCTGGATCACGCCGGTCTGCGCCGTCTCCGCTACCAGAGGTCCGGCGGCACGGGTGGCGTTTTCGGTCAATAAGACAGCAATTGTTTTGCCATCGGGAGACCATCCGGGCGTTGAGAGAAATCCTTTCACGTTGGTAAGTTTTCTCGGACTACCCGCTCCATTCATCAGGTAGAGCTGCATCTGGCCTTTTTTGGCCATGTCAGAAAGGAACACAAGCGACTTGCTGTCTTGAGACCACGACAACGAAGCGTCGGAATTGCCGGGACCAATCGCGCGCGTCACTGCGCCGGGCCTGGCGGCGGACACGTAAATCGTCCGTCCTGCGCCGGGGACCTTCTCTACCCACGCCAACTGTTTGCCATCCGGAGAAATTGCCACCTGATCGAAAGTCTTGCCGCGAGAGAGCGTTTGGGCAATGTCATCCACTGGCGCCTTGACGCTGTGGACATCTGCCTTGATGTGGTGACGGGCAGCAGTTTGCGAAGCGGTCACCGCCGTGAACATCACGCAGATAAATAAGGTCGCGACAATCTGTCTCACTGCTTTAGGCATGCCCAGTCTCTCCTGTGGATTCGGTTCCTCAATATACAGACCGCGCATTGGACGGAGCAAGCGCACGCCGGCTGGATTGCGTAACGATGTGTTATTCTCCGTGATTATGCGAAATATTTTCATCTTCATAACAATGCTCGGTGTGTGCTGCGCCCAGGACAAGCCGGCGCCGTCACCGACTGTACAACCTCAGCAGTCCACGCAAGCAATACCGCTCTCCGACGAAGAGATCCAGACCCAACTCAAAAAGATCGCCATGGCCACCATCCAATGGGAGAGCGCAAGCACCCCCGGAATGAAGGCGGAAGTGGAGTTGATCAAGAAAGACCAAGTCAACGGCAGGCTTACAGTGCAATACCGTTTTAAGATCAGCGGCGCGCCCCATAACCAGTTTTACACTCTCACGGCCTGGCCGGTGACGTTTCCTAATCCCGCAACCATGATGGAGGGTCTGGTTATCGCCGCCGACGGGACTGTCGGTTGTCCCTCGGACTCGACCCGGACTTGTGCCCAACGCCTCAAGGTTGGTGAACTCCGGCTTACATATACTCCCGGCATCGGTGAGATCTTTCGCCATGCACTTGTCTCGGACGACGGAAAATCCCGCATATTCTTTTCCTTTGTTCCCGAACCGATCGTCGCGACCGATAAGTCCTGCAGCCTGGAGGTCGTGGAGTTACAGCCGGAGTTCGCATTCGTCATCATCCGCGGGAAGGGATTTCAGCCCGGAGAGAATGTTTTGCTGCACATGCAGTCCTATCAGGAAGCCCATGATCCAACAGCAAAGGCCGACGCGCAGGGCCAGTTTCAGGCGGAGTACACGCCATTCGTCCGCGCCAGAACCACGGGCGTGAGTGACGTCTCGGCCAAGGGCGCGAGCTGCGCTCCCAAAGTTTCTTTCAACTGGGGTACGGGACAGTAGCCAGTCGTTTACCGGGCCAGCTTCTCCAACTCCGCCGTCGCTGCATCAATGGCTGCTGAGTAGTCCTGCAGCGCTTTGGCTACGCGCGTGATCTGCTGCTCGGCTTCCTGATAACGTTTCTCTTCAATGCCTTCGCGCACGCCGGGAAGAGTTTTTGATCCATAGCCGGTGTAGAAACCGGGAGCATAAATAAGGTGCTGATACCACGGACGCCTCGGCAAACCTTCCGGATTCGTAAGACGACGTTCCGTTTGCGCCAGCATTCCGTTCAATCCTTGCAATCCCTGGGCCGGCCCGGTGGCTCTGCTGGTAAACGATTTCACAGCTTTGGAATACCGCTCAGCGCTGCGGTCGAGCATAGCTTGCGCGTTGTCGAGCGGAGTAAAGTTGAGAAATGGCGGAACATCTTCCTTCGCCGGCGCAACAGTAGGCCGGCGCGGATCAGAAGTGGCGTTGAACGCGCCGTCATCCAGCGCCTGGTTGCGGTCGCGGGTTTCATCTTGCCGGGTCTTCAGCAATGCCTTGAGTTCATCCGAATATTTTCGGACAGTGTCGGCAAAGTCGCTGAAGTCGTACGGCAACACGTCAGCATCGGCAAAGCGCAGCACCATGGTGCCCACGGTCTGTGACAACGCGCGGCCATAAACAAAATCCGTGTCGGCGAAGTGAGTGAACCAGTAGAAGTCGTCGTAGATGGAGTGGTAAATCCCGCCGTCATCTTCGCCGCCGTACCCGACATTCAACGAAGCAACGCCAAGATGGTCAAGAAACGCCGTGTAGTCGCTGCCTGAGCCCAGCGCTCCGATGCGCAGATCAGCGCGGGTGCGCGCTTCTTTTCGGTCTTCCGGTCGGCCCCGCAGCGAACGTTGCGCCTGACCGCGCTTCCATACGGAAATGTTCTTTTCCGGATCAGTGATATCGCGGGCCACGGTGTTCACAAATTTTTCCAGCGAGTGTGAGCCTTCCACTTCAAGATAGCCGCGGCCGTTGCCATCTGTGTTGATGTAAATGGCGGCGTGCTGCTTCAATTCATCGGCGTGATACTCCGCCCACTCGGTGGACCCCAGCAGCATGGGTTCTTCGCCGTCCCACGCGCAATAAATAATGGTGCGTTTGGGCTTCCATCCCTGCTTGAGCAACTCGCCCATCGCGCGCGCTTCTTCGAGCAGCGCGATCTGTCCGGAGATGGGATCCTCCGCGCCGTTTACCCACCCGTCATGATGATTGCCGCGGACCACCCACTGGTCCGGCGCTTCCGACCCGGGGATTTTCGCGATCACGTCGTACACCGGCTTGATGTCCCAGTTCGATATCACTCTAAGATGAACTTTCGCCGGTCCCGGGCCAACATGATACGGAATCGGCAGAGCGCCACGAAAACTTTCAGGACCCATGGGACCTTTGAGTGCGGCCAGCAAAGGCTTGGCGTCGCCATAAGAAATGGGCAGCACCGGAATCTTGGTGATGGTGGGCGCGTCTTTGATCGCCAGCCGCTTCACGTCACCCTTGGCGCCAACTCCGGGAGTGAGTGGATCACCCGGATAAATAGGCATGTCGAGCACGCTGCCGCGCTGCACGCCGTTCTCATTGCGCATGGGGCCGTCAGGAAAAACATCGCCGTGGTAGTAGCCATCGTCGCGCGGATCAGAATAGATGATGCAGCCAATCGCGCCATGTTCCGCCGCAACCTTCGGCTTGATGCCGCGCCAGGAAGCGCCATACCGCGCGATCACGATCTTGCCTTGCACGGAAACGCCCAGACGGTCGAGTTCTTCGTAGTCCCGGGGCAATCCGTAATTCACGTAAACCAACTGTCCGGTCACGTCGCCGTCAATGGAATATGCGTTGTAGCTCGGCAGTTGCTCGCTCTGCTGGTTCGACGTGGGGTCCTGCGCCACGGGCGGCTCCTGCAGCTTGGCCACGAAGCGCGTTGGTTCAAGCAGCTCGACGACGCGTTCTTTGGGCGTAGGAAAGAGCACGTCAAAAGTTTCGATCTGGGCGTCGAAGCCCCAGGACTTGAACTGAGCGAGAATCCACTCGGCATTCTGCTTGTCATAAGGCGAGCCCACGTGGTGCGGGCGGGCACTCAACCGCTGCATGCTATCGCGCATGATCTGCGGACTGGGGATGGCGCGGAACTTCGTCTCCCAATCACGCTCCGCCAGTGAACTGGCGGCGGTGAAACCAAAGAGCGGTTCGTCATCATGGCTGGCAGCGGAAAGTGGCAGTAACGTAAGGAACGTAAGCAGAATGGCAAGAAAAACTCGTCTCATCGACAAACTCCTGTGCGGAGAATCGCAGCAGCAGATTGTATATGAGACGAGTTCTGAAACGGGTCTTAAATCCGATAATTGTCCGGCCGCCAGTTCACAATCGCTTGCTTGATGTCCTTGCGGCTCAGTTTTTCGTCCAGTGCGCGCTTCACCAGGGCCGGCAGTTCAGCATCCGGCGCAAAGCGCAGACCGAGCAACTGGGTTTCCGCGATTTCGCCAATGCGCGAACGCAACGGCTCCTGAAGTACGGAGGCCAGCCGCAGTCGTTCTTCCAGACGGATCACGCGGTCCTGCACGCGCAGCGGGTAAATGCGGCTTTTAAGAACGGCCAGCATGAGCGCGATCGCCACGATCAGAAGCCATGCGTTGTGAACGATAAGCCACGGATGCTCAAAGTCGAGGTGGCGTAAAAAATGTACTGCCACCGCAATCACCGAAATCAGCAGTACTGGCAGGATAAAGAAATGAAACGGAGGGTCCCAGCGCGCGTGGTTGGCAAAGTTCTGTTGCTTGGTGTCCATGGCTCTCCTTGGAAATGGTTTCAGACACTAGATGCCGTATCGGACGAACGGATTCTACAAATTGTCGACCACCCTGGTTCGGCAAGCACAAACCGTCTGAGCAGGAGTTAGTATGTACGCCATGTCTCGCTATATCGGCGCCATTGACCAGGGCACGAGCAGCACGCGCTTCATGGTGTTTGACCGTTCGGGAAAGATCGTGGCCAGCGCTCAGAAAGAACACGCGCAGTTTTTTTCCAAGCCGGGCTGGGTGGAACATGACGCCGCGGAAATCTGGCAGCGGACACAGCAGGTCATGTCCGAAGCCATGCAACAATCCGCGCTTCGGGCTGCGGACATGGCCGCAATCGGCATCACCAACCAGCGTGAGACTACGGTCCTATGGAACCGCAAGACCGGGAAACCCGTAGCCAACGCAATTGTCTGGCAGGACATGCGCGTAGCCGATGACGTTGCCCTGTTTTCGCGCGTACGGGGTCAGGACTTTTCCCGCGACAGGACTGGCCTGCCGCTTTCAACTTACTTCAGCGCTCTCAAGATTCGCTGGATGCTGGCGAACATTCCCGAAATCCGCAGGCAGGCCGAAGCCGGTGAAGTCCTCTTCGGAAACATCGACTCATGGTTGCTTTGGAACCTGACCGGTGGTCCCGACAAAGGTCTTCACGTTACAGACGTCACCAACGCCAGTCGAACGCAGTTGATGAACCTGCAAACGCTCTCATGGGATACCGACCTTCTTAAGGCATTTGATGTCCCGCCGCAGATGTTGCCGCGAATCTGCTCCAGCAGCGAAGTCTACGGACACGTTGCTCAAGGCGCGCTCCAGGGCGTCGCGATTGCCGGCATTCTCGGAGACCAGCAAGCAGCGCTGGTCGGACAGACATGCTTCGAGCGCGGTGAAGCCAAGAACACCTATGGCACCGGATGCTTTCTGCTGATGAATACCGGCGACCGGCCGGTACATTCGCGCCACGGGTTGCTCACGACCGTCGCGTACAAATTCGGAACACAACCGGCCTGTTACGCGCTCGAAGGCAGTGTGGCTATCTCCGGCGCATTGGTGCAGTGGCTTCGGGACAATCTGGGAGTGATCACATCCAGTGCCGACATCGAAGCGCTGGCGCAGTCGGTGGATGATAACGGCGGCGTCTACTTTGTTCCCGCATTTTCCGGGCTCTACGCTCCCTATTGGAATGAAAGCGCGCGCGGCGTAATCGCCGGCCTCACACGCTACGCGAATAAAGGACACATCGCCCGCGCGGTCCTCGAAGCAACAGCGTTTCAAACACGCGACGTGGTCGACGCCATGGACCAGGATTTCGGAATTCGCCTGACCATCGTTCGTGCCGATGGCGGCATGGTGAAAAACAATCTGCTCATGCAGTTCCAGTCGGACATCCTCGACCGCACGGTGGTGCGCCCGTTGATTCAGGAAACTACAGCCCTCGGCGCCGCTTACGCTGCGGGTCTAGCCGTTGGCTTTTTCAAAGACGTGAGCGAACTCCGCGGGCACTGGTCTGCCGCTCACACATGGAACCCGGGCATGGAGGCTCCGCGCCGCGATCACTTGTATCAATCCTGGAAGAAGGCGGTGTCTCGCTCGCTCGATTGGCTGGACTAAAAGCGTTTTTGATAAACAGCCGCTACGAACATTCAAGTCGCTCTGCGACGATAAAGAGACTTGAAAGAGACTTGTATCAGGGCATCGGCTTCAAGCCGATGCCCTGATACAAACCTGGAGCGGGCCCGGGTTTTTGAAACACGGACTAGAGCCGGTTTACTAGAAGTTGGAGCAGCCGTTATCGAGCAAAAACTTCCTGACTTCCGGCTTAGGGCCGGAGACCAGGTAAAACATCCGATTGAACCGTGCCTGACGGTCCTCCATGCTCTTATTCCGGCTGACTGCCAGCTTGCGATAAAAAGCATAGACACTGCGGCTGTTCTCGATATACAGGGTCTCTTCAACCTGCGTCTCGGCCGCGGTACATTGCTTGGGTCCGGTGATTTTTCCACTGCGCAGGTTCTGTTCCAGCCTTGGGGCTTCGTCCTTCATGTTCTTCATGATGCGGTCGTATTCTTCGGTCTCGCCAATTTCCCGCGTCGCTTCCGCCATGCTCGACGAGAACAAAACATGGGCATCAGGCAGCGCGCCCAGGGGAATTTGATACTCGTGGAGAAGTTCGTGAACATCATAAGGACCGATCTTCGATTTGGGATGGCCTTGCAGCGAATACTTGGCCAGGTAATCGACCGCGCAGTTCAGCGCCAGCCCACCCTCACCTTTGGGATGCGGCCAGTTACTGTCTTCGTAAATGGTGAACTTGATGGATTTGCAGGTGTCCTCCAGATTGATGCCGGTAATCTTGCGGTAGGCCGGAAAAACTTTGCAAGCCTGATTGCTGATGAACGGCTTGCACAGTTGCTTGGTCGCGGCGTCTGTCACGTGCGAGCAATCAATCTGAAAGGTGACGGGGAGCGCAGCTTGTCCCGGGCAACTGGACACCGTGACCTGGTCCTGGGCCGCGGCGGAGTGGAGCAGGCTCGCCCACGCCATGGCCAGCAGGACCGCGGCGAAATATGTGGTTGGCAGTTTGCGGCGGACATCATCAACATGCTTCATTGGCAGCTCCTTCGCGCGGGCACGCCGCGCATTTCTGGAACTATACCGCATCCCCGATGACATTTTCGCGCGCGGCACAAAATCGTTTAGACTTTTCAGCGTTTGCACAGGAGCCACAACATGCGTCTTCTTATTCAAGCCTTAAAGAAATTCTTGCCGCTCGTTTTTGTTCTGTCGTGCGCATCCGTTCTCGTCGCTCAGGTACAGCCCCTCTTCCTTACACCGGACCAGACCTCCAGCATCGACGAGCTGGCAAAGCAAGTACTGACCAGGAGCGGCACGCCGAGCGCGTCGGTCGCGGTGGTCATGGGCGGCACGCTTGTTTATGCCCAGGCCTACGGTGACGCGCGTCTGGACCCTCGCACCGCCGCAAGGCCGGAGATGCGTTACTCCATCGGCTCGATCAGCAAACAGTTCACGGCGGCGGCAATCCTGCTGCTGGCGGAAGAAGGCAAACTTTCGCTCGATGATAAAGTTGCAAAGTTCGTCCCCGGACTCACGCGCGCCAATGAAGTCACCATCCGCCAGTTGCTCTCACACACTTCCGGATATCAGGACTACTGGCCGCAAGACTACGTTTTTTCGCTCATGCTGAAGGAGACCAACCCCACGGCCATCCTTGATATGTGGGCGCGCAAGCCGCTGGATTTTGATCCCGGCACAAAATGGCAATACAGCAACACGAATTATGTAATCGCGGGCTTGATCGTGGAAAAAGTCAGCGGCAAAACGCTGTTTCAATTCCTGCAGCAACGCGTGTTCAAGCCTTTGGGCATGGAGACAGTCACGGACATCGACCAGGCAAAGCTACCCGCGGCGGACCCTGAAGGCTATTTCCGCTATGCTCTTGGCCCTCTGCGCCCGTCGCCCAAAGAAGGAAAGAACTGGCTGTTCGCCGCCGGCGAACTGGCCATGACGGCGGCAGACCTGCAAAAGTGGAACATCTCGGTCATCAAGGAAACCCTGCTCAAGCCCGCGTCCTACCACGCGCTGGAGACGGAAGTCCTGCTGAACAACGGCGCCGGTACCAATTACGCGCTGGGCCTGTCCGTCAGAAATCCGGGAGGCCGCCGCGAACTAAGCCACACCGGAGAAGTTTCCGGATACACGGCTTCCAGCGTCATTCTTCCCGAAAACGGAATCGCCGTTGTAGTGCTCACAAACCAAATGGCGGTAGGCACAGCCAGCCAGATATCACAAAGCATCGTCGCACAGCTTCTGAAAACCCAGCAAACGGTTGATCAGAAAGCCGACAACATCGTGACGAAGATACTCATCGACATGGCCACCGGTAAGATTGACCGCTCGCTGTTCACTGACAATGCAAACGCCTTCTTCACCGACGAGGCGCTCAAGGATTACCAGGCCACCATCGCCCCGCTCGGCGATCTTCAGGACGTGCGCCCGCTGGGCGCTTCGGGCCGCGGTGGAATGATGGCCCGTGGCTACTCCGCGAGGTTCGCTAAGAAGGGTTTGAGGATTTCTGTCTTTGAGATGCCGGATGGGAAGATCGAGCAATATCTGATTACCGGTTCGGAATAGAAGTGGCGAAGTTCGTTTTCGGAACGAGAATCACTGGGAGAATCGAGGCTCTGCTAATCGCTTTTCACTGTTGCTTCGTGTGTTGCATCTTTACTCGGTCTCGCCTTTCGTGAGTTCGGCTTTGGCTTTTTTTGCCAAGTCACGGATCCTTTGTTCCACTCCCTGTTGGTCTCCATAACGCACACCACCACCGGTGTCGAGGTATTTCTGAAAATCGGCGACAGCAGCTTCATAGCTACCCTTGCCGAAAAATACGACCGCGCGGTTGTAGAAGGCATTCGTATAGTCTGGCTTGATACGGATGGCCTCGCTGTAATCCGCTAGCGCCCCCTCCAGATCGCCCTTGGCTTTGCGCACCACCTCGGTTATTGAAGGCTGCGGCATAGTCGGACTTGAGCCTGATCGCCTCGGTGTAATCCTCCAGCGCGCCCTCCAAATCACCCTTGTCCTTACGGGCAATGCCCCGGTTGTAGAAAGCGGTAGCATAATCGGGTTTGAGGCTAATGCCCTGGCTGTAAAAGCGTATCTTTTCGTCCAGATCAGCAACCTCGAATCCTCTCTCAAACCACTGCTGTGCCGTCAGTTCTTGTTCTTGAACCGTCGGAGCCGTGCCAGCCGCAGCCTGCTGGCTTTTTGTGGCTTGGCGCACAGATGCGGAGGCCGGATGTAGCACGGCATCCAATGCCACATTCAGGAACTTCTGGCGCAGGCGCTCCATGGCTTCCGTGAAATATTCCACTGGAACTCTATGTGCGTTGTAGCTCTTGAGTGCGGCAAGCTTACCCGTAAGTTGATTGGCGATTGTCGGGCTGCCAAAGTCGAAGCCTTCCAGCATGAGTGGCACAATGTTGCGCTTGATCTCCAGAGCTGTCTCAATCTCGCGGCGCAACCAATCCCCCGGTTCGCCACATCTCTCCAGCGCGGACGGCGTGAGCAGCACAAGGAAATGGGCCCGCGCCCTGATGTTTTCAAGGATGACGCTTTCGAAGTCGCCACTAGCTATGCCGTTAAAATCGAAGAACACGTCATAGCCATCATGAGTCAGGTTCTGGGAGATCGCCAGCGCCCAGGGAGCGTTGGTGCGGCGATAACTGGATGAAGACTGTTTTCTCGATGCGTGCCATTTCGAGCCAACGCTTTCAATGTTTACCTATATCGAAAGGATACACCACGGGGCGGTGGCTACGGGTTGCCCAAGGTCTTTCCTTTGCCATCTTCTATCTTGAAGATGATAAAGAGTGCAAACCTATCCCTTTGGGGGAAAGCCGATCTCTGTAAACAATACTCGAACCAGTCCCGCCATAGCGGGACGGAGGCATTGAACGCCTTTTTCTGAAACCTCGAACCCGCGCTTTTAGCTGGTGAGAGATCACTAGGCAAGAAGCAGCCGGTTCGGGATTTCAGAAAAGCTAGGGACGCCCGGTAGTAGTTAATCGCACTCGAGCCCCACATCCGGCGCATCTGGTTTTATCCGGACGAAAGCGGCTTAAGTACTTATCACATACTGGGCAACGGTAAATTGCCAGCGTCATGGCAAAGGCGGCGGTGAAGATACCGGCGCCTACGAGAGAGATCATTGCCCAAATCAGTCCGATGTCGGCTTTCGGCGCACGGGTGACTAACCCTCCAATATATCCTATGATCCACCACATCGCTCCAAGGGATGAAGAGGTAATTGCAGATGCGATAGCGCCACCGCACCTCTTTGAGGACAGCTTCGTCGGTTGTTGGGGGTTGAGCCTGTGTTGGCATCATGCAAGAGCTCCTGTTATCCGGACCTGTCGGACGATCCATCTTACCTAGTTTCGCAGAATTCCCCAGGCAGCACTCGTCCCAGTCCCGCGTTTAGCGGGACGGCTGAAAGTTGCCCAGCACGTCCCGCTACGGCGCACGTGACGCGCGACGGAGGGTAAGTGCTGGGAACGCGGAAGAAGATTTACTTTCCTCCCTGCCGGAGGCCGGCGCGGAGCCGAAGGCGGAGCGCCCTTAACAAATGCTTTTTCTTTCTTCAGATGCGCAATGTACGACCCTTCGAAAGCCTTGTGGTGATAGGAATCCCTCACGGGCAGTAGCGGCCCGTTCGGAATTTTAGAAAAAGAAAAACGGCCGAGTGTTATCATCGCTAGCAAATTTTTCGCGTCCAGGCGGAGGATGTAAGAATTAGACCGGGCAGGGACAGGAAAGGGGCTTTCGTGCAAGGAAGTGACCTACACCGCATTTTGAAACAGGCCGGAGCGACGCATCTTCACCACGCTAATTCGGTGATCACCAGTTGCACTTTTCTTCAGCAGGGCGGGTTGCTGTCTCGCGGTTCCATCGAGGACCGCGGGTTCAAACAGTCGCCACAGCCCTCGGACCAGCTCGACAGGAAGTATGGGCTTTGGCCCCGCATCTTTCTCCCTCATGTTGACATCCACGACCGAAGCGGGCAGGAAAAAGGGCCGAACCCCTATGGGCCTGCTCTGTTCGCGTTGGACCTCGACGTTCTTCTCCAATTGCCCGCAGGCACGGAAATTCGTGTGACCAGAAAAAGCCCCGCTTACTGGTACGACAACGAGCCCGATAGCGGACGATGGTTTCAAAGTGCTGAAGAACTGGCGAAAAGCATCGCGCCCGGCGATCTCGACAAAATGCTCGCTATTCAGACGCCGTCGGGAAAACTCAGTTTCCCCGGCGGGCGCGCGCGCATCATTCTGGATGATCCGCAAAGGCAGGTGCCCTCCGGTGAAGATGCCTACTCCCACGCCGCGAGCCGGCTACGATCGGCAGCGACGGCTGGCCATGTTGACGTATCCATCGAACGGCGCAAGTGCCGGAGCGGTTGCATTTGCGGCGAAAAATACNNGGAGCGCCCCGGTCATGGATTTTTATTTTGCCTGATTTCTAATATTCTTGGAGCATGACCCGCGTAAAGAAGACGAAATCCAGAAAACGCAGTTCTGCCGCGAAAGACAGCGGCGCTCCGAAAAGCGTTGACGAATACTTTGCCGGCGTCCCGGAACCTGCCCGCGGGACCTTGAACAAGATTCGTGCGGCGATTCGGTCCGCTGCGCCCGCGGAGGCTACCGAGACCATCAGCTACGGGATACCGGCATTCAAGTACAAAGGACGGCCGCTAGTGTGGTTCGCCGCGTTTTCTGACCATTGCAGTTTGTTCCCTAC
>PLJN01000178.1:0-173 GCA_003140235.1 Acidobacteriaceae bacterium
ATCGCCAAAAACTGCCGTACCAGCGTTGAGATGATAGAGAAGTATTACGCGACGCACATCAAGACCAATCTCGATGCCGCCGCGATCAACGTCATGAGGCCAAAGGCCAAAAAGACAAGCAGAAGCCAGCCACGAACACAAACAAGAACACAAAACCGGCCACGGCCATCGGC
>PLJN01000178.1:207-17647 GCA_003140235.1 Acidobacteriaceae bacterium
CTGCTCAAATTCGGGGAAACCTGCAATGGCAATCCCGAGCCAAGCCCTTGAGAGAGGGAAGGTGTAGAGACTAGACGGGCAGCACCTAAGCCCCGGACTGTGTCACGGCGTAGCTTTAGCGAAGCCGGATCTTCCGGGGGAAGGTGAAGGGATAGTCCAGACCGCAAACNNAACGGCCCGTGTGGGTTCGACTCCCTCCGCCCGCACCAGTTTTTCTGCCGATCTCCTGCACCGGGAAATAGCGGGACACCATGCTCCCGCCCCGGTGCTTGGGGATGGAACCATCCCTCTAAAAGAACCGCGTTCTGGCGCGCGCCGCCAAAGGGCATGGGCGCAGCCTCCGTTCCCGCACCTGCGGGAGAAACACACCCTGGACATTTCATTGCACTCAGTGTTGGTGCCGTGGCGGCCGATATGGCGGGCGACTTTCCCGCCTCCCGTGGAATGCCCGATACGCTATCCATGTCTCGGCGAAGTGCGCCCTGCACCCAGACGAAGCCGAGCGGATGGATAAGTTGTTCAATGCAAGCTCTCTGCCGCCGTACAGAAACGATTCGAAGAGATTAGGCCTAATAACGGGCTTGCCTTTGTTTCACCGATGTGGTGAAATTCGGTGAACGGTTTAGAGAGGCACGCTAGGATGAAGGCGAAAAAACGAGAGAGGAAGAAAATGAAGGACCTGAGCACTTCGCAGGTGCGCGCGACGATCAGTTTCCCCCCCGAAGTATACGAAACCCTCGAAACCATCGCCAAGGAAAAAAGGGTGTCGCTGGCGTGGGTTGTCCGGGAAGCGGCACAACAGTATATCGGCGAGAAGTGGCCGTTGTTCAAACAACAATGAGAAGGCGAAAAAGGGAGATGGAAGAGAAGATGAAAGCCTGCAGTCCTGCGCAAGTGCGCGCGACGATCAGTTTTCCGCCTGATCTCTATGAGACGCTTGAACAACTTGCGCAGCAAAAAAAAGTCTCGCTGGCGTGGGTGGTGCGTGATGCGGCGGAAAGATATATCGGCGGGCCAGTTATCTTCGGAGCCAAGGTGAGATGGAAACAGCACAGCAAATAAGCCCGGCATACCGAAAGTTGCAGCAACAGACTTCGAAAGCAACGAACGAGGAAGAGGTCCGGCTGGCCTGGGTCCGGGCGCTCGAACAAGCGTCGGGAATTACGTTCGACGCGGAGCGCGGTAAGCGCGACCTGAGCTACAACAACGTGGTTATTGAATTTAAAGACCTTGGCAAGTTCAATGGGAAGACTAGCAGCCCGGCGTTCCGTGAGGCGATGGAAGAGCGCCTGCTACCGTATATCTTGCGTGCGGCAAAGGCCGATCATATCGATGAGCGCGACTATATAGGGATCGCGAATCGATGGCAGGCACCTTGTCTTTGCGCAAGTGGTCGGGGGCGCAATCCAGCATCAACACTTGCTCCCAGTCAGCCCTGTTACGTTCGGAATGGTGGTCGAAGCCTGCCGCAAATCCTTTCGGCGTGCGGTCACAGCCAGCAACCTCATCGAGGACTTTGGGCATGAGTCCACGCGGGGCCTCGCCCTGATGCGTGCAATGGTTGATGGGCTTTCTTATGCGCTGCGGCCGGGCGGTAATAAGAAAATCCGCATGCTCTTCGAGGAATGGCGCACACTCTACGGACAAGTAGCGGATCTTTCCAAGGAGCAGCTCAAGGATATCAATGGCACTTTGCGGTTTTCATACGCCGGCAAGCCGGATGATGATGTACCAGCCCGGCTCTTCGTTATCCATACATTTGACTCCCTGTTGATCAAGCTACTCGCGGCAGAAATACTTGCCGCTCACGGACTCACGTCGGGGACTGGTTTCGCGGAAGAGCTAGCCACGATCGAGGACGACGTGGCCCTGATCGGGCGGCTCCGTGCTGACATTGAAAACGGCGGGTTTTTTGAGGCCACGGGCATCCGCGGTTTCGTAGAAGAAGCGATTTTTAGCTGGTATCTAGACGCTTGCAGCAACAATACGCATCGGACAGCGATCACTACCGCCATTCGGGAGGTGCTGGCTGAGCTTGCGCTATACCGTACCGACAAACTTGATCACTCGCGGGATGTGCTGCGCGACTTTTACCAGGGTCTCGTACCCGAGACCTTGCGCAAGAGCTTGGGAGAATTCTATACACCGGACTGGCTGGTGGAAGTTGCCGTAGATAAAGCGAACGTCACGGATTGGCTAAGCACCCGCGCGCTTGACCCGACATGTGGTTCCGGTTCTTTTCTTGTGGACATTATCCGTCGGAAGCGAGAGGCTGCTACCGCCCTGAAGATGTCTGCAGCATCGACGGTGGCCATGCTGACAGAGTCGGTGTGGGGCTTTGATCTGAATCCACTGGCTGTGCAGTCTTCCCGCACAAGTTTTCTCATGGCGATTGCAGACCTTCTGAAAGAGGCGCCGGGGCAACAGATCGAAATCCCTGTGCTTCTAGCTGACGCCGTGTATTCCCCTGCACGCCCGCCCGGCTCCGAGGAAAGTCTCGTTGAGTATCAGATCGGTAGCGAGGTGGCTAACCTCAAGATCTTACTTCCGGCGGAGTTGGCCTTTGATCGAATCACCCTGGACAAATTATTTGCAGTCATGGGGGAGTTGGTTGAAAGCAACGCCGAATACGAGGTATGCGCTGCGGCCGTGATCAAACGGAAAATTTTGAAGGAGAGCTTGGTGAAAGCCTGGACCAAGCCACTGAAAATCACATACGACCAGGTGCTCGCGCTACATCGGCAGCAGTGGAACGGGATTTGGTTTCGGATCGTGCGAAACTTTTTCTGGTCGGCGACAGCAGGCAAGTTTGATCTCATCATTGGCAACCCGCCATGGGTACGTTGGTCGAAGTTGCCTGATGCCTATCGAGAACGGGCCAAGCCGACGTGTGAGCAATATGATATTTTTTCGGAAACCCCGCATCACGGCGGCAACGAACTGGATATCTCCGGAATGATCACCTACACGACGGCGGACAAATGGCTCAAGGAAAAGGGTTCCTTAGTGTTTGTGATCACGCAGACTCATTTTCAAACACCATCCTCTCAAGGATTTAGACGCTTCCGGATCAATGCTACACATCGCCTCATCCCCGTTTCAGTAGATGACATGAAGGCGCTGAAGCCTTTTCCCGGTGTTGCCAACAAAACCTCCGTGGCAGTGTTCCGGAAGGATACCGGAGCCCCTCAGTACCCTGTCCCGTATCGTGTGTGGGATGCGGTGGATGGATACAGCAGAGTTATTCCTTCGCACCTTTCCAAAGCAGCGGTGCTCGATCGCGTGTTTACCGAAGAGCGGGAGGGCACTCCTGTCGGGGCGGAAGGGTCGCCGTGGGCAATTCTTCCTGTGGGACGTTTTGCCGGCGTTAAGAGGATCACGGGACGATGCGCCTGGGTACAGGGCAGGAAGGGGATCACGGCTGACCTCAATGGCTTGTACTTTGTTCCCGTCACCGGTAGCAACGCAACGACGGGTTTAGTTCAGATCGCCTCACGTCCGGAGGCGGGGAGGACGAATATCGGCAAGGCCCGATCTTTTTGGATCGAGCCGACGTTACTATATCCGCTATTGAAGGGAGCCGCTGATTTCCAGCCCTGTTATATGAATCCCACGCACGGGCTGTTTGTTCTCGTACCGAATGATGGCATCACACGCGATGCCTACAAAGCCGCTGAAGCGCGCGTGAATACGAGTTGTCCGCGCACCAAAAGTTATTTCAAGACGTACGAACGATGGCTGCGCGCGCGCTCGACGTGGAGCAAACGCATGGTCAACGCTCCCTATTATGCGGTGTACAACGTCGGGGCATACACATTCGCTCCCTTCAAAGTGGTTTGGGCGGAACAATCCGGTAGCTTCTGTGCGGCCGTGGCCGGCAGCGCCAAAGTACCTTTGGTAGGGCGGCGGCCGTATGTTCCAGACCACAAGATTTTTTTTGTCGATTTCCAAGAGGAAGAGGGCGCCTATTTCCTTTGCGGGTTGCTGACATCATCGTTGGTGAAGGAATTCGTCGAGAGTCACAACATTTCGATTCAAGTGGGGGACATCTTTAAGCACATGAACCTTCCAAAGTTCGATGGTAAGCAGGCGTCGCACAAGCGGCTGGCGAAGTTAACGAAGGCAGCGCACGGTGAGCAGAACGCTGCTGCCCGCGCACTGATCGTTGGAAAAGTAGAAGCCGCAGCCGACGAAATTCTGGAGGCGCTGCCGATTGCTGCTAAGGCATGCGTTTAACTTTGCCGGTGCACCAGACCGGCAAAAACGCCAACTTGAAAGGTTTTCTCAATGCCGAATCAACAACAAGACGCTGGCACCCAAGCGCCGCATGCCCTCTTGCCCCGGTGGGCAAATGACCATGACGGATGGTCTCGGACAGTTGTCGGCGATGTTCTCAAGAACAGAGTCCAACCTTCTGACCTCGACATTGACCGCTATCTGAAACTTCTGCTATCGGAGAAGAAGCTCTCAAACGAACCTTTCGAGACCGTTCCGAAGATTGAGGAAAAGCAGCTCGATGGGAACCCACTTGATGCGGTTCGCTTGGACTCGCTTAAGGTTGGCGACGGCGTCAATGCGCTCAAGTCCGGCGCCCAAATCGATTTCGCCCCAGGTGTGACGGTAATCTTCGGAGAGAACGGTTCCGGCAAATCGGGCTTCGTTCGCGTTTTGAAACGCGCCGCTGGCGTCAGAACTGCTGAGGACATTCTTCACAATGTTCGTGCTGATAAGCGACCGCCGCCGAGTGGGAGCTTCACAGTCACGGTTGGAACCACAGGCCAGACGATTCAGTGGACAAACGAATTTGGCATCACACCGCTCAATCGTGTGAGCATCTTTGATGCGAGAGGCGCTCGGCTTCATGTGGAGGACGATCTTACTTACGTCTACACTCCTGGCGAGCTAACGCTCTTCCCTTTGGTCCAGAACGCGGTCGATCGGCTGCGTACCGCTCTTGAGGCAACGATAACGGCCAGGACCCCAGGACCGAATGCGATCCTGGTCTCGTTTGATCGCTCCTGTTCCATCTACGCAATCATTGAAACTCTCGGAGCGGCGACGGACCTGGATGACATAAGGAAATACGCCGTTCTTCCGGAGAACGTCGACGCCACCATTGAATCCTTGAAAATCGAGGTTGATGCCCTCAAGTCGTCGAACATTCAGAACACATTGAGGCGTTCGCGCGACCGGGCGACCGTTGTAAAGGCGCTCAAGACAGCGATTGAAACGGCGAAAGCATTTGATATCGCGACGCATGTGTCTCACGTTCAGGCACGGGACCAGGCAGCCCAGCGGCGCGACGTGGCGGGCAGCAAGGCTTTTCAGGGACTTGGAATTCCCGGCGTTCTGAGCCAAGAATGGCAGCAGTTCATACAAGCCGGCGAGGAATACCTCAAGCGGAACACTGCCGAAACGTATCCCGTGACGGACGACCCATGCGCCTACTGCCAGCAACCGCTGACCGCCAAAGCCGTAGAACTGGTCAAGAAGTATCGCGATTTTTCCAACAACACAATCAGAGCGGCTCTCGACACAGCCGAACGCCACCTTCGCGACTATGCCACGCCCGTCGTCGACCTGAAGGTCGACTCGCTTCAGCAACAGCTTGCCTCTGAAACGAACGGTGCCCCGGATGTCCTGAACCAGGTCTCGGCTGTTGTCGAGCAGATAAAGAAGCTCACCGTCGCCGTTGCATCTCGCTCAGCGATTGACTGGCAACACAAAGGTCCTTCTCTCGCCGCGGCTGAAACCATAGTGTCCGGCGAGGCGACCAGACTGGCCGAACTTATTACCGGTCTTCAGACATCTATTGACGAGCGCCAAACAGCCCTGAAAGTAAAACAGGCCGAATTGACCGAGTTGCAGGGGAAGAAGACCGCCAATACTCTCCTGCCGCAAATCGAGAAGCGCGTCTCGGACGCAAAGTGGGTCGGAAGGGCGACAATTGTCAGGAACAACTTGACGGGTGTCCTCCGATCCCTCACTGAAGCTGCAAAGGAAGCGAGCGAAGAACTTCTTAATAAGGATTTCGGGAGACGCTTTGAAGACGAGTGCAAGCGGCTGCGCGCACCGAACGTGACATTGAACTTCCCCGGCCGCCAAGGGCAGGTGACACGCCGGAAGCTGGTCGCTTCATACAAGCCGAATGAGGTTCTCTCGGAAGGTGAACAGAAGGCTCTTGCGTTAGCTGATTTTCTGGCAGAGGTCACGTGCGTGCCCGCGTCCTCGCCCGTGGTCTTTGATGACCCGATAACAAGTATGGATTATCGACGCATCCATGAAGTCTGCGACCGCGTCGTCGCTCTTGCCGAAGACCATCAGATTATCGTCTTCACCCACAATATCTGGTTCGCAGCCGAGTTGCTCAGTAAAGCTGACAAGAAGAGCTGGAAATACTACGACATCAGACAGGAAGGCGGCGATGCCGGCGTTGTGACGGCGGCGTCCCATCCGCGCGTGGACACCATCGCGCAGGTCAGCGCCAGGGTTAAAAAGATGATTGACGGCGCTGAGAAACAAGAGGGCGAAATCAAAGCGGCCTTGGTCGAGAAAGGATATGAAGAACTCCGAGGGCTTTGCGAAATCGTAGTCGAGCACGAAATGCTCAAGGGCGTCGTCCAAAGATACGCGCCGAACGTGATGATGACGAAGCTGGACAAGATAAATGTCGGCCAGCTCCAGGGGAGCATGGCCGCGATAATGCCCGTTTTCGACAAAAGCTGTCGCTATATAGCGTCCCATTCTCAGCCGCCCGAAACCCAGGGCATTCGGCCGACACTCGATGAGCTGAAGGCCGATTACGACACAGTTCTCAAGGCTCGTGAGCCCCACAAGGCGTAGCAGCTAGTCAGGCGACGCTCCCTTTTATCCAGAACGAGAACTTCATCGCCTCCGCAACAGCGCCCCGTCTGAGACAAAAATTCCAAGCCATGCCGTTATCGTTTTCGCGTTCAGCCTCAAATCCCGATCCATCTCCAAACGCTCGTCACTAAGTCCGATGACATTATTGCTGCCATTGACGGCACTACCGACCAGTTCGAGTCGGAAGTAGCAGCTCTCAGCGACGCGGTATCCAGCGCTGAAAAGGTTTTCAGCACATGAGAGGCGGCTCATTGACCGGCCCCTTACCTCAGGAATACGTCCGCTTCAGTACGTGGCGCGGTAAAGACCATCTCCTCCGCAAGCAGCGCCACGTCTATGGTTTCCCCTGCACGCGCGCCGCGTCATCAACGAAAACGGGCGAGCCGGATGACCAGGACTACATTCCCTTCGGCTGGCGACGACGCACTCAACCCCGGCAATTTCTCCCTGATGAAGCTCCATGTTCTTTCAAGCTCCCCGTTGTTTTTTATCTTCCCGCTACGTTAGCCGCGCCGTCCGGCCCGTCAACGGGACACCCGCTCCATTCGCTACGCTCCCGTGTTAGCCCGTTTCCTTTGCAGTGACGGCCCGGCCTTTAGCGCGGCTTTCCACTCCGCGTTCAGAAAAACAACTAAAGGAGAGCCGAACATGAAAAACCGCATCATCAACGGAGATTGCACCGAGGTGCTCAAGACCATCGCCACCGAGAGCGTTGACTTCGTCCTGACCGACCCGCCCTATTTCGTCCGCTATAAGGACCGCACTGGCCGAACCATCAGAAACGACCGCCACCCCGGCGCCGTGCTGAAAGCATTCGACGAGGTCTACCGCGTCCTCAAGCCGGACAGCCTCTGCATTTCGTTCTACGGCTGGCAGGCTGTTGACGCCTTCATGCAGGCGTGGAAATCCGCAGGCTTCACGCCGGTCGGCCACATCGTCTGGCACAAGAGCTACGCCTCCAGCGCGCGCTTCTTCCAATACCGCCACGAGCAGGCCTACGTTCTGGCCAAGGGGCGTCCGTCGCTTCCCGCCGAACCTCTGTCTGACGTGCAGCCCTGGATCTACTCCGGCAACCGCAGCCATCCGACCGAGAAGGCCGTAGGTATACTCAAGCCACTGATCGAGGTTTTTACGCAGCCAGGCCAGGTCGTCCTCGACCCCTTCGCGGGCTCCGGCAGCACTCTCGCCGCCGCAGCTCTTGCAGGCCGCAGCTACATCGGCGTCGAACTGGAAGCGAAGTATTGCGAACTCATCGAGCGCCGTCTGGCAGGCGTCTCCCGCTACCTGAGAGCGGCGGCGTGAGGCGCCGGACCTCTGCTATCACGCGGGCTTTTCTTGCTGGTCGGTTGCTATGCAAGACTTTCGAAAAAGTGTAGGTTACGACTCAGGAGTTAGGCTCGGACGCGTCATTCTGGGAAGGCTGGTCGATTATTTCTGCACAACACCTGCACAGGCAAATATGGAAGAAAATTTCAAATGTATATCAGTTACTTATTGTAGTCAGCATCTCCCAGAGGGAGAGGACAACAATCATAAGTAATTGACATTACACACTTTCTACTCTACTGATGGTCCATACAACCCCTGCACAGATACGGCAGATCAAGGAGTTACGAATCACTTATACACAAATCCTGCACAGAAAGAAACCCGCCTCGTGTCCTTCCTCGTCGATGTTCAAGAACTTAAAACCGGCCTCGTCATCTTCCGCAGAGCAGATGTAAAGCACCGAAACTGGTATTGCCGGATCAAGGTACCCAAGGAAGACCGATATAAAACGATTTCCTTGAAGACCTCCGACATCAATGAAGCCCGCGACAAGGCCTTTGACCATGACGCCGACATCCGTTTCCGCGTCAAGCACGACGTTCCGATATTCGAAAAGTCCTTTGCCGAAGTGGCTACGGAATACGCCGAGTTCCAAAAAGGAGTTGCCACATCCGGCCAGATAACAATGAACCGCTGGAAGATCGTCGATTCCTACATCCGCCTGCACCTAGTCCCCTATATGGGGAACATCCAGATCACCCTCGTCGGCGAGGACAAATGGAAGAGCTACCCTCTCTGGCGCAAGCAAAATAACGCCGAGAAGAAAAAGTCGCGCGGCGCCAAGCGGTTGCGAGACGGTATCGCCGCTCCTCAGGAGCCAAGCAACAGCACACCCGCGTCAGCAGCAAAAGACGGCACGATCCGGCAGGAAATGATGACCTTCCGCGCCATCATGAATTTCGCGGCCGACAAGCAGTACATCCGCGAAAGGCAGGTGCCGAAGGGCAAGCTCCTCTCGGACAAGGCGCGGCGGGAGGAATTCACGCCGCAGGAGTACCGTCATCTGCATACCTTCGCGCGCCGCTGGATCAAGGATGCGAAGCACGACGGGAGCGCCTGGTACCGCAACATGGCCTACAACTTCATGCTGGTCATGACCAATACAGGCATGCGGACGATGGAGGCCGGCAACCTCCGCTGGCGCGACATCGACCTCCGCTCCGACAAGCAGGGCCGCCAATTCGTCTGCATCAACGTGCGCGGCAAAGGAAAGTTCAGAGAGCTGGTCGCCGCGCACAACGTGGCTTCCTACCTTGAACGAATCAAAGTAATCAGCAAGGCAACCAAGCCTGATGATTTCGTATTCACCACCCGCGCGGGAAAACCCGCTTCTAGCCTTTACGGTTCCTTGATCGAAAGCCTTCTCACAGAGTCCGGCCTGCTCTACAGTTCTTCCGGCAGCAGAAGAAGCACCTATTGTTTCCGCCACACCTATGCCACATTCCGCCTGACGGAAGGCGTTGACGTTTATTTCCTGGCAAAACAGATGGGAACATCCGTCAAGATGATCGAGGACTACTACGGCCACATCACGCCTGCCAAGAATGCCGAGCGCATTCTGCAGGGGATACCGGGATGGGAGCCGATCGCGGATGGCCCCGGCGAACCCCCCGCCAGCGTGAACGCTGGCGGAGCCAAGTCTAAACCCGCGAAACCGCGAACCAAGAAGTGAGCGTGGATTTGCCGGACTGCCGGTAAAGCGTCGAGCTCGACGCGGCGGCACCTACGGCCGGCAGATCCCTCCAGCGCCCTCCGCTGAACGGAACAGAGGCGCTCAGTTCCACCGTCCAGCAGCAGATTGCCGTATTCCTCAGGCTATTAAGCTAAGTGTGTGTATCATCAATTTTTAAGCTCGGTTAATACCTATAGTGCCCCGGCTTGAAAGGGCCCATGTCGTCAATTCCCAGATATTCCGCCTGTTTTTCCGTAAGCTTCGTCAGGTGCACGCCCAGCTTATCAAGATGCAGGCGCGCGACTTTTTCGTCGAGGTGCTTAGGCAGCACATATACTTTGTTCTGGTAGTTTTTGTGATGCAGCCAGAGTTCGATCTGCGCAAGCACCTGATTCGTGAAGGACGCGCTCATGACGAAACTGGGATGGCCGGTGGCGCAGCCGAGGTTGACGAGGCGGCCTTTGGCCAGGACGATCAGACGCTTTCCGTCGGGGAAAATAACTTCGTCGACCTGCGGCTTGACCTCTTCCCACTTGTAATTCTTCAGCGCTTCGATCTGGATTTCGCTGTCGAAGTGGCCGATGTTGCAGACGATGGCACGGTCCTTCATCTTGCGCATGTGCTCGAGCGTGATGACGTCGATATTGCCCGTGGCAGTGACGAAGATGTCGCCCTGCGGCGCCGCTTCGTCCATCGTCACGACCTGATAGCCTTCCATTGCCGCCTGCAACGCGCAGATCGGGTCAACCTCCGTTACCAGCACGCGCGCACCTTGCGAGCGCAGCGAAGCGGCGGAACCTTTGCCGACATCGCCGTAGCCGCAGANNCCGTAGAGGTTGTCGAATTTCGATTTGGTCACGCTGTCATTGACGTTGATGGCGGGCACTTTCAGCGTGCCTTTTTTCTCCATCTTGTACAGGCGGTGCACGCCCGCGGTGGTTTCTTCGGACAGTCCCTTGACGTTTTTCAGCAGCTCCGGATATTTATCATGCATCAGCTTGGTCACGTCGCCGCCATCGTCGAGAATTAAATTCGGAGTCCAGCCATTCGGTCCCTGAATAGTCTGTTCGATGCACCACCAGAATTCCTCCTCGGTCATGCCCTTCCAGGCGAAGACGGGGGTGCCCTTGACGGCGATGGCGCTTGCGGCGTGATCCTGCGTCGAGAAAATATTGCACGACGACCAGCGCACTTCCGCGCCAAGTTCGATCAGCGTTTCTATCAGCACGGCGGTCTGGATGGTCATGTGCAGGCAGCCGACGATGCGCGCACCCTTGAGCGGTTGCTTGCCCTTGAATTCGCGGCGCAGCGCCATCAGCCCCGGCATCTCTGTTTCGGCGATGGTGATTTCCTTGCGGCCCCACGCGGCAAGATCAAGGTCTTTTACTTTGAAATCTCCGGATGATTGTGCCTTCGCGCGCGCCATGACCATTGTTTTCTTCCTCTGCTTTGATTGATGAATTCGGACGCCTTAAAGTAAGGGAAAATAACATATTGTCCAGAGCCATGTTCGCAGGCGATATTTTTTAATTTCCAGATATTTTTTAAAAGATGGATTCGGCGGGCGCAATTGCTTCAATCTTGCAATACATGCTTCCGTCGCGGCTACACACTCACGCTCCGACTCTCTCTCTCTTGTTTCTTTTGTTGCCGACCACCGTATTCATACTCAATCTTATCGGCTATAACCTCGTCCGCATCCCGAAACTGCTGGCATCTACGGCATAACGGTGGTCGGAAACAAAAAAAACGGTGAGATCAGGCACGAAATATGCGCCACACCTCACAAAAAAACAACACGAATCTCCAGGAAAACCGGCAGTACCGCTACAAAAGATGGTTTCTCAGCAAACTGTTAAACCTTTCTTAACCATTCCTGTCTTACAATGGTTATATATATGGAGTAACAAGCAGGGAGAAGTTTATGACGAAACGAATAACGGAGAGTTTTGCTCATAGTTTTGAAAAAGCGGCCCGCAAGGGGCAGCTTCGTGAACCGGGCGCAGGTGACGTCATGATGCAGGTGGACGTGGAGGCTGAGATAAAAAATCTGGCCAATCATCGTCCCGGAGAAGAGCCCAAGCCGCTTTACAAAGATATAGTGGATAGAACACGAGCTGTCCTGGATTTAATGCGCTAGGGCCACTATCAAAGACTCATGAAGTCAGCCCATTGACGCCTTCATGCAGGCGTGGAAGTCCGCAAGCTTCACGTCGGTCGGTCACATCGTCTGGCACAAGAGCTACGCCTCCACCGCGCGCTTCTTCCAATACCGCCACGAGCAAACCTACGTTCTGGCCAAGAGCCGGCCTTGTCTTCCCGTCGAGCCGTTGTCCGACGTGCAATCCTGGATCTACTCCGGCAACCGCAGCCATCCGACCGAGAAGGCCGTCGGTATCCTCAAGCCCCTCATCGAGGCTTTTACGCAGCCCGGCCAGGTCGTCCTCGACCCCTCCGGCAGCACCCTCGCCGCCGCTCTTGCAGGACGCAGCTACATCGGCGTCGAACTGGAAGCGAAGTGTTGCAATGCCAAATTGTTTCGCTTGATCACACGTCTGAGCGATCAAATAATTATCCGGGCACAGATATAACGCAGGACCTTTTCCGGCATTCAGTCGTGCTTGCAGCATGAGCAGACCTATACGCGCGTGGCCGCAGACCTGCACACAGGTTAACAATCAATTATGAATGGTTGGACTGCAATAAGAACCTAGCGGTAAGCTGCGCGTCTTTCGTCCACTCCGCTGCGCTCGGGTGGGCGCCGTTCGGCCACGGCTCGGACGGTCGCGAGGTCTAAGCGCCGCTTTCGCGCCAAAACAAAAACCAAGAGCATTTTGGCACTCACCGCGCCGACTCTCGCGCCCTGCCACCCTTCGCTGCGCTGCGTTTTGTCCCCGTGTCCGCCGGTAACTGTTTTTGTCTCGCTGTCGCTCAAGTGAAAGACAAAAACAGCCTACCCGGCGGAACAGGGGTTTAAAAATGTTATTGAGGGATACAAGCAGAACAAAAAACAATCAGGAACTCGTTAAGGTCAGCATTGACGCACTCGTCAAGGCTTTGGAAGCGGGACACAGTGAAGCTCTCTCTTCCTATCTTACGGCCATGGCGCAATTTCACAACTACAGCTTCCAGAACATTCTTCTCATTGCCAGCCAGCACCCGACGGCCACCAAAGTTGCGGGCATTCGGTCATGGAATGAATTGGGCCGGAGAGTGAGACGCGGGGAAAAGGGAATCATGATCTTTGCCCCGATGATTGGCTACAAGCGCAACGCAAGCGAAGCCGACCAGAGTCAGCAGAGTGATGCGAGAACGGACAGGCCGGAACCGCGTTTAGTGGGTTTCCGTGCGGTCTATGTGTTCGATGTTGACCAGACAGAAGGCGCAGAACTGCCGGAACTCACCAGCACGTTCGCGGGTGAAGTTGGCGACAAGCTGGACAAGCTGGCCGAGTTTACGACTGGCCAGGCAATCAAGCTGGAATACTCAGACAAGATTGCACCCGCGAGGGGCATGTCTTACGGCGGTTTGATTCGCATTCTTCCAGACATGGAGCCGTCCGAAACGCTGGCAACTTTTGTGCACGAACTGGCGCACGAGATGTTGCACAAAGCCGAGCGCCGCACGCTGACAACCAAAGCAGTACGGGAAACCGAAGCCGAAGCCGTGGCCTTTGTGGTCTGCCATGCTCTGGGACTGGCAACCGGAACGGGCTCCAGCGATTACATTCAGCTTTACCACGGTAACGCCAACCTGCTGAAAGAGAGTTTGGAAGTAGTACAGCGCACCGCTGCTGTCATCCTTGGGGCACTCAGCCCCAAGGATGCACAGGACGGAAAGGCGGTGCAGTAATGAACCGCACAACCGTTCTTTCCGCTGTGCAGCAAGTCCGCAGAATGCGCGGAGGGTCACAATCTCATCTCATGCGGGCTTCGGACGGTCATTTTTACATCACGAAGTTTCAGAACAACCCGCAGGATGTCCGTGTTTTGGCCAATGAGTTCTTGGCCAGCAAAATTGGTTTGCATCTTGGCTTGCCCATGCCGCAAGTGGAAGTCATTGAGGTTTCCGATTGGCTGGTTACGAATACGCCTGAATTGCGCGTTGATATAGCCGGACGCTCGACTCCGTGCAGCAGCGGGCTACAACTGGCATCGCGTTATGTCGCCGACCCTGAGACGCACGTCGTTTTCGATTACCTGCCCGAAGTCCTGCTATTGGAAAGAACCCGTAACTTGCAGGACTTCGCCCGTGTGCTGGTGTTGGACAAGTGGACGGGGAACGCGGACGGGCGCCAAGTCGTATTTACAAAGCCGGTCAGAGCGCGTAAGTACGACGTAACATTTATTGACCAGGGTTACTGTTTCAATTGCGCCGAATGGGATTTCCCGGATGCTGCATTGCGAGGTGTCTACTCCCGCAATTCCGTCTATCAACAGGTGACGGGCTGGGAATCCTTTGAACCCGCCCTCAGCCGGGCTGAGCAGATCGACTTTGCCGAGCTTTGGAGACTCACCGAGGGGATGCCCGAGGAATGGTGGTCTGCCCATGATTCCGATGCACTGTCCCGCTTAATCGAAACCCTCTACCAGCGCCGTTCATCCATCCGTGACCTCATCACTGCTTTCCGCAATTCATCGCGCAATCCCTTTCCCAACTGGGCCGGCAACTGAGCCGGCCCCAATTCAGCCATTAACAAGAAGAGCGCCGGCAGCGGCGCTCTTGTGTCTTTTCTGCCCCAAAAATTTTCGAGGGGCGCTCCGCCCCCTCGTGCTCCCCCGGCTGAGGAACTCGACGACGGCCCTTTCAAGAACAGCCACGATCCCGTCGAGCGTCTCTGTTCTTGCGGCCACTGGCCCGTCGAACCCTTCCATCAAGCGCGACCTGTTCAGCGACGACAGTGGCGTCTATATCGAAGACCTAGGCTTGCCGCTCCGGCAATCACCATAAGCAGCCACGCCGTGATGCCGGTCGCTCAGGCGACCGGCNNGTCGAAATTACCCCTTGCGGTTTGTGGAAATCCTGCGCTAATTTAAGGCCGCGGGCCGCGAGGAGGGCGGGGACGGCCATGACCGCCGGTGCTTGGCGGCATCTTCGAGAATGATTTTGTTGGCTTCGGTCATGTTCCGTTTCCTTCTATTACATGGCCCATATCTTCAGAGAGACGGCGGGGCTATCTGGACAGACGGTTGCTGCCCTGGGGCGGAATAGGCCTGTTTTGCAAGATACTCCGTGCGCAGGACATCGGCGCGTTTGAGAATATCCACTATGGTGTACTGCTTCAAATACATGGCGTATGCGCCAGCGGTCATGCTTCCGACAGGGCCTTCGGGCGTCCCGGTTTTCTCCGGATCGGCCCCGCGCTCCAGCAGCTTTTTCACCGTATCCGCGTCGTGATTGGCAATGGCGAGGTGCAAGGGAGTAAAGGTCCAGCCATAGCCTCCGTTGGGTGAGTCGCCGGGACCCATATATACTGTCGTCCCCTTGGCATTTACTACGTTAGCGCCCTTGTCGAGCAGGAAGTCGACTAATGCTTTTTGTTCATATTCGACAGCGACAAGCAGGGGCGTCCAGCCGTCTCCGTAATTTTCATTGACGTCCGCGCCGAAGGCAACGAGTTCCTTGAAAGCGCCCAGATTCCCTTCGCGTTGCGCGACACGGAGAGGCGATCCTTTTTTCGTCGTCCACTTCATGAATTCATTTGGGTATTTCGGCGCGATCTGTTTAATGGTCTCGACATCGTTCCTGGCGGCCGCTTTAAAAAGCAAATCCCGCTCCCCTTCCCACGTTAACGGAGAGGGCGTAGACAATATCCGGCTGAATTCCTGGACAGCGCCTTTAAAGGCTTTTTTCAGTTTTTTGACTTGCGCGAATGACATAAAGTTTTTCCTTTTTAATCTATAAACACCTCCGTTGAAGCGGTCGTTATCCTGATCGGGATACCCACGGTCGCCGCTATGTAACTATTCTATATGATTCTCCGTAACTATACAAGAACAAAGGAGTTAACATCGAGGCCCCTCACGCTAATTAGTGTCGTATCCCATTGAAATAACGTATCAAAAATGAATTGGAGGTCGTCGTCCCCAACAGCAAGAAATTCAAGAAGGCCGAACTGACCGCTCTCAATCACGAACGCGAATCGCAGGCATGGGGATGCCATTGCCGATTCGGCAATCACCATAAGCAGTAGTCTTTTTTCGTTTTTCTGTAATCGAGCGCCCGACAAAACGGCTCGAACTTTCGCCCCTCAAGGGCGCGGGCCACGAGGAGAGCGAGGGCGTCCACGACCGCCGGTGCGCGGCGGCACCTCTGAAAAACGGCGGCTGATTTTCTCATGGCCATCGACCACTGTCTTGCCGCCGATGCGCGCGTCGCCGCAGACCTGGCCGCAATTCACAACCCGCACGTTGTCGAATATCTCCGAATTGCCGTAGGCCAGTCCGTTGTCGCGGACCTGAGCCGCGCCGAACACCTTTGCGTTGTCGAAGACCAGCCCGTTCTTGAAGATCCACCCGTTCTCGAAGACTTGCCCGTTGCCGAGAACCTGCCCCTTGTCGCTGACGCGCCCGCGGCCGTAAACGCGCCCATGGCCGTAAATTCGCGCGTCGTCTGATACCACTGCCTCATCGTAGACCTGTGCCTCGTCGGCGATCCAGCAATCGCCGTCCTGGCTCAGGTTATCTTCCGACCTGACAAAGCCACCCAGATTGCCGGCCTTCACATTGCCGAAATCCTTGAGTGCCCGAATGCGGTACAGCGTCGTACCCGCCACGATGATCTGCCGATCCGGCACGAGTTCGTATTTCTTCTCCCCTCGGGGAAAGCTGTCTGTAAGCGACATCTGACACCGTTCCTACTTCCAGTATGCCAGTCAAAAGTTAACAAATCGTTACCACATGGGACGCGGGAGAATTGTGCCAGGAGTCATCCCGGCTTGAAGGGCTTCATCTTCAGCGCGCGGGCCTTCTCTGCTTTCCGACGCGCCACGACCGAAGGTCCATCGGGCCAGTCTTCTCCATTGAGGTACCAGCGTGGCGTGGTATATCGGGACTCGGTCGCCGGCCCGTCTTCACGGTGATGCTTCCCGTGGCGAAACCATTCCTTCGAGCCATCCGCCCGTTCGATGGCTGGCCCATCTTCGCGATGTTCCTTTCCGAACTGGTACCACCTTTTCTCGCCACCAGGCCCTATCACAGCTGGACCGTGATCGCGATGGAGAACTCCGTAGAGGAAAAACAGCACTGTTCCGTCATCCTGAACCTTGACCTCGACGCCGTCTTCTTCCTCTGTCATTCATAGGTCCTCCTCTTCCTTTATCTTTACCAGAAAAGTCCTAACAATCCGTTAATCGTCTGCCTGAAGGAGGCACCGCAACGATGTTTCTTGCAGATTTCTCGACGGTGAACGTGCCGAGGCGCGAATCGGCGGAATCTGTGTCCTGGTCGTTATCCGTTGTTGTCAGCTCTCCCCCTGAAGCCGTGTTTACAAATCCCTCCGGCATCGTCTGATCCCTGCCATGCGCGGGCGCTTGTCGCGTAAACAGGAAGCCTCGGTTCCCCCTGAAGGTCTCCC
>PLJN01000084.1:0-46199 GCA_003140235.1 Acidobacteriaceae bacterium
TACGTTCGCGGCAAAGTCCACACGAACGGGCTGGAAAACTTCTGGTCATTGCTGAAACGCGGGTTAAATGGGACTTACGTCGCGGTCGAGCCGTTCCACTTGTTTCGCTACTTGGATGAGCAGTCATTCCGCTTCAACAATCGCAAAGACGCGAACGGAAACAAATTGACCGATGCCGAACGCTTCACGATTGCAGCCAGCCAGATCGTCGGCAAGCGTCTCACATATGCCGAAGTCACTGGCAAGGTGGGAGAAATACCGGCCTTCTAACCCTTGGCGCGGGAGACGCGGACGGCGGGCGAAATCTTAGCCCGCTTTTTCCTTGGCCGCTCCTGCTTCTCCCGCTCTATCTCCGCTTTCACTTCTGCCCCTGGTACGCTGACTATGCCGCGCACAAAGCGAGTGAAATTCTCAGCCTCCGTGGATGCCCTTGCTTTCATGTTCCCATTTTATCCGATTGCGGCATAGAATCAACGTCAAGCGGATTGGCCCGGCTGAAGTCAAGCAATCCACGCACGGCATCACGATTTACATTGCAGCCACAACGGGCCTCAAGAAAGGCAATCATGATTTGCTCGTTAGATGCATTTCGATTATTGCTCAAGAAATGGGAGAACGAATCTACCCAGGTTGCCGTAATGTCCGCCATGAGAACTCCTTCTGAGGTATTGGCCACTGCGGTTGTACAGGGGCACATCAAAACATTGAATGACAGCAGTTTTACTATCGCGGCTGATCCTCTCGGGAACAGCATAGCGATTGTGAATTTCGAGCATTGTCTTTTCAATTACGAGAACGCGGAAAAATTGCTCGGTGCTAATGAGGCCAAGCGTTATGAGGACTGCATTGTTTTGGGACTTACGACCGAAGATGGACACGCGTTCGTATCAGTTCTGAGCGTTAAGGAGAAGACAACATGAATCAATCAAATACGCCTTGGTCGAACGCTGATTTCAGCCCATTCAGCGACAAACGAAACGACCGCGACAAGATCGAAGAGAACGTTTGGGTGCCATGCCGCTTGTGTGAGCGAGCCTTTGGTCGATTACGGCTTACGCGACGCTATTGCTCCACATGCAATGAGGGTTTCTGTGAAGGCGAACACGGCAACTTTGCCGCGTCGAACCACAAAGGCCGCTGTACGTCATGTGGCGATAAGGTTGTTAGAAGGTAGTCGCCTCTATGGATGGAGGGCGTTCACAAATTGTCTGATCCTCTTGAAAGCTCACGGCGCAAGCTGGCGCGGGCTAAAGAACACTTTGCCGATCTTCAGCGGAAAATCTCCGAGTTCGAGGACTCCGATCCCTACATCAGAGTTGAGGAGATTCACCCGGATAAGATTAACCATTTGGTGCACAAGGTCAAGCTGACTCATCCGCTCCCAACGTCCTTTGAAAATATCACCGTTGACTTGGTGGGAAATCTCAGAAGTTCTCTCGACAAAGCTGGGTACGCCGTCGCCGTTGCATCTGGAGTTAAGAATCCCAGATTTTCCGCTTTCCCCTTCGCCGGAAGCGTTGCCGACTTGGAAAACTCTCTCGCTGGGAGATGCAAGGATATACCGAAGCAAATCCAGCTTCTCTTTCGCGGGTTCCAGCCTTACCCAGGAGGGGATGATCTCCTCTGCGCTCTGAATGAAATCTGTAACGCAGATAAACATAAAATCATCAAGCCTATTGGAACCGGAGTGATTCGCACTCATGTCAATGTTCGCGGCATTGGATTCGCTGGAATTCCCAGACATCCCGTTTGGGATAGCGCAAAAAATGAGATGGAGCTTATCACTCTCGGACCCGGCGCAAAGTTCGAGTGTGAGTTCGAGTTCCGCGTCTTTGTAGCGTTTAGCGAAATCAAGGCTGTGGAAGGCCATCCAGTTCTTGGAGTCTTGGACGCTCTGATCCGCAAAGTCGAGGGCATCTTGCTGGCTATCGAAGCGGAGGCCAAGCACATTGGAATTTTCACTTGAAGCAATTGCCATGCCCCAATGATTTCACAGTGAAAATAAATTTCTTGACACGCCAAACCACAACCTATTGTGGTCACTTTTTGGCCTAATCAGGCAGGTGCGTCAACTATATTATTACCAATAGACCGCTTGACAGGGCCGCAGAGAGGCCTAGAATATAAGTATCACCTCCGATCCGATTCGGGATCGAATGGGCTTGTAGCCAAGGAACTGTCACCGCTTCTTGGTTTCAGGCCCATTTAAATTTTGCCCTGAAACTCTTAAAAGCCCCTGCCTCCTGGCCCTTGACCTTCAGCTTCTGTTTTGATCTGTTCCATCGGCTGCTTGCAGACGGTGCACTCCTGTCGTAGGATGACCCGGTCTTCGCACAGGAGGAAAACGATGCGATTCCGGCTTGGCATTCTTATTTGCTTTCTACTCGCGCTCCCGGCGCTGGCCCAGCAGCCACCACTCACTCGAGACCAGACACGCGAGCTGGTACACGCGTCCCTCGCACGCTATGGCATGAAGGACCTCAATACTGAGTTCCGCCAGAGCGACAAGCAGCCCTATAACTTTGTGGGACTCCTGAAGACCGGGCTCAAGAATTCGGACTCAGTAGAGATCGTCGTCAGCATCACTGCCGATCAAACCATTGGGTTTCGCATCTTTCCCCACTTCAACGGCGCCTACATCAACCTCGACAAAGTCAAGGACGCCAACGGCCTCATGCGCAAGATGTTGTACTTCAACGACCGAAACTTTCTCTTTTGGGGCGCGGACGGTACATCCGATGTCTTTTCCGGTTACACCTTCACGCTTGAGTCCGGCTACCCGGAAGAAGCGTTCCACATAGTGCTGAGAAGTATCACGACACTTGACAAGTTTGTGGGAGAGATGCGTCCGTTTATTGACGGCAGCGCGGCTGCTCCGTAAACGCTACGGCTGCTTGCAGCCATAGCAGGCGCTCGCTGACGCCACTTTTCCTTTTTTCCTTGCCCGGAGCCCCTTGCGGCTATGGCAGAACCCACGCTTCTTTCCCGGCCGGAGGTTGTTTTTTGTCCAAGTCCATTTTTGGCCAAAGGTAAATTTTTCCTATTTTTCTGGGATCTCGCCGTACCATCGTCCGGCTTTAAGCTAGAAAACCAACCCGCCCAGGCGGACCGCAGGGAAAGATTTTTGACAACTAGGATCAGCATTCCGACGCACCACCTGTTATGTTCCCTGTTCTTCCCCTGTTCGTTCCCTGTTACGAATGAGAAGAAGAAGTCGCAAGATACCCATGGAATCGAGGGTTTAATGCCTGCGGGGACCAAAACGCTGGAATTTTCCCTGATTTTTTCTCTGTTAACGGGAATTTAGAGCCTGAATTTTTCCCTGTTAACGGGAATTTAGCAAACCGGGGGCCCCAGATCGGGATTGCTCTATGTTTCTGACTCCAGTGGCGGCTATAATCACCCCCAGGTTCCGACCACATTCCGCCCTCAGGCATACCGGGGGATTGTGGCGGCTCCTTGCGATTGCAAGGACAAGGGTCTAACCGGAAACGGCTGGGCCTCCCGATTGGAAAGGGACCTCGCGCTGTTGGCGCTGCCTCCTTTCCTTCCCTTGCAAATCTCACTGTAACAAGATTGAGACGTAGCAAATGCCACGCTTCTTAGGTTGAAATTCAGGTTGAGATTCTCCATGCGTCTTCGCGACAAACACGGGCGAGACATCACTGATTTGCGGGTCAGCATTACCGACCGCTGCAATTACAAGTGTGTGTATTGCCGCACCGGGAATGAAGGCGCGGTTTACTCGGAGCTGCCTTTTGCCGACTATCTGCGGATGGTCCGCATTTTTGTCGGGCAGGGTATCGAAAAAGTCCGCCTGACTGGTGGCGAGCCTTTGTTGCGCGGCGGGATCGTGGAGTTTGTTCGCTCCATCGCACAGCTTCGGACGCTTAGCGGTGAAACGCCGGACATTGCCGTCACCACCAATGGTCACCTGCTGGCAGAGATGGCGCAGCCATTGAAAGACGCCGGGCTGAAGCGCGCGACCATCAGCATGGATGCCGTGGACGCAGAGAAGTTTGCCCGGATCACGCGCGTTGCCAACGGCTATGACAATGTTCTGGCGGGCATACGCGCCGCCAAACGCGCGGGGCTGGAGCCCGTAAAGGTGAATTGCGTCCTGTTGCGCGGGTTCAATGAAGACCAGATCATGGAGTTTGCCCGCTTCTCGCGCGAAGAAGGCGTCGTGGTCCGGTTCATTGAATTTATGCCACTGGAAGAAGACCGTGTATGGACGAAAGAAATTGTCGTCACCATGGATGAGATCCTGGAGAAGCTGAACCAGTTTCGTCCGGTGCGCCAGCTTCCCAATACACCGAGCGAAACGGCGCGGCGCTACACATTTGACGATGGTCTGGGAGAGATCGGCATCATCGCGCCGGTGTCGCATCCTTTTTGCGGCCACTGTTCGCGCGTGCGGCTTACGTCGGATGGGAAAATTCGTACCTGCCTGTTTTCTCTCTTCGACCATGATCTCGCAGGCCGCATGCACCAAGGTGCGGATGACTCCGCCCTGGCGGAATATATCCACTCGGTGATCGGGCAAAAAGAAGTCCGCCATCACATTGGCGAACCGGGATTCGTGAAGCCTTCGCGCAGCATGGTCCACATCGGCGGGTGAGGTAAGCAAATAGCAATTAGCCAGAGAAATTCGCCGCTGATTCACGCTGAATAACGCTGATCCGAATTGATAAATTTGCTCAATCACCAACTTTGTCCAACTACCCGGTTTCCTGCTTTTCCGATTACCCGATCACGGCGATCACCCGATCATCCGATCCCTCATGCCCCTGTTTAGCGGATAGGGGAATTAGTTTAGGATGTTGGACGACAGAGAAAGCTCCATGGCCTTAGCGGTCGAAGTTGCCGGGAAAACTGACGTAGGGAACGTGCGCACCAACAACGAAGACAACTTCGGCTACGATGCGCGCTATGGGATATTTGTGGTCTGCGACGGCATGGGAGGGCAGGCTGCGGGTGAAGTAGCCAGCAAGATCGGGGTTGAGACCGTCTTGAACTACTTTCGTACCGCGGGGCGGTCCGGCAATTCTCCGCAGGCGGCGAAGCCCGGGAACAAGTTTTCACCGCTGGGGCAAGCTCTATCGAGCGCCATCAGCCAGGCCAATCTTGCGATTCTGGAGAGCGGCAAGAAAAATGAATCCAGTGCAGGCATGGGCTCTACTCTTGTGGCGGCGCTGGTGCGCGAGAATATGGTCTGCATTGGCAATGTTGGTGACAGCCGTATCTATCTTGTACGAAACGGCACGATCCATCAGCTTACGGACGATCACTCCCTGGTGATGGAGCAGGTGCGCCGTGGTTATCTCACGCTGGAGCAGGCGGAAAAATCGGACCTGCGGAACGTGATTCTGCGGGCGCTGGGTTCGGAAGAGGGCGTGAATGCAGATATCGATGACTTGATTGGCCTGCCCGGCGACGTACTGCTGCTTACGTCCGACGGCCTGACCAGAAACGTGCGCGATGAGGAAATATTGCAGACCGTGCTTTCCTCCCGTTCCTTGGAGCAGGCTTGCGATACCCTGATTCAGACCGCCAAAGACCGCACGGCCGACGATAACATTACATGTTTGCTGCTGCGGATTGTGGAGCGCCCATGGTACAAAAGCATAGTAAGGAAGCTGTTTTCCGGAGGCCGTGAATGGCAAAACTCATTCTAAAGTTCGAACAACAGACATTGAAGGAAGTCACCCTGGCGGCGGACACGCTGACCATTGGCCGGCTGCCGGACAATATGCTGCCCATCGACAATCTTGCCGTTTCCGGCCATCACGCCAAAGTCACGTGGGAGCAGGACCACTATGTGATCGAAGACCTGGGCTCACTCAACGGCACGTACGTCAACAATCAGCGCGTGGGCAAAGCCGCGCTCCAGGACGGCGATCAGATGTTGATCGGGAAGCACGTTGTCCAATTTCGCGATGAAGCGCAAAAGGCGGTCCCCGCCCAACCCAAACCGGCGGCCAGCGATTCAACCGTGGTGCTGGACACCAAAAAATCCCAGGAACTGCTCGCCGGTCTCGCGGCTGCGCCGGGCAGCAACGCCGCTCCCATCGAGCGGACGGCCATGCTGAGCGTTCTGGATGGCCGAACCGACCAGATGCAGTACATGCTTACCGGCAAGATGACCATGATCGGCAAATCGAGTATGGCGTCCATCCGGTTGAAAGGGTTCTTTGCGCCGAATACTGCTGCGCTGATCAGCAGGCGCGATGGCAAATACTTTATTGCCGCGTCCGAATCCAAAATCAAGATCAAGATTAATGGTGACGATGTCTCCGGTCAGCACGAGCTGCAGGACGGCGACATTGTTGAAGTAGCCAACATCAAAGTGGCCTTCGGCTTTCAGGAGTAGCTGCCACACTGGCATGGGCACCAGGATCGCTGGGACTAAAACAGCCATGTGGCATAGCCGCCTCGGCTGTGTTCGTGGTTTGAGGATTTCGAGTGAAACACACTTATGATCTTTTACGGGAGAGAGAGTCAAAACTTTCAATGAAAACTTCAGTTGTTGTTCTCATATGCTGCTTAGTGCTTTCTGTTTCTTGTGTGCTGGCCCAATCGCCGGCCTCCTCACCGGCGCTGCCGTACACACCCAGCCTGGACGTCACCGCCATGGACCGCGCCGTGGATCCTTGCGTGGATTTCTATCAATACTCATGCGGCGGCTGGCAGAAGAGGAACCCCATTCCGCCGGACCAAACGTCATGGGGCGTCTACGGCAAGCTCTACCAGGACAATCTCAATTTCCTGAGGGGCATTCTGGAGCAGGCAGCATCGGCCAACGGCAAGAAGGACGCAGTGACCGCGGAGATTGGCGACTTCTACGCCGCTTGCATGGATGAGTCAACAATCGAGAAGCGCGGCATCGCGGCCATTAAGCCGCAGTTGGATGAAATTGCACGGCTCAAGTCCACGCGAGACATGGCGCCGCTCGTCGGCGCCTTACAGCTCACGTATGGACGGTCCATCATCTTCGCCAACGGATCAACGCAAGACCCCGATGACTCCGAGTCACAGATTGCCGAGCTGGACCAGGGCGGTCTGGGGCTTCCCGACCGCGACTACTACACCAAGGACGACGATAAATCCAAGGCTGACCGTGCGCGTTATCTGCAGCATGTGCAGAAGGTGTTTGAGCTGCTGGGCGATTCGCCGGAAGTTGCGAAGAAGAACGCTGCCACTGTCATGAACATTGAGACTGCGCTGGCTAAAGCGTCGTTGACGCGCGTGGAGCGCCGCGACCCGTACAAGCTGAAGAATAAAATGACGGTCGCTGATCTGGAAAAGATCGCGCCTAACTTCGGCTGGCAGGCGTATTACCGGCAGTTGCAGTATCCCCACTTTGCAATCATGAACGTCACAGCCCCGGCGTTCTTCAAGGAAGTGAACGGCCAACTGGCGAGCACTCCGTTGGGCGACTGGAAGACGTATCTGCGTTTTCACGTAGCCAATCCGGCGGCCGACTATCTTTCGTCAGCTTTCGTGCAGGAGAATTTTGACTTCTATCGCAAGTATTTGCGCGGAGCCAAGGAGATGCAGCCGCGCTGGAAGCGTTGCGTGCAATACACCGATCGCAATCTCGGCGAAGCGTTGGGACAGGCTTACGTGCGTCAGGTATTTTCTCCGGAGCTGAAGAAAAGCACGCTGGACATGGTGCGAGGCATTGAAGACGCCATGGAACTGCGCATACGCGCGCTGGACTGGATGAGTCCGGAAACCAAAGAGCAGGCCATGAACAAGCTGCGCGGCATTCGCAACAAAATCGGCTATCCCGACAAATGGCGCGACTACAGCTCGATCAATATTGCCCGTGGTGATTTCTTTGGTGACATACAGCGGTCGTCGGCGTTTGAAACCCATCGCGACATTAACAAGATCGGCAAGCCTTTGGACCGCACCGAATGGGGCATGTCACCACCGACGGTGAATGCTTACTACAATCCGCAAATGAATGATGTCAACTTTCCGGCAGGCGTTCTCCAGCCGCCGCTGTATGACGCCAAAATGGACGATGCGCCCAACTACGGCAACACCGGTGGGACCATCGGCCATGAACTGACGCATGGCTTTGACGATGAAGGCAGCCAGTTCGATGCCAAAGGCAATCTGAAGGACTGGTGGACCAAGGAAGACAAAGATAAATTCCAGGAGCGCACCAAGTGTGTCCAGGACCAGTACGCGACATACGTAGTGGTGGATGACATCCACATCAACAGCGCACTCACGCTCGGAGAAGACGTGGCCGATCTGGGTGGCGAAATTCTGGGCTACATAGCGTGGCAGAGCGCCACCAAAGGCAAGACCCTGAAGCCGGCCGACGGACTGAGTCCGGAGCAGCGCTTCTTCATTGGCTTTGCCCAGTGGGACTGCTCCAACACTCGTCCGGAGGACCTGCGCGTGCGCGCCAAGACGGACCCACATTCGCCGTCCAAGTACCGCATCAACGGCGTGGTGGTGAATATGCCGGAGTTCCAGCAGGCGTTCTCTTGTAAGACGGGGCAGCCGATGGCCCCGGCCAACCGCTGCAAAGTCTGGTAGGCCGTATCGCCTGATGTCCCGCTCTTGATTAGAATGATAGAGTGGCAAGCAATGCAGGCGGATTTGAAGAAACTTCGGGGTAGTGAGACGATCCTTGTTGTCGAGGACGAAGAGCCGTTGCGTTGCGTGGTGGTCGACTTGCTCACCGAGTTTGGCTACCGTGTATTGGCTGCGGCCAGCGGCAAAGAAGCGCTCCGTCTGGTGGAGAGCCCTGGAACGATTGATCTGCTGGTCACGGATGTCGTGATGCCGGAAATGACGGGTCCGGAACTGGCAGCGAAAGTACTGGAGTTTCGTCCAAAACTAAAAGTCATTTTCGTTTCGGGCTATACGGACGGCCGCCTGGCAACCAACGGGTCATTAACACCGGAAGCGGTATTGGTGCACAAACCCTTTAGCATCAGGACCCTCACGGCGAAAATACGCGAACTGTTGGACGCCTGAGACCATCGTCCCATGTGTGGGTAATGACACATGGACGCGGCCAAAGGCACACAGCCATCTCTTCTAGGCAAAGCTAACCATCAAAGAATCAGTCACTTGGAGGATGGCCCGCGACTTGCCCTTCCGTAACTGTCACCACAGAGCGTGGATGGCAGCCGGGAGGCGCGAGCAAATGAATTCTCAAGAGCAAGAACGAAGTTGGACAGGATCCAGGTGGTTCCTGTTGTGGATTGTTATTTGGATCGCCGCGCTTGTGTTCTTGTTCCCGGTGCTTGCGAGTACGTAGGGGTCTACTCTTTCGTCGCGGACTGATTCGTCTTGTATTTTCCCGACCATGAATACCAGCGGATTCTCAGGACGTCGGTCCCCATGTGCAGGCCATCGCGATACGGGTGGAGGGTAGATTTTTCATCATGGCCCCAGATCACCGGCACTTCGGCGACTTTCAATCCCATACTGTGCGCCAGATAAAGAAGTTCAGGATCGAAACCCCAGCGCGTGATGCGCGTCAAAGGAAAGATTCTCCGTGCTGCGCTACGGGTGAATGCCTTAAAACCGCACTGCGTGTCGCGATACGGAAAGATCAGGAGCATTCGCACAAACAGGTTAAAGACGCGTCCCATCACCTGGCGCTTGAACGGTTGCCGTTGATATTGCAGCGAAGAGTCCAGCCAGCGTGATCCAATGGCGACGTCCGCGCCTTTCTCGATCTCGGCAAAGAGCTTGGACGCTTCGGAGATGGGTGCAGAAAGATCAGCGTCGGTAAAAAGCAGCACCGCGCCATGGGATTCAAGCATTCCATTGCGGACGGCGTACCCTTTCCCGCGGTTCCCTGGATTTTGTACCAGGCGCACTTCGGGATTCTCCGCCGCAAAACGGGTCACGATCTCCGGCGTACCATCGCTCGAGCCGTCGTCGACGACAACAACTTCGGCGCTCCATCGGTGCTGGCGCACATGGGCCACCACCGCCTCCAGCGTGCCGCCGATGCGCTGGTGTTCGTTGTAGGCGGGGACAATGATGCTGTATTTTGGCTGCACTCGACTCAGGCCGGAACTATATCAAAGGGAAGTCTTGAATTGCCAACCTCCGGCAGCCCGCGTTGGTCTGCTATCGTCTTCGCAAACGCCACAGGCCCGGGGCTGAAGAAGCCGCCGGGCCTGTGATTATCTGCTTTGTTCTTTTGTTACTTCTTGGGTGCTGCTTTCGCCGTTGGCGCCTTCTTAGCTGGCGCTCTCTTTACCGGCGCCTTCTTGGGTGGGTGTTTTTTCACATATTCCGCTTCTCTGCCGCCGATCAGGGTCAGAGCATCCGCAGCATTGAACGGATATTCCTGGACCGACGTCTGGCCGGTTGACTCCAAAGTGGCGTCAACGCGGCGGTTGTTGGCCAACCAGATCATGTGGAAGTTCCTCTTGTTGAGCATCCGCGCTTTTTCCTCAGCACTCAGTTCAGAACTGGATTCCACCAAGGCCCTGACCTGGGCTTCAGTCAATTGCTGGTGGTCGCCATGCGAGTTGGTGTCAAGATTGCTGACGGAAACGCCTAGCTCGACCAAGTAGCTCTTGGCCCGGTTGGAGCGCCGCGCGGTAAGAGCGTCGTTATTGTCACGGCCGCCCGCATACTTGCGAATGTCAGCATAGCCATCCAACATCAGGCGGGCATCCGGCTTCACGCTGAGATAGCTCTTGAAATCGCGTGCCACGGTTTGCAGAGTTTGCTTCTGGCTCTCGAGCAATCCACCATCGGGGTTCTTCTTGGTGGGCTGGCCGACAACGAAGTAGACACTGCGGAGCGACAAGCTGCGCGGTCTCACGTCGACAGTGGTGCTGCACGAGGCGGTCCCGCCGCGTCCATCGTCCACGGTTGCGGTTACTGTGGCTGCGCCCTGCGCGTTCGTGGTGTCCAACTGGACCGAAGCGCCTGAGCCGGTGATCCGCCCGGTGCTGGTGCTCCAGCTATATGTCAAAGGATCGCCATCAGGATCGCTAGCGGTGGCGCGGATGCCGACCGGCTCGCCGCTGACCACCGAGTTCTTGCTCGCGCTGCAGCTGACGATAGGCTTGCGGTTGGGCGGTGGATTCACGGTGATGTCAGCCGAGCAATTCACGGTGTGTGAGTGTCCGTCATTCACGCTGGCTGTGACGGTATACGTGCCGGGAGCAACACCGCCCGAGTTCCAGCGTACTTCCGAGCCGCTGCCGGCTACGTTGCCGCCGGTGGCGGACCAGGAGTACGTGAGCGGGTCGTTATCCGGATCGCTGGCGTTGGCGCGAACGATCACGATGTCGCCAGAGCCCGCGGTCACCATGTTGGGGTTCGCTGAGCAACTGGCTATGGGCGCGGAGTTCGTCGGCGCCGGCTGTATCACGACTGTCTTTGGGTAGCCGAAGCGGAACACGATGCCGGCCGACAAACGCCCACCATCCTGGCGGTTCTTACCGGAGCCCACGGGGGCGCCGTCGTTAAACTTGGTGATCAAGTAATCAGCCTGGATAACGCGGATGGCGATGAGTCGATTCAGCGAGACGTCAAACCCGCCGCCAAAGGCCGCTGCGAACGCGTTCTGGTGGGTCGAGATTCCGGCATTCGATGCGCCGAGGCGATCGGCTCCGAGTAATACGTGGACGAAAGGCGTCCAGCGCTCGCTCTTGTGAGAAGCGAAAGTAGGTCCGAACAGGAAAGTCGAGTAGCTGCCTTTCACTCCCGGATTCAATTCCCGGATGCCGTAGCCGCCGAAATCGGCCGTCAATCCGAGCCAGTCACGAACGTTCCAGGTGACTGCTCCGGTTACGCCCATCGAATTAAAAGGTCCATTGCTCACATTAAAGGGGTTGCAGGGGAGCGCGGTGCACGGAGGCACGAACAATCCGCCCTGCAGGTTGCTGCGGAGATAGGAGAAGCCCCCAAATACCTCGATCTTCGGCGTGTTATCGCTGCGAAACCCGGAAGAGCTGGCCAGCGGCGCTGGAGCCGGCGTCGGGGTGGTCGTCGCGGGCTGGGTCGTGGTGGCTGATGTGTCAGTCGTGGCGGGCGCCGTTGCTGAAGTATCGGTCGCCTTCTTGACTGGACTCGCGTCATCTTCCGCGAAGGCCGCCGTCATCATGAAAAACGCTAAAACTGCTACCAATAACACTCGAATGCTCGAACGCATCGTTTCCTCCTGAAATTCAAACTCTAGAAAAATTCCGGTTGCCAGAAAATAACTGATACTAGCCCCATCCGGCGACTCTGTAGTATATACTTTGGCCCTTCATTAGCGTCCAAAATTCTACCGCAAAAACGCAAGAACATTGTGGTCAAAAGAGACCATTACGGTAGATTGTTCATGATGCACCATTACGGGAATCCCGGCCCGGGAGCGCTTTTTCGTTTCCGGTCTTATAATGGCCGGACTATGTCACGCCTTCGGCGCCTGCTGCCCGCAGTTTTCTTAATGGTCAGTGTCCCCGGCAGCTTCGCCGTTCCCAAGCCGCACACCATCATCCTTGGTCAGTGGCGTGTAGTCAATACATCAGATACCGTAGGCTCCCGATCCATCAAAGTCCGCCAGTTAATCATTGACGGACGCGTCAAAGAGTACACCGTTGGGCTTTCTCATGAGATCACAGACCGGCTGTTTGTGATTGCCCGCGCCTACAGGCTCAATGATGCACTCCCACAGGAAGCAGCCAAGCCCCCGAGCTGGACATGGCAACTCGGAGGGTGGATCAGCGTAGATCGCGCGACCGGCCACGTCGCGCAGTTGAATCTACCGGCTTATGATTCCTCACTGTCGGAAGCCAGCTGGTACCGGGATTATGCGGCCTACTGCGGCAGCTCGGACGATGGAGGCAAAGCGTACATGGTTGTTTCCCAGTTAGGACGACGCAAGCCAGTACTGAAGAAGGAATTTGCCGGAGGTTCCTGCCCCGCCCCAAAATGGGAACGCGGACCCGGCCGTGTGACATTTATCTCCGCTGACGGAAGCAAAGTCACGTTTGTTGTTCAAGGCCACTCCGCCGATCCGCAAGCGGAGAATTCCGGAGAGGAAGGTCCTCAGTGAAAACCTTGCAGGAATACCTGGACGAAGCAGCCGTCGCCCACGGACATCTGTGCGCCGGACAAGTGCTCGGCGTTCGCATGGCCATGCTGGGTCTGCAGAAGCTGCAAATCGACGATCCCAAAGGCAAAGACCGCAAACGCGTCATTACTTTTGTGGAGATTGACCGCTGCGCCACCGACGCCGTCATGGTGGTCACCGGATGCCGGCTCGGCAAACGTGCTCTCAAGTTTCGCGATTGGGGCAAAATGGCCGCCACATTTGTAGACCTGGAAAGTGGGAAAGCAGTGCGTGTCGCGGCGCGCGAATCGTCCAAAGATCTGGCCAGGAGCATGCATCCGGAAATCGCCGATAAAAACCAGCAACAGATGCTGGCGTACCGGGAAATGCCGGACGATCAATTATTCCAGGCGCAATGGGTGCATGTGGAAATACCGCCGGAAGAGCTGCCTGGTTACAAAGGCGAGCGAGTGGTTTGCGGACAATGCGGCGAAGGAATTAATTTCCAGCGTGAAGTACGGCGAGGCGGCAAAGTATTGTGTCGTGCTTGCGCGGGAGAGCGCTACTACGAGCCGATCAGTTAATGCGCGCGTGGCACGCGGACCGGCCTACTAGAGGTGTCTTTCGTCCCGATCGTTGGGATGCCGGTGTTTCTTGTGTTTGTGGTGATGGCGCTGGTGGTTACCGTTTTCGCCATCCATGGCAAAGGCAAAGCTGCTGAAGAACAGCGCCAGACCAAGCAGAAACGCAATACGCAGTTTGTTCATATGGGCTCCTTCAAATTCTGAACGAACGTCGGCGTAGTTAGGGTTATTATCCGCCTAAAATCAGTCTATGCCGCACATAAATTTCTTGATGAGCAATCTTGCTCATCTGGATGCCTGGGCTCCCCGGTGAGGCCTTCCCAGCTTCGCTTGCAGACATACGTGCCGCGGGTTTGATATGGTTGCGCCATGCGAAGCAGATGGTGGCTGCGTGGCTTGCTGGTCCTTGTTCTGAGCACTTCTCTCAGCGCCGGTGATTTCCTGCGTTCGTCCCATGTTGCCGTCAGCCATGAAGGCGAACGCTGGGCCCAGAGGACCCTGAAGAAGCTTTCCCTGGAAGAGAAGATCGGCCAGATGTTCATGGTCCGTGTTCTGGCCCGGTTCATGAACGTGGACGACCCGGATTTCGTAAAGCTCCGTGAACAGATCACCCGTTACCATCTTGGTTCCATCCTGCTGACAGTGCCATCCGATGGGTCTTTTTTGGTCAAAAGCGAGCCATATGAGGCCGCAATGCTCATAAATGACCTGCAACGCGGTTCCCGGCTACCCTTGATTGTGGCGGCTGATTTCGAGCGCGGACCGTCCATGCGGCTCTTTGGGGTCACAGCTTTCCCGCATGCCATGGCCTTTGGCGCCACGGGAAAGCCCGAGTTTGCGGAAGAGTTCGGCCGCATCACCGCGCGGGAATCGCGGGCTCTGGGTGTGGAGTGGAATTTCTTTCCCGTTGCGGACGTTAACTCCAACCCGGAGAACCCGATCATCAATACACGGGCTTTTGGAGAAGATCCGGCCCAGGTCAGCGCCATGGTTTCCGCTTACATACGCGGAGCACGGCAGGAAGGCATGATGACCACGGCCAAGCATTTCCCCGGACACGGCGACACCGGCACCGACTCGCATTTAGGACTGGCCGCCGTTACACGCACCCGTGACCAGATTGAGCAGATTGATCTGGTGCCATTTCGTGGCGCAATCGCCGCCGGAGTTGACGGCATCATGGTGGCGCACGTCACCGCGCCTGCGCTGGAGCCTGATGCCGGGAAGGTCGCCACAACGTCACCGGCGATTGTCGGCGACTTGTTAAAGAAGGAGCTAAAGTTTCACGGGCTAGTGGTGACCGACGCCATGGAAATGGGCGCGCTTACTCGGCTTTATCCCCACGGCGGCGCGTCAGCATCAGGGCGGGCCGCAGTGGACGCCGTCCGTGCCGGCAATGACTTGCTGATTCTGCCCTCTGACCTGGACGGGGCCTATAACGGTTTGCTCAACGCCGTCCGCTCCGGGGAAATCGCGGAGTCGCGGATTGACGAGTCCGTGCTGAAAATTCTGGAAGCCAAAGCAAGCGTGGGACTGAGTAAGGCGCGCATGGTTGATATGAACGCCGTGTCGTCCCTGGTGGCCCAGCCCACGAGCCTGGCATTTGCCGAACAGGTGGCCGCTGCTTCCATCACGCTGGTACGCGAGAACCGCCATGTGCTTCCGCTAAAAAACAGCGGAACCATTGCGTCCGCTCTCACGTATGGAATGGTAGAGCATAAGCCGCTGGTGTGTGTGATCCTGACGGACGATGTTCGTTTGGAGAACGGCCGCCGCCTGGAACGTGAGTTGCGTTCCCGCGTGCGTGGCGTCCAGATTTTCTATGTCGATCCCAGGATCGCTTCCGGCATGGCAGCTTCGGTGCAGCAAGCGGTCAGCACGGCAGATAAAGTATTGGTTGCGGTGTATATGGTCCCAGTGGCCGGCAAGAACGTAAAGAAAGAGGGCACGGCGCCCGGCAATGCCATTGCCCTGGCGGACACACCGGCAGCTTTGTTGCAATCGGTCCTGGAAACCGCGCGGGAGCGGACTGTAGTGGTGGCGTTTGGTTCGCCTTACATCGCTACAGATTTTCCTCAGATTGAGAACTACATGTGCGCGTACTCCAATGTTCCCATTTCTGAGTCTGCGGCCGTCCGGGCGCTTTTTGCTGAGACGCCATTGCGCGGGCGCCTGCCGGTCACCATACCGGGCTTTGCTCCGCGGGGCACAGGAATTCAGAAAGCAGCAACACATTAGCTGAGATTACAGAAAAGCAAGGAGCTTCTATGAACAGACTTCGTTTTTTCGCCGCATTCGCCAGCCTGGCAGTTTTGCTGCCGCTCAGCGGATGCACCATCTCCACCCATGAGTCCAAGGGACAATCAGGGAAGAACGACAACGTCGACATTCGCACGCCTGCCGGGTCGCTCAGCGTCCACAGCGGTGACGTGGATGCCAAAGACACCGGCCTGACCGTCTATCCTGGCGCCAAGGTCAAACCCAACGCCAATGACAAGGATGAAAACGCCAACGTCAACCTTTCCATGTTCGGCTTTGGAGTAAAAGTGGTGGCGGTGAAATTTGACAGCAGCGATTCGTCCGACAAGGTGATGGATTTTTACCGCAAGGAACTGGGCAAGTACGGCAACGTGGTCCAGTGCGATACCAACGACTCAGGATTCAATTATCACAAGCACCGGGCGGGCGACGACCCGGTCACCTGCGATCATGATAATCCCGGACACCGCACGCAGGAGTTGAAAGCAGGCACGCAGAACAACCAGCATGTGGTGGCCGTAACGCCGCATGGCAATAGTTGTGAATTTGCTCTGGTCTATGTGCGCGTGCGCGATGGCAAAGACACTATTTAGGTAGTAGTCCAGTTGGCGGCAGTCGCGAGTCCGTGGCCGCCGCCGGTTGCGAATGCAACTGCCGTGCTGTAATTTGAAGCAGTGGAACGAACATGCTATCGCTGCGGAACGCCGGTGGAAGAGCAAGTCCCTTTCTGTCCGGCCTGCGGCGCTCCTCAAATCAAGGTCGCCTCGCCACAGGAGGACAGGCCTGTCTCTGCATCGGCATCGGCATCGGCATCGTCCATGGACACCCCAACTTCATCTTTACGCTCGGAAGGCCAGCCCACATCTGACGCCGCGGACCCAGGCGCGCCCTGGGTAGACACAGCCAATCAAGTCCAGTGGAAAAAGTTCTACCGTATTGCCGTGCCCTTTGCCGTGGCCAATGGTCTGGTGACTCTGTTCCTTGGTCCCGTAGGCTGGCTCATCACCGTGCCCGGAAGCGTGTTGTGGTGCATTATTCTCTACCGGCGGCGTTTTCCCGGTGAGCTTTCCGCGGGACGGGGCGCGCGGATGGGCTGTGCAGTCGGCTTCCTCAGCTTTACGGCGTTCGCTGTTTTGTTTGTCGTAGTCTATTGCCTCACGGGCCAACTCCGGCCGATGGCCACCCTGGCGCTCCAGCAAGCCGCGTCCCGCAACTCCGATCCTGCTTTTCAACAGATGGTACAGTTCTTCAACCAGAACCCCGCGGGAATGACCGTTTTTGTCGTGATGATCCTGGCGTTTGCACTTTTACTATTTCTGACATTCGCGAGCGCCGCCGGTGCACTCACGGCAGCTGTGTCCGGAAACAAGTCAAAGCGCTGAAGACGATTTGTGGAAGTTGCCCATGCATTTCCACACCCGCCGCCCAAAATGAAACGACACCCGCAAGACACTTCTCAATCACCGGATTCTGCGTTACAACATCAAGCATGACCCATCAGCAGCTTGTCCGTCTGGCCGAGCAATGGCTTCGTGGCCGATACCGTTGCGGCATCGTGCTTTCTGAGCAGTCCTGTGCCAGCGGCGAAACGCCCGACGTGATCGCCTGGAAAGGGCAATCCCGCTCCGTGGTGGTGGAGTGCAAGGTCGCCCGCACCGATTTTTTCGCCGACCGTGATAAACCTTTTCGCAAGAACCCCGACCTGGCCATGGGCTGCGAGCGCTTCTATCTCGTGCCGCAGGGTCTGCTCGCCGCGCATGAAGTTCCTGAAAAATGGGGACTGCTGGAGTGTAAAGGCCGCGAGGTCCGCATGGCCATCAAGCCGTGCCGCCAGACCCAGCGCAGCCAGACCGGACTTATGCGGGAGATGAACCTTCTGCTCGCCAGCCTGCGCCGCGTGGAAGTACGCATCGAGCCCCAGACCATCACCGACTTTCTCAAATGGAAAAATCGGCTGGCTGAATACAACGGCGGTCGCTTGCCCGAAGGAATAGAGGCCGCGGAAGCTGAACCAAACGTTCATCTCGTCTGTGCTGTTATTGCGGGAGAAAGTGGCGGAAGCGTGTGAGAGTCGAACTCGCCAGACCCAGCCAAGCTAACCGCGACGTTAGCGTGTTATCCGGAATGATGCGGAAAGCAAAGAAATTGAGGTACATCACACAGAATCCGTGTGAAGATGTCTGGCTACAGGAGGCGCACGAACGTCGCGAGGCAAAGCCATTCAGCGTCGAGGAAGAAGAACGGCTTCTGTCAGCATGCGAACCCCTCCTCAAAATATTTATCATTGTCCTGATCGAGACTGGGCTACGCCCGAAGAAAGAGGTCCTTCCTCTAGAATGGGCCGACGTCGAGTTAGACGGCCCGAATCCAAGCATCCACGTAAGGAAGTCGAAACCCCGCGCCGGTGTTCGCCATGTGTTACTCACAGATTTCTGCACAAATGCGCTCCGCCGATGGAAGAAATTCCTTGGCCCTGATTTCTCCCCGTACGTTTTTCCTGCCCCCCGCGATCCGAAGCGCCACTGGACCGTCTATCAGGACGCTGGGAAAAAGCGACCAAAGCAGCTGGCATTACTGCCCGGCGCGCTTATGATCTGCGTTCGACATCGGCGACGCGAGCGTTTGAGCAGTACCCGCACAACATCGCGGTCGCGAAGATGCTTGGACACAAGACACCAGTCGTACTAGGTGCATACGCGAAAGCTCCGGATTCATCTGCGCCACTGATTGTGGGTCGACTGAATCAGTCTTGGGCAGCCCGCAACCAAACCCCTACAGCCCAGTAGAACCAACACATCCTATTTGAACGGCCCCTGGAATAAGCCAACTCATGACGAGAAGTCTTCCCTGGAAGGGCCGGCGGCAGCAACGGCGAATCGGGGGCCGCCACGACCGATAATGAAATCTCAGATCGACGGCTCTCTCAGGCTGTCATTCTGATCCTTGGTTTTCCTCTGGGAAGTCTGCCCTCAAGTAAGACGGTTTTTACATACTCAAATGGAAATCCGGTGATCGGCACCAGTTGGCCGACAAACGAATCCTTGACCGGATCTTCGTTATAATCGAGCACCCACGGCCGAGGAGCGCCCATGAAACTCACTTTATAGTGACTGCCCACCGCTGTTTCTGCAACCGTCCCGCCTAAAAGGTGCACGTTCCTCTTCGCGTCACCATACGAAACAGATCTCAAATGTAAATTGTTTGGATATTCCCAGGTGAATGCGTCGCTAAGTTCAGCGAGATCGCACGGGCCCAACAGCGGGAACTTGCGAATCTGTGCAGCTTGCTCCGGGTACCCGCATTTTTTCAGCCCGGCAAAGGCCTGAGGACATGCGATACCGATAAAAAACTCGGTACCATGCGCCGCAGCATCATGCACATAGAGTAGTTTGGCAGCTTCCTCCGCCCAAAGGGCCGCGTTCCCAACCTCTTTGCAATCGTCCGGAAGTGGATGTGGCTCGCCCGCCCCAACGCCTTCGAGTTGCGCTGTCAAGATGACCTCGTTCGGCTGCAAGCACCAAGAAACGAGCAGGTTATGAATATCCATCAGCAGCGGATAAGGTCCCGCTCTATTCCAATCGAAATCACGAACGAAAAGCTTGAGCATGTCGGTGAGGAGAATCGCAATCGTACCTCTCTCCGCGAGGCCTTGCAATTCGCCCAGGGCTTTGCCGACGGTTCTGAGGATGGCTTCATCCCTCGGAAAGCTTTGGTCTAAGATGATCGGTGATGGGCACAAGAGAGATGCCATTGTTAGCTGCCAGCTTGTCTCTGTTTGACTTGGACGCGAAGCAGTCTACCTGCCAGCGATGCCGCCTCCCCGAAAAAGCTTTTTGGCCAGTCGGGAACTGTCCCGTCGCCTTGAATCGATAATTCGTGCAGTGTGGGACGCTTTTCTGACTGCGAATCGATAAACAATATCCTGCAAAGCTTCGTGATCTGCTCGTCTTCCTCTTCTGCTGCGAGCACTCTGATGGCATTGACGATGTGCTCGCTGTGAGTTTCGATGAGGACTTGCTTGCCCGCCCGCGCCATACATGTTAAGAATTTGGCAACGCGAACTTGAAGTGCTGGATTAAGATGCAGCTCCGGTTGCTCAACAACGAGAGTGCCTCCAGGGCTGACCATCAGACCCCTCGCTAATATCGGCAACACTTGGGAATAGCCAAATCCAGAATCGGCCAGAGCGTGGATCTCCGTCCCTTGAATCGTCCGCAAATCCATTTGAATGAGCACATCCCTGATTGTTGTAACTGACAATTCTCGCGTGAATTGGTTACAAAAGGTTCCAGCCCGGAGGTAATAAAGCCATCCGTCTAACGCGCGAGAGAGCGACTCTCTTCGAATCGAGGCTCCTTCATGGAGATTCACCACGCTTACGTTGGACCGCTCATGAAGGAAATTTGGCAAGGACTCACCGCCCAGATCGGAGAACGGCACCTCGCTTTCTAACGTGTAGAAACGTCGAGCGGGGTAACGAATCGGTCCGAGATAGCTCGTATTACTTAATGCGAGCCGCAGTGTTCGATGCGCACGCTCCACATGGACAGGCAAAGGCCAAAGCTTCACAGCAGCTTCGTCAGGCGCATCCGCGGGCGCGTCTGCGGCACGACCGATAATTCGATCTGGCAGCATACCCCTAACTAATGTTGGGAATTCGGCCAAGTCGGTATTTTTGGGATCGATGGATATGCCTTGAAGTCCGCTAGCGCCCTCGACGTAAGATCGAGGCAACCTTATGCTATAAGCTCTGAGCGTATCGTCTGTTCTCGCCCATGCAACGAAAACCTGCCACGCTAATCGCACGCCATCTGCCAAGTCAATCTGAAATCTAGCCTCCTTGAGCAGCGCAGCCTGCTCCGGGAGTTTGCCGTCAGCTCCTTCCTCTTCGTCTTGTGCGTCTGGCCTGGGCAAGTCGAGACGGGGTACGTCATCGCTGGATCCGTAGTACCCAAATGTAAAATCGCAAGAAAGGTTAAAGGGCTCCGGCCCTCTCTTGGGAGAAGAGGCATCAGTCTTTTGATTCCTCAGAAGATCTGCAACGTCAGGCTGCATGTCTCCTGGAACTGTCATTCCGATGTGTAAATCGCGGGATCTGTCTTTGTGCGATATGAACGTCGCGAAATCGCCGAGATCAACTTCAGACCCAACAAACTTTAGCCTGGGTGTATTACTCCGCAGGCTTCCCCCAATTCCCAAACTTTGGCGAAGAAGCAGAATGGTCTTCAATAGTGTTGACTTACCAGCGCTGTTCGTGCCACAGATGACGCTCATCTGATCCAGCGGAAAATCCCAGCCTTGACCCTCGAAAATCCGGGCGTTTCCGAGTCTGATTGAAGTGATCATCTCAATACTCCCAACGGGGTCTCTGCCCCATGGACAGCTATGATAGACCGCTGCCATAGCTATGCACTGAAGAAATCTTGTAAATCCTTAGATTGCCCTTCACGACAAAGTGATCAGACGCTCGTACAGCCTTGCCGTCACGTTCTCCTCACATTGCTTGGAGGTACCGTTTCAAAGTAGCTGCAAACATCATCAGGAACACCACTGTGCAGTTCTACGCTGGCGACAAGGCGATAGTGATCGTCCAAGTCATCCGCGATGCCTCGCCGGTGTTGGCGTGAAGGTTTATAAAGGCGAGATTTCGAGGATCAGGCTCGAAGAATCGTGCCAACTCTTTGATTCTCTCCATTTGTGACTTCTGTTCCTCCCAAAAAACGCACTCTTCATGAAAAGCGGTCATTTATTGATCCACGAGATTCGTGAATTCGATTGCCATGTTTCACTTCAAGGCGATCACGTCACCATACAGCCTCCGGAGGTGTTCATCGGACATGTCTACTATTGGTTCGTACATGAACGAGTTCAAGTGAATGTTTTCCGGTGTCATAATCATGACGCGATCCAAAATCCCTATGGATCTAACATCGGAGCTGAAGAGTTTCTTGAATTGTGTTAGTAGCGCCTGGGTTTGATTAGAGCTGATGCCAGCCACAAAAGGAGGGTCATTTATTTTCTTCACCATGAATTGCTCGGCTCCAATTCGTATGGCAATCGCAAGAACAATCTTGTTTTCGAAATTGATGCCGACCCCGGCATTCATGCATAACTTTGCCTGTTCGTGAATGATGTCAATCATCGACCTCGCACCGTTTGCTGAGACGCCTGCTGAAGCAAACATCTCGTTGTAAATGGCATCCAGTTGGGCTTCGGTGATGGCAGCAGAGTCAGCTTTCCAATGTAAAAGGGATGTGAGTTTCATGAATTTCTGGTCAGAGTCCCCTTCCCGATACTCAACGAGATTCCTGAGAAACGGGATGGACGCGATCTTCTTTTTTGAGTCAGAAAAAAAATTGGGTTTCCAATCGTTTAGAAAAACATTTTTGATGCCGATTGCCTGCTCCAGGGAAATCCCAGATCCGTTTTTTGAGGCCATTAAGCAGTGGGGATAGCTCACAAATCGACTCTTAATCGTGCGAAAGAAATCGAAATTATGCGTCATGATAATTTGTTTAAAAAGACGATCCTCATTGATATCCCTCAGGTATTGAATGATGGCATACTTGTTTTGGTAATCGAAGGAATCCGCGATGTCATCAATGACAATGATCGTCTCCTGGGCAGCCTTCCTCCGCACCTCGACCTCGAAAATGATGTTCAGGATATAGAGAGCTTTTCTTTCTCCCGTGCTTAGGACTTTCAAGAGCGCAGACTTCTCGATTGGCATGTTGTCCGCACCATCGTGATACGTGAATTCCAATTCAATCATTGGCGCGTAGCCGAGCATTACGGATATTTTGTTTTTGGCACTGAGCGTGAATGGAACCACAAATCGCTCATTGAAAATCTGGATTACTTCCTCCCACTGTGTTGATTGCCTGGCCGCTTCCTTCTCAATTTCCCGCGTTCTCTTTTCGGCGGCTTCGTACTGGTTCATTAAGTCCTGATAAAGATCAAGTTTGACCCGAAGGTACGACTTCAAAATATCTTCCTTGAATTTCTTGATGTTTGCCAGTTGTGACAGAAACGCTTCATGGTCCATCAAGTACGTCAGAAAGTCACGGAGGGTCACATTCTTTTTCAGGAGTGTCTCAATTTCATCGAACTTCTTCCGGAGGGCGTTGTCCTTGATGATTGCTTCTTTCTCTTTTGTAATCACATCCTCAAGTTCCTTCTGGGTCTTAATCTCAAGACTCTCAGCGGCATTGAGGTTTACAGTATGCTTGGCCTCAAAAAAGCCATTGTCCGCAAGGCTCTTAGCGATTTGGCCAGCGTTGTAGTAGTCGAACGTTCCCTTCTTGAAATAAGTGGAAGCAGCGAGGAGTTCGTTGTACCGTTGAACGTAACCCTCAATTGCCGTTTTAACATCTTTTGTCCCAAGAGCGTTCAATACTTTTTCATCAAAAATCGTGTCGTAACTAACGTCGGCAAAGGGCGTATCTTTCTGTTCCAACAGTTCCTTTTTGATGCGATTCAGGGCAGTGTAGAAATCGTTGTCAAGGCTAGTGAATGCGGAGGATATTTCCTTTTCAAGGTCTTTCTTTGAATGCGATTGCTGTTTGAGGGCCTTCAGCAGCAATTCCTTTGAGTTGTCGATTCCGACATGCAGTTGGTCATACTCCCTTTTTAGTTTGATATCTACGAGTAGGGTCGAGGTCTTTTCCGTATGACCGAACTCCGCGTCGTAAGAGCTGACCACGAATACGCTTTCCTTGGTCAAGGCAGCGCCCTTTTCGTCCGTGATTTTCCTGGTAGACACGCGGGTGGGGAATATCCGATCTGTGGATGCAGCTCCAGCGGAGATGTCTTTAAAGGTCTGCGCCAGAGACGTTTTCATCAAGCCGTTTGGGGCGTAGATGGCGTAGGCCGTTTCCTCGGAGAAATCCAATTGCTTCTTGAGCTTTTTGATTCCATAACAATTTTCCAGATCAATGCTCAGTTGCTCCATTGCTCACCTCCGGGGTCTAATCGATGGTCCATCACGTTCTCATCACAATTGCCTGAAAAGCGATTACGGGAGGATCCAGGTGCCTCTCGCCACAACTCTTCGAAATCATTGAAAACAAAAATGGCGGAAGCGTGTGAGAGTCGAACTCACCAGACCCAGCAAAGCTAAGTCTCGCCGGTTTTGAAGACCGGAAGGGTCACCGGACCCCATGCGCTTCCGTGAGTGTTCCAGTGTACAAGAACAAGCAATTAGCAAATAGCAATTGGCAATTAGCTTCCGAAAGGCATCGGGCCTTACTGCCCGGCTAATTGCTATTTGCTCCCAACGATCCGCAGAATATCGTACTTCACATCCACGCTTCTCCCAGGAAACTCACTCTCAATTCGTCGCTTCAGTTCTTCCACCGTCGGAGCGCCGTTTTGGCCGTTGAGTCCGTGGGCGTCGTCCATGAGAATTATGTGGCCTCTCACTTCATGCCGCAAGATGGCATCAAGCTCTGTCGATAGTCGCTGCTTGTCGCCTTGAAGGCCAGCCCAGCCGTAGTAACCGGCATCGAGCCAGAAGAGCGCCGGCTGGCGCAGTGACTTTAGGACTTCCGGCACACGGACCTGGCTATCGCCTTCCAGGATGTGAATGTGCGGCCACCGCTGGAACTTCTTCTGTGCTCGCCGGGCGAGCTGGAGCGCGTATTCCACGGAATAGATTTCGTCGAAGCGCTTGCGCATGGCTGCCACCATCTCGCCGTAGTACGTGCCGGTTTCCACCAGCACGCGTAAGCCGTAGCGCTGCGCGTACTCCTGCACCGTGCGCTGCTTCAGCAAGTGAGGTGACCGCGCCGGCTCACCGCGCAGTTTCCAGTACCAGTAATCCGGATAATGTCCCAGCGCTTTGTAAGCGCCGTACAGTGGCGTGCGCTGGAGCAGTTTTCGAAAAGCCTTCAAGGGTCCTCGCCAAAGTTCTTGTTACACTAAAAACCTAGAAACTTGTGGGAGAGTCATGGTAAACCAGAAACGCCGCCTGCCGTTTGTCCAGATGGATGTCTTCACGTCCGTGCCGCTGGAAGGAAACCAGCTTGCCGTATTTACTGACGCCCGCGCTCTGAGCGATGCCGAGATGCAGGCGCTGGCGCGGGAAATGAATTTCTCCGAAACCACCTTCGTTCTTCCCAGAGATCCGGCGGTTGAGAGCGAGCGCGGTGTGCAGGTGCGTATCTTTACCGTAGGAGAAGAACTGCCGTTTGCGGGACATCCCACCCTGGGCACGGCACTCGTGCTTCGCGGCGACAGCGGCATCGAAGAAATTTGCCTGGACCTGAAGGTGGGAAAGATCCCAGTACGGTTTTCCGCGTATGGTGGGCTGCCATTTGGAATGATGACCCAACGCGATCCCGTGTTTGGCGTCACGCATTCGCGCGAAGATGTGGCGCGCGCCACCGGGCTTGCGCTCGAAGATATTGCCGACGATCTTCCCATCCAGACGGTCAGCACCGGCAACGCTTTTGCGATTGTGCCGCTGCGGTCCCGGGCCGCGCTGGAAAAGCTGGCGCCGGTATGGGCACAGATGGGTGAGTACTTAAAGAAAATGGAAACCAGGTTTTTCTACTTCGTCTCACGCGAGCCAGTAAACCCACAGGCCCGCTTGCAGGCGCGCATGATCTTTTACAACGGAGAAGACCCGGCCACCGGTTCGGCCGCGGGACCATGCGCCGCGTGGGCGGTGCTGCACGGAGTGATTCCTTCGGGAGAGCAGGCGCTGATGGAGCAAGGCGTGGAGATGAAGCGCCGCAGCCAGATTTTTATCAGCGCCGAGCGCGAGGGTAGCAAGATTGTAAACGTGCGCGTTGGCGGTCATGCGGTGGAAGTGGCGCGAGGCGAAGTCGTGCTCTAGAGAGCATCGCTCGCAGCCAGATTTTCCGCGCCTCTGCGCGTGGTCAGCGCAGCCCAAAAATTTTATCCACAGCTTTTCCGTTGTTGGCGTTCAGGGTACTTGCACGAGTCGGCCCATGCGTCTACCATCCGCTCACGTTGTTTGCAATTTACTGAGCAGTTCCCAGCCAACAATAAAACTAAAAAAAGATTCGTGAGCGTCCGCTCTGGCGCCTCATGGACGAGATAAGAAAGTTGGGGGACTCATGCGGCCGAAGCGGACCATTCTGTGCGTGGACGACAATGAACAGGCACTCTCCATCCGAAAAATCATGCTGGAAACGCGGGGCTACCGCGTGCTGGTGTCCACCGACGCTCATCGCGCCCTGGAAGTATTCAAGAGCGGCGGCATCGACCTGGTGATCAGCGATTTCATGATGCCCGGATACAACGGCGCCGCTCTCATCACGAGTATCAAAGAAGTTTCCCCGGAAACGCCGGCCATTCTGTTTTCAGGCCGCGTCAAGTTCTGCGACCAGGAACACAAAGCCGATCTCTTTCTGCCCAAAGGCACGTGCGCTCCCGTGGAGCTACTGGAACGCATACGTGTGTTGCTTGTGAAGAAACGCGGCCCTAAGAAGGCCAGTGATTCCACGACGAACGCGCGACGTACCGCTTCCTGATCAACTGATCAATGAGATTGCCGAAATTTGTCGCTGTTCAATTTTGGCAATTACCCGATTACCAACTTTGGCAATCTCCTCTGTGTCGCGTTTTGTCGTGCTGTGTCGCACGCGGGCCGGCCTTCAGGCGTGCTCTGTCTGGTAATATCAAAAGGCTCCGTGTCCGCCATTATCCAAGTCGAGAACGTAACCAAGGTCTACCAGATTGGCAAGGTAGATGTCCCGGCGTTGTGCGGAGTCAGCTTCTCCGTGGAACCGCGGGAGTTTGTCAGCATCGTTGGGCCTTCGGGTAGCGGAAAGTCAACACTGTTTTACGTTCTGGGCGGACTCACGCGCGCCACATCCGGACGCGTGTTGATTGATGGCGCGGATTTTGCCGCTCTCTCCGACGCGAAGCGCACTGAGATGCGCAAACGCAAGATCGGTTTCGTCTTTCAGAAGTTCAACCTGCTGCCGACCCTCTCTGCACAAGGCAACATTGAAATCGCGCGCGAAATTGCCGGCGGCAACGGCGTGGACAAAGACCTGTTCGCTGAAGTCACGCAGATGCTGGGGATTGCCGGAAGGCTTGAGCACCGTCCTTCCGAGTTGTCCGGCGGAGAACAGCAGCGGGTGGCGCTGGCGCGCGCCCTCATCAACCAGCCGGCGATTGTGCTGGCCGACGAGCCGACGGGAAATCTGGACTCCAGGAATTCCGAAATCGTTCTCAAAATGCTGCGCGACGCCAACCAGAAGTTCGGCCAGACCATCCTGATGATCACCCACAACCCGCAAGCCGCGCAGGCCGGCGACCGCATCATCCACATGCGCGATGGTCAGATCGTGGCCCCGGAGTTGGATCCGCAGTGGGCGATACACTGAGTCTTTTCTGAAGCCCCGAGCTTCTAGCGAGGGGTCTCTATAGCCACGAGTATTCCCAGGAAAGAGCAACATCCCCCGCCGTTTCATTAAGTTGATAGCGATCCCTCGCTACGCTCGGGATTTTCAGAAGAAGTCCTCTCCCGGTTTGACCCTTTGTTTTCACGGCGATATAATCCACTCTGGCCTCTGAGCGGGAGTAACTCAGTGGTAGAGTGCGACCTTGCCAAGGTCGAAGTCGCGGGTTCAACTCCCGTCTCCCGCTCCATTAAGTTCTAGCTGTCGCTCCCCTCGCCAGCGCGAGGGTTTGTGTTGTCCGGGGCCAATGCGGCTGGCAGTGTGAAACAAGGGCGCGGTACCCAAGTGGTAAGGGAGAGGTCTGCAAAACCTTTATGCGTCGGTTCGATTCCGACCCGCGCCTCCAAAGTTTCCCGTCAACTGTACAATCATCAGATTAATTTGTCCGAAGCTATGGGAAGATCACGCAGAGGATGCTTTTCCGGCTGCCAAAACGGGGCGAAAAACTGTGCTTGTTCCGGAATGGAACGATTCTTCGAAAAATTTGAGTTGTAACCCTAACAACAAAACCTTTATGCTATTGGTACATTCAGTTGTCTTGAGTTAATTCGAGACCGTAACTTTCTCAATCCCCCAGAGAAGTGAGCAATACAAACCACGCGCGTGGGCGTGGGAGGAGTATTCTGTGAGTATGGGATTGTTGAGAGAGAATCTGCCTGATTCTGATGACCTGATCCAGGAGTTGGTTGATATTGGCAAGATGGCTCCAGGAGATCTCCCGAATGGGGGCAGCCATTTTCTCAAGCAGGCCAACGGCCGGGCGCGGGAAATTGGAGAATCGCTCAGTGAACTGGGCGGATTGGATCTGATGCTCGCCGCACGCGGTGCGATACAGTCCCGGCTTGGCCGGTCTGCCGCGCACGAACTGGAAGCAGCCTGGAGTGGCGTGGGCGAGTGGCAAAGGTAGACGCCAGGCCAGCGTCCATTTTCTAAATCCAGGTCAGCGCAGTTCCCAAACGGTTACGCCGCCTCGGCTATCGCCGACGGCGAGAAGTTTTCCGTCAGCCGATACTGCCACCGCTTTGATGGAGGTATGGTCCGTCGCAAAAGCGCGCGGCTCCGGATTGGAAGCGGAAATCAAGCCGACAACTCCATCTCCATTACCCACTACAAAACCGCCGTGCATAGGCGCAACAGCATAGACCACGCCAACGCCCACCGAGGGCAGCGCAAGAGAACGCGCCTCTGAGCTTCCAGCCACATATACGCTCCCGCCCAGGGACGAATACCTGACCATGGCGCGGCCATCGTCGGTAATGGCAAACTTTGTCTCAGCGCCGACCGCCGGAAATTTTGCCAACACCTGCCCGGATTCAAATTCCTGGACGGTGAGGGCCCGCGGCTCTCTCTTCGCCACCAGCCACTTGCCGCTCGATGACAATTCAAAATATGCGCCGGCAACGGACCGCAGCTTNNCGCCCGCCACGTCCCAGAGCGTGGCTTGATCTCCTCCCGCGATGGCGAGCGATCCGTCGGGAGAAAACTCCAGCGACTCGACTTCCGGCGCCTCGATCTTATGGACCACCTTACCTGCGCTAACGTCCCAGATCTCAACATGCCTGTAGCCGTCCGCAGCGAGCATGTTTCCCGATTTGGAGAAGGCTAGGTTGTGGGCCCAGAGACTGGGGACCAGCGTGGTGATGATTTTTCCGGTTGTCAGATCAAATACCGTAATCGGTGACGGCGGCGTAGCGCCGCTGCTCGAACTTCTGCCTTGCTGGGCCATCGCCAGTTTCGTGCCGTCGGGTGAAAATGCGAGAGCGGACGTGTCTTCGTACGACTGGGAGCTGAGCCGCATTTTGAGACGCGCAACTTTCTGGTCGGCAATCAGGCGCAGCCAGCGGACAAACGTCTCGATCGGAGGTTTGCCGATACCGGCGCCTCGTTGAAACTTCATTCCCGGCGGGTTGTCGCCGAAGAATCCCGCGCGGGCCAAGTACATTTTGTGGTCGGACATCCGCAGCAGCGTTATGTGCCAGGAAGGCGAGTAGGCTGCTTCTCCGGAGTCGTACCGGCCCATTTCCAGCAGGGATTCTTCAATGCACACCACGGTGCGGGCGGTCGCGGATGTCGTGGCTTCGAGCCCCGGGACTTTAATCGCGGGATTGCGTGACCACGGCGCCTTACTCTTTTCCCGATGGAACAGAATCGTGACCGGGCCCTCGGGCCAGCCATCGGCATTTCCCGCGACCGCGTATGGCTCGGCGCAAATCTTCGCCGCAGTCGCTGCGGCCGCCGGTGCAGCAACTTTTTTCTGCTGCGCCGTTCCTGCGCTCGCGGCGACGAAGCAAATCAACAAACAGAGAAGAAGTCTTTTCATGATTGACAACAAGAGTATCGCAACTGACCACTCGCGCCTACAAACTTATGGACGAGTGAGCGCTCGGGAGCGTGCGCCTGATACTATTTTCCCTGATGATTCGCGAAGCCGTAATCGTAGACGCCATTCGCACGCCGCTGGGCCGCCGGGACGGCATGTTGAAAGGCTGGCATCCGGTGGACCTGCTGGCCCACACACTGAGCGGACTTGTGGCGCGCAACAAGCTTGAGCCCGCGCCCATTGATGATGTCATCGCCGGCTGCGTCATGCAGGTGGGCGAGCAGTCGCTCAACATCGCGCGCAACGCCGTGCTGGCGGCAGGTTTTCCAGAATCCGTTCCTGGCACCACCGTCGATCGCCAGTGCGGATCCAGCCAGCAGGCCATTCACTTTGCTGCGCAAGGCGTGCTGGCCGGCAGTTACGACATCACCATTGCTTGCGGTGTGGAGAGTATGAGCCGCGTGCTCATGGGCGCGTCCGTCACTTGTGGACCGGGCAAACCATTTGGTCCGGCGATGCTGAAGCGCTACAACAACTCCCCATTCAACCAGGGTATCAGCGCAGAGATGCTGGCTGAGCGATGGAAGCTCACGCGGGAATGTCTGGATCAGTACAGTCTGGAGAGCCATCGGCGCGCTGCTCATGCCACCGATCAGGGTTGGTTCGCACGCGAGATTATGCCGGTCCCAGTACAAACTGAAAACGGAACGATCGAAGCCGTACGTGATGATGGTATCCGCACGGGTACGACTCTGGGAAAAATGGCCAGCCTCAAACCGGCGTTCAAGCCGGATGGAGTAGTGACTGCCGGCAACTCGTCACAGATCACCGACGGCGCCGCGGCGGTGTTAATCATGGAACGCAGCGTTGCGGAGCGCATGGGCCTTCGTCCACTGGCGCGCTTTGTGGCGTTCGCGCTGGCCGCGGAAGATCCAGTACTGATGCTGACCGCACCCATGCCGGCCACGCGCCGTGTTCTAGAGAAGGCGAACCTCAAACTCCAGGATATGGACCGCATTGAAATTAACGAAGCATTCGCCAGCGTTGTGCTCGCGTGGCAGCGCGATACCGGGGCCGATCTTGCGCGGGTAAACGTGAACGGCGGGGCCATTGCTCTGGGACATCCGCTGGGCGCGAGCGGCGCCCGCCTGATGACCACGCTGGTCCACGAACTGGAGCGCACGCGGTCCCGCTACGGATTGCAGACCATGTGCGAAGGCGGCGGCATGGCCAACGCAACTATTATCGAACGTCTCGACTGAACCGAAACTAAAGGGAGTACAGCAATGCAAATTCAAGGCAAGAATGCAGTCGTTACGGGCGGCGCCTCAGGACTAGGAGCAGCTACGGTCCGCATGCTGGCGAAGAACGGAGCCAAAGTTGTAATTGCGGACATCAATGAAAAGTCCGCAGGCGAGCTCGTGCAGGAACTGGGCGAGGCGGTCACCTTCATCAAGACAGACGTGACTAATGAAGACCAGATGCGCGCCGCCGTGGAGCAGGCTTCTGCGGGAGGTTTGCATATTGCCGTGGCCACCGCCGGCATTGGCGTGGCGGAAAAACTCTTGGGCAAGAATGGTCCGCATGATTTTCAGCGCTTTGTCCGCACAATACAGGTGAACCTGATTGGCACATTTGATCTGGCGCGTCGCGCTGCTGAGGCCATGAGCAAGAATGAACCTGACGCGGACGGTGGACGAGGCGTGATTGTCACCACCGCGTCTGTTGCCGCGTTCGAAGGACAGATCGGCCAAGTCGCTTACTCAGCTTCGAAAGGTGGAATCGTCAGCATGACTCTGCCGCTGGCGCGGGAGTTGGCGCGTTCCGGCGTCCGCGTAATGACGATTGCTCCAGGAATTTTCCATACTCCGCTGCTGGGCACACTGCCTGAAGCCGCGCTGGTTTCGCTGGCGGAGCAGGTGCCATTTCCAAAGCGTCTGGGTCAGCCGGCGGAATATGCTGATCTGGTCAAGCACATCATTGAGAACAGCATGCTGAACGGTTCAACCATTCGCATCGACGGCGCGATACGCATGGCGCCAAAATAAAAACCTTGCGGCGCTTCGAACGCCGCAAGGTCGTAAAGAAACCGCTCAACAAATCAGCTTACGGATTGCCGCCGGTCCCGGTCTTTTGTGCCATCACCTTGCGAGCATTTTCCGCGATCTTTTGTGCTTCCGGCAGCAGGCCAAGGGCTTTCTGGATGAGCGGATCGGATTGGGCCCGCGCTTTGAATCCCTCTTCCTGGCCAAACTCCGCGGTGAATAGCTCGCCCTTGATGCCGGCCTTTGCCCAATCCAGGTCGTGTTGCAGATCGGCTTCGTTGAAAGCGATCTTCTGGCTGGTCAGGTAGCTGCGGAAGTCCTGCATCACCTCGTCATTCGCGACGAAGTCCTTGGTGATGTGCCGGTTGAGCAGGTAGTGTTTGGCAAAGTTGAAAAACGCGTAGTGGGTGAGGACCGCTTCCTGGAAATGGTCCAGCTTGGGGTTCTCCACCTTTTGGTCGGGAGTAATCCCTCCGCCGCCATACACGGTGCGGCCGCCATCGGTGAGCTTCACGTCCTTTTTATCGACGGGTTGCGTTCCGCGGTTGTAATAGTAGTCCAGCATGGAAACGCCGGAGTAGTCGCGCTGGATCAGCCGGCCGCTGGGCGTGTAATACCTGGCCGTGGTCAGCGCCAGCCCGGTGCTGTCAGACAAAGTAAAGACAGACTGCACCAGTCCCTTTCCAAAGCTGGTTTCACCAACGACCAGTCCGCGGTCGTGGTCCTGAACGGCGCCAGCCACGATCTCGGCGGCCGATGCCGTCCCGCGATCGACCAGTATCACCAGCGGATAATCTTTACCCTCATTGCCGTGCCGTGCGTAGAACGTTTGTGTGGGCTGCGCGCGTCCGCGCTGTGAGACGACCACTGCTCCCTTGCTCAGAAATTTGTCCGCAACGCCCACAGCCTGATTCAGCAATCCGCCGGGATTTCCGCGCAGGTCAAAGATCAGGCCCTTGATCTCGCCGAAACGCGCGAGCGCGTCCGTTACCTCACGAGTCGTCGTTTCGTGGAAGCCATTGAGATGTATGTAGCCGATGCCGGGCGCGACTTCGAAAGCCAAATCCACCGAGTTGCGCGGGATCTCATCGCGGATCACACGAAACTCCATGGTGTGGTCGGAGCCTTCACGCGCGATGGTGATAATGACCTGCGTTCCTTTCGGACCGCGCAACATGTCGGAGACTTGGGTGCTGTCCATATTGTTGACGGCCTTGCCGTCTACTGCCAGGATCACGTCTCCGGGACGAATCCCGGCACGATATGCAGGTGATCCGGAGAACGGCGCCACAACAATGATTTTGTCATTGCGTGGACTGATCACCATTCCCACGCCCTGATACTTACCTTGCTCCTCCTCGCGGAACGAGGAATAAGTCTTCATGTCGAAGAAATTCGAATGCGGATCCAGCACGTGCAACATGCCGGGAATGGCGCCGTTGTAAATCGCCTTGCTGGGATCAACGGGGTCGGCGTAATTTTCTTCCACCAGACTGTACACCTGGGAAAACTGCTGCAGATTTTCGCGGAGTTCTGTCTCGCTACGATCGGCAGTGCGCTGTCCGACTACAACTCCCAGACAGCCGCAAGTGAGAACAAAAAATATGACGACAAAAAGAGACCGAAGTGGATTGCCCTTCATCATGAAAAACCGCCCTGTGTTTGGTTAAAAATCCAGCCAACATCACTAGTTTATACGCAGAAGTACGCTCCTGGTTAGCAAAGAAGTGTAAAACACCGGTCCCGGTGCGGATAACAGTACAATAGTGGAACGCGTCTAATAGAGGACGGGCGATGTACTTTCGGGTGGTCAGGGAGGGAAGGCGGCCTTTGCTGGAAAAACCTCAGATTTCGGGTCGCGGCCGGTGGAGTGCCTCGCTGGTGGCCTCAGTGGCCATCCACGGAATCGTGCTGCTGGGGCTGGCAATTCGCCTGGAACCGATTTTTGTAAAGCCCTCCCTGGTCGCTCGCGGTGATCAGAGAACTGCTGTTCGTATCTACCTGCCCAGCCAGGAGAGTCAGGAAACACGCACGGCACCGCTGTTACCGCCGCCAACCAAGGAAGCCCTGCTGACGGTTCCGTTGCCGCAACCAACCCATCCTAAGACAGACCCAAGCCCTGACCCGCCCAAAAATCAGATAGCAGATCAATTGGCGGGTTCAACCCTTGCGGGGTCGCCTTATGGTTCTGATTATGGGTCTCTCAACGGCGATGATGTGCGGCCGGCGTTGCCATTGCCTACGGCCTTCAAGGACCCGCATGTGTCCCGGTCGGAGCTGCCGCCCGGTGTGCAAGGGGACGTTGTGGTTGAGATCACCATCGACGCCGAGGGCAATGTAGTGGAGACAAAGTTACTGCAAGCCATCGGATACGGGATCGACCAGAAAGTCATGGCCGCTTTGCAGGAATGGCGTTTCACTCCGGCCACCAGGAACGGCGTGGCCATTCCTTCCAAACATGACGTTCATTATCACTTCCCGGGATAAATTGATGGGCCGAGGAACGGCGCAGATTGCTGCCATCCGGGCAGCCTTTCGCTGCAAGAAGTCAAAAATTGAGAACCTTCTGCTTAATAGCAAGGTGCCAATCTATGGTTACCATAGGGACGGCCCACGCTTACGCCATTTGGGTTGTTGCCAGATAGTCCCTTACTTGATAGGATTTCCCGCAAGGAGCCATATGGACATAAATCAAATCATCGCAGATCTGGAAGCAGAAAGGGACCGGCTGGACCATGCCATTGGTGCTCTCCGTGGGCATGGTTCGGTCGGTAACGGCAGACGTGGAAAAGGCGGCAAAAGGGGGCGCAGGCATCTTAGCGCCGCTGCCAAAAAGCGCATATCAGAAATGATGAAAAAGCGCTGGGCCGAAAGAAAGAGAGCAGCAAAAGCAGCATAGTGGTAGCAAGGGTTGAAAAAAGACCGCACTCTCGAGTGCGGTCTTTTTTGTGTCTCATTGATGTTCCCCGGAGTTTGAGTTGGCGGCAACAACGGTTTATAACCAAATAGTCCTGATTCGGATTGCGCTATTGATAAATGTTTGGGAGCGAGAATGTTACGAAATCATTTCGGATTGCCGGCATTGTTTTGCCTTCTTTTATTTTGTCTGCCCGTAACGATGACGGCGCAGGACAACTACGAGATCCAGGTCTATGGCGCTGACACCGTGGAACCGCGCGCCACCATGGTGGAGTTTCATACGAATTTCACCGTGGACGGAAGCACGTCTGTTATCGGTGGAATGCGGCCAACTCAACATGCCGTCCATGAGACCATCGAAATCACGCAAGGGTTCAATGACTGGTTTGAGACCGGCTTCTATATTTTTACCAGCGCGCGCTCCGGCGACGGATGGGAGTGGGTAGGCGACCACATACGGCCGCGCTTCCGCATACCGGAGAAGTGGCACTGGCCCGTGGGTTTGAGCCTGTCCAATGAAGTGGGTTATCAGCGGCGAAGCTTCGCTCAGGACAGCTGGACCTGGGAAATGCGCCCCATCATCGATAAGAAGCTCGGCCGCTGGTATCTGGCCTTTAATCCGACTTTTGACAAGTCACTACACGGCGCCAACGTGGGCAAGGGTTTTGAATTCTCGCCTAACGCAAAAGTAGGGTACGATTTTTCCAAGGTCGTGAGTGGAGGACTGGAATACTACGGCGCTGTCGGGCCGGTCGGCAGTTTTGATCCGCTGGCGGAACAGCAGCAACAGTTTTTTCCGTCCATCGATCTCAATGTGTCTCCGGAGTGGGAAATAAACTTTGGCGTGGGAGTCGGAGTCACGCGTTCCACGGACCACTTGATCGTCAAAGCCATCATTGGACGTCGCTTTAGCTGGGGGCACAAGCCAGCGAAGAAGGATCCTTAAAAGCAAAAGGTCCATCAATCCGACTTGGGAGACGCTCATGATCAATAAGATCAGCCTGGATGAGAAGTTCGGCCTGTTTGCCGAGCACTGGAGACCAAAGGTCGTCGCCCGGCTCAACGGGCAGGAAGTCAAGATCGTTAAAGTCAAAGGCGAATTTCCGTGGCACTCGCATGAATCAGAGGACGAGTTCTTCCTCGTTTGGAAAGGGAAGTTCCGGGTTGAGTATCGCGATCATATTGTTGAACTTGGGCCGGGCGACGGTGTCGTAGTGCCCAGAGGAGTTGAACACCGTACGTGCGCGGATGAAGAAGCGCACGTCCTTTTCTTCGAGCCGGCGGGCGTCGTCAATACNNAACGATGTCTCGATCTGAAAGTTCTGTACAATGATCGACGATCCGCGCTTGATTCTATTCAGCCAGAGGTGGAGATGCTTCGGCGAGTTTGTCTGTTTGCCGTTCTGATTGCAACCATGACCACAACTATTCTTTCAGCTCAAGACCGCGCGTATGGACGCTCCATGGTCATTACCGATCGCGGCATCGTGGCCACCAGCCATTACCTGGCATCGCAAGCCGGTGCACAAATCCTGGCCAAAGGCGGCTCCGCGATGGACGCTGCCATCGCGGCCAACGCCGTGCTTGGCGTGACCGAGCCCATGATGAACGGCATCGGCGGCGACTTATTTCTGCTCTATTGGGACGCCAAAACCGGCAAGCTCTATGGACTGAACGCCAGTGGCTGGGCGCCGCGCAAGCAGACCATCGAATTCCTCACGAAGCAGGGCATCACATCCATGCCGCACGACGGCATTCAGAGCGTCACAGTGCCCGGCGCCGTGGATGGCTGGAGCCAGTCGCACAAACGTTTTGGCCGGCTGCCGTGGAAAGACTTGTTCACTCCGGCAATCTACTATGCGGAACATGGCTACGCCGTTCCCGAGATGATCCGCGCCTACTGGCTTGACGAAGAAGCCAAGATGCAGAAGACGGACGAGGCGCGACGCGTATTTCTGCGCGGCGGGAAATCTCCAGCGCTGGGCGAAAAGTTCACAAATCCTGAAGTGGCGAAAGCGCTGCAACTGATCGCAGATCATGGACGCGACGCTTTTTACAAAGGCCCACTTGCCGAGGCCATCGTTCAGACTTCCACCAGTTTTGGCGGCGCCATGCAATTGGACGATCTCGCTGACTTCTCGTCCGAATGGGTCGAACCGATTTCCATCGAGTATCGCGGCTGGAAGATTTACGAATTGCCGCCGAATGTCCAGGGCATGGCCGCGCTGGAGATGCTCAATATCATGAGCAACTTCACGCCGGACAAAGACGGTCCGCAGGGAACTGTCGAGCTGCACAAGAAAATTGAAGCGATGAAGCTGGCTTATGCCGATCTTTATCGCTACAACGCTGATCCACGATTCGCCAAAGTTCCCGTACCGGGATTGCTCTCCCAGGAATACGCAGCGAAGCGCGCCGCACTGATCAATCCGGACAAAGCCAACTGCGATCCTGGCGCCGGCAAGCCTTCCACCAGTGACACTACGTATCTGGTCGTCGTAGACAAGGAAGGGAACATCGCGTCCCTGATCCAGAGCAATTACTCCGGATTCGGGTCGGGCATTGTTGTAAAAGGATTTGGTTTTGCGCTGCAGAACCGTGGCGCTCTGTTTAGTCTGGATCCCACGCATCCGAATGCGCTCGCCCCGCGCAAGCGTCCGTTTCATACGATTATTCCGGCGTTCATGGAGAAAGACCAGATTCGGATCGCGTTCGGCATCATGGGCGGATGGAANNAACCAGCCGCTGGCCCACGCGCAGTTTGTTTCCAACCTGGTGGATTACGGAATGAACATCCAGGGCGCGGTGGAAGCCCCACGATTTACCGTGGCCGGCAACCAGGTGAGCTGCGACATTCTCATCGAGTCGCGCGTGAAGCCCGGCGTTGTGAAAGCTTTGAGAGATAAAGGCCACAACCTGGAGGTCCGCGGCGACTTTACCTCGCTGATGGGACGTGGTCAGGCCATACTGCACAATTCCAAGACCGGCATGAACTATGGCGCTTCCGATCCCCGGGCGGATGGCGTGGCTGAACCGGAGCCGTTGCCCTAGCGAAGCTCAGACGTGTTCTTCCTTCGTCGAGATCATTGGCAGCAATAGCACGGGCTCTTTCAGGAATTCGAATCTGTTGATCACTTCAACGGCCCGTTGCGCGGTGGCTTCGGTCGTTGGTTCCAGCGTGATCACAAATGACAATCCGTCNNTTAGGCATGTTTGGTTCCTGGATAACAGAATCAATATTGATGTCCTCGTGCGCGATTACTTCCGCCGTCTTGGCAAAAATTCCAGGTTTGTCTCGCACCGTCAGCCGCAGAAACCAGCATAAAGGTTGCGGTCGAGGGCAGTAGCGTAGCGGCTCGGCATTGTGAAATCCCGCTAGCGTGGCGTATGCGGTTTGTCCGCGCACCAACTGGCGGGCAATCTGCAGCACGTCAGAGAGCACGGCGGTCCCGGTAGCGCCGCCACCGGCGCCGCGGCCATAGAGCATCTGCGTCCCAACTTTTTCGCCGGCAATGAAAATGGCGTTGTTGGCGCCATCCACTTTGGCCAGCATGGAGTCCCTGGGTTCAAGCCACGGCTGGACGGCGATGTGGATTCCGTCTGTGGTCAGTTCCGCTGACGCTACCAACCGGATCGTCGAGTTCAGCCGGTGGGCGTAATGAAAATCCGTTGCCGTGATGTTGCGAATGCCGCTGACCGGAATTTTTTCTGGATTGATGGCGCAACCGAATGCAATGCGCGCCAGGATTGCGATCTTATCGCGCGCGTCGAGGCCGTCGAGGTCCACACCAGGATCAGCTTCCGCGTAACCGGCCGCTTGGGCCTGCTGCAGGGCCTGCGCAAATTCGATTCCGTGTTGTTCCATCTGCGTGAGTATGTAGTTGCACGTACCGTTCACAATGCCGTAGATGGCGTGGATCTTCTCCGCGGCAAGGGCTTCGGAAATAGCGCGAATCACCGGGACGCCTCCCGCGACGCTGGCTTCAATACCGATGGGCAGGCCTTTCTGCCGGGCCAGCGCAAACAGTTCTTCTCCGCGGCGCGCGATCAACGCTTTATTGGCCGTAACCACTGCTTTGCCGTGTTCGAGGCTCGAGCGCACTACGTCATAAGCCGTGTCGGTTCCGCCGATAGCTTCCACCACAATGTCCACATCATCCGCGCTAACGACTTGCCGCCAGTCGGAAACAATGCGCACGCCGTTCACGCCGGATTCAGAAGGCTGCACCGTCTTGCGGCAGATCTGGGTCACGCGGACAGGGACGCCATCCGTACGCAGGCGGATTTCTTCGGCATTACTGGTCAGGATTTCTGCAGTAGCGCGGCCCACAGTACCGTAGCCTACGATGCCTACACGTACTTCCCGTGGTTTTGGCGGCTGCTGTTCTGTTGCCATGGCTTCTTCAATTCCTCTGATTGGTCTTCTCAAGGGTCTCGAGCGCGCTGATGACGGTATCGGTGTCTGCGTCCATCGGCGCCGCAAGTTTGTCGGATTGCCTCTGTGCGGTGTACTCAACGTCCTTCAGCATATGTCCAGTGAGGATGAGGACCACTATCTCGTTGGTCTTCACAAAGCCTGACCTCACCAATTTTTTTAGTCCGGCGAAACTGGCAGCTGAAGCAGGCTCGCATCCTATTCCTTCCGCGCCCAATTCCGCTTTGGCCAGAGCGATTTCTTCTTCGCTAACGTCTTCAGCCAAGCCGCCGGTGTTTTTGAGCACGGCAACAGCCTTTCGCCATGACGCCGGATTGCCAATGCGGATGGCGGTCGCCCGCGTCTCTGCGTTCACGCAAACCAGTTCGTTGCCGTCTTTCTCGCGCATGGTACGGACGAGAGCGTTCGCGCCCGCGGCTTGAATCACCGAGATTCTGGGAACGCTGTTGATGAGGCCCAGATCACGCAACTCCAGAAAGCCCTTACCCAACGCAGAGCAATTGCCGAGATTTCCGCCAGGTACAACCACGTGATCAGGGACACTCCAGTTAAGTTGTTCCATCAATTCGAAAGCCACAGTCTTTTGCCCTTCAAGACGGTAAGGGTTGAGCGAATTGAGCAGGCACGCGGGAAATCTCTTGACGACTTCTTCCAGCAGCTTGAGGCAGCCGTCGAAGTCCGTACGCAATTGCAGGACATGGGCGCCATATTCGAGCGCCTGCGCCAGCTTGCCCGAAGAAATCTGTCCGCTGGGCAGCAGCACAACACTTTTCATGCTGGCCCGCGCCGCATACGCCGCCACCGAAGCCGATGTATTGCCAGTCGACGCACAGCAGACATGGGAGAAACCCTGGGCCTTGGCCATGCTGATGGCGACGGAAATACCCGTGTCCTTAAACGAGCCGGTGGGGTTCATTCCCTGATGTTTGGCATGCAGATCATGGAGCCCAAGAGCTGTTGCAGACTTCTGGAGCAGGAGTAACGGCGTGTTGCCTTCACCCATGGTGACAATGTTCATGGGCTCAACGTGGGGCAATAGCTCGCGAAACCGCCAGACACCGCTCACGTCTTCCGCTGTCGGCGAAAGCCGCCGTTGTTTCCAGACATCTATCAGTTGGAGTGGGCCATCGGGAAAGGACTCACGCAATCCGATGTACGACACCTCCAGCAGTTCGTTGCACTCGGTGCACCGGAACATTGGCGTCACGCGTTGCTGGACGATGCCGCAGTGTACGCAACGCAGAACATGAGTTGCTGCCGAATTGAGAGAAGCTGCTTTCATTGGGCTCCCAATCTTGGTTTTATAACGTGAGTTGCAATTTCCTGTTCGGTTATTGTTGCTCCCGTGTTGTCGGCTGAGGTAACCCGGACCTCAGTCTGGACGCCTTCGTCGGCAAAGAGCTTCTGCACAGCCTGTGCAATCTCCGACTCCTGGCCGCGCGCAAAAGCAATCACCGACGAGCCAGACCCGCTGATGGCGATTCCCAACAGTCCTTCATGGCGCAGGCGTAAACAGCGCTCGATTCCTGGGACAAGTTTCTGACGGTAAGGCTGGTGTAGTTTGTCATCGAACAATTCGGGAAACAGCTCGAATTTTCCCGAGAAACACGTCGCGGCAAGAATCGCCGTGCGCTGCAGGGTGTGTAGCACGTCGGCGCGTTCATACGACGCAGGCAGCACACGGCGGGCCTCATGCGTGGGCACCGCAACCGATGGGCTGACCACCACCAGCTTGATGTCCGGCGGGAAGTTGCTCTTCAGAGTGACCAGGCGCTCCGAGTTGTTGCTCAGCGCAAATACCAGGCCGCCAAGTAGCGCGGCCGCGGCGTTGTCCACGTGGCCTTCCAGTTCTTCTGCAGAACGCAATATCTGCTCGGCCACAATATCTTGTCCGCAATATTTCGCGCCCAGCAACAGACCGGCAATTACAGCTGCAGCGCTGCTGCCCAGTCCAACACCAATGGGAATCTCGCTCTCGACAACGACGTGTCCTGCGGGCGCCCGGCCACTAAAGAAAGCAGTGGCAAAGCATAGAGAGCTGAGAACCAGATTGGAGCGGTCCAGCGGAAAGCCTTCTGGGGCGTTGCCTTTATACGCGATCGTCAACTCGCCCGCCGCGGCCGGAACAAACTGCGCCCGCAGATACAGCTGGAGCGCGAGACCGCCGCAATCAAAGGCACACCCTAGATTGGCGGACGTAGCAGGCACAGTCACCTGCCATCCGCGGCTGTCTTTATTCTTGGTCGGATTGAGATTGCTCATGTTCTCTTGTCCTAAAATGCAAAACCCACTCGCTTTAGCGAGTGGGTTTTTGATCTTTACTATGATTGCTTGATCGTTAAGCCGACTCGCCAGAATGTCGCACGCATGTGGATGTGCGTGTTGTGCACATGGGCTTCGGTGTGGCGATGCTGTTCTGGCTACGACTCATGATGCAGCCAACTATATTGGCGGGGATTCTACCTGTCAAGCGCGCTTTAGTACCCAGCTCGTGCCGTTGCTGAGTCTACTGGAAAGGGATATCCACGACACAGTAGCTTCCCGGTGTGGCTGCGTTCACGGCTTCTACAACGGCGTGAACATATCGCTGCAACACCGGCCACTGTGCATTGCCAATGACTACGATTGCAATTCTGCGTCCCGCGAGGTTCTGTTGGTAAGAGATGTTCTTATCCGTCGTCAGCAACAGCTCAAAATCAACGCTTTCAGCCGCGACGAGCAGATCACCATTCGTCAAGCGATCCCAACCTTGCTGGGCTGCGGTCCAGACGGCATGCTCACTGAGAAACGGCCGGAATGGGGACCGGTGTCCCCTGATCAAATTAGGATACTCATTTAACGTGCGGACGCCGGTATCTCAAGACTGCGGGCCGCGAATTCGATGACCGCTTTCACTTGCTCGCGGTCCAGTCCGTCAAACCATTCCATGATGTCGTCGATATTGGCGCCCGCTTCCAGGTTTTCAAAAATCGTGGCTACAGGCATACGTGTGCCCCGTAACACCCATGCGCCGCTTACCTTGCCGGGGATGCTTTCCACTGCCGGGCATTGCGACCAGTCCAGAGCGGCCATAAATAAATCTCCTGACTCTATCTTATGAATTACCAAATCCATGCTGGGACACTTCTTTCCCCATCACCGCCTTGACAGGTCCGCCGCAGACATTTAGCCTATTTCTGTAGGTCATGAAAAAGATGCGCCAAGACGCGTGTAAGTGTTGTTGCAAAGCAACGCACGTGTCTCTGGCTGCCACCTAAAACCATTTAATTACAAGTTTAGGAACAGGCCCATTGCCAGAGACGGCAATGGGCTTTTTGCTTTTTTGGGCATTGCGCAACTCACTTACAAGCGAGCCAATATGAACGTAGAAACAGCATTACAACCCGGGACCAAGGAAACCAAGGCACAAAAAGCCGAGCGGCTCAAGCGGGAGAAAAACCCGTGGGAGTGCCTTGAAGAAATACGCGCCTTCGCGCGCCAGGGACACGGGGCGATTCCCGAGGACTGGCTCAAAACCTACTTCAAATGGTGGGGCGTTTACACCCAGGGTGACGGCGCGGGCGTTACCGGCGGAAGCGGCGGTGAAGGCAAAGCCACGTCCTATTTCATGATTCGAATCCGGTTGTCTAACGGATTTCTGCGGTCCAGCCAATTGCGGAGCCTTGCCTCGCTGACGAAGAAATACGCGCGCGGTGTCGCCGACATTACGGTTCGCCAGAACATTCAACTTCACTGGATCACGATTGAAGCCCTGCCCGAAGTGTTGCAGGAGCTTTTCGATTGCGGCTTAACGTCTCTCGGGAGCTGCGGTGATGTGACGAGAAATATTACCGGCTGTCCGCTGGCCGGCGTCGCCGCTAATGAGATCTGCGATGCTTCTCCGCTGGTGTTTCAGACAACGGAAATGCTTGCGGGTAATCCGGACTTTTACAACCTGCCACGCAAGTACAAGATCAGCATTAGCGGATGTAGCGATTGGTGTTCTTATCCGGAAATCAACGATCTGGCTTTCACTCCCGCGGTGCGCGAGCGCAACGGAGTCCGCGAGGTTGGTTTTTCCGTCCGCGTGGGCGGAGGCCTTTCCACCGATCCGCATCTGGCTGTGAGGCTCAACGCGTTTGTTCGCTGGGAGCAGGTGCTTCCCGTGGCCAAGGCGGTGAGCGAACTTTTTCGCGCTGCCAGCGAACTGCGCGAAAGCCGCGAACGTGCGCGATTGAAGTTTCTGTTCCTGCAACATGGCTGGACTGCCGGCAAGTTTCTGCATGAAGTCGAAGAGCGCCTGGGGTTCAAGCTTGATCCTGCTGTTCGGGAAGACGTGCCGTCCGACGTCTTTCGCGACCACGTGGGTGTACATGCCCAAAAGCAGCCGGGATTGTCCTACGTGGGAGCGTCCGTGCTGCGCGGCCGGATCACGCCGGAGCAGATGCGCGCGACCGCCGACCTTGCGGAACGTCATGGCACAGGTGACCTGCGCGCCACGAACACGCAGAACCTGATCATGGTGAATATTCCCAACGGCAAAACCGCGGCGGTTGTGCTCGGACTGGAAGCAGCCGGACTGCACGTGGCTGCGTCGTCGTTCTGGCGCGGCGCCGTCGCCTGTACCGGCTCGGAGTTTTGCAAACTCGCTATCACGGAAACCAAGGCCTTCACCCGCTGGCTGGTGGAAGAACTGGAAGAGCAGATGCCCGGCTTTGAGCAGCAGGTAAAACTCAACGTCACCGGATGTCCCAACAGTTGTGGCCAGCACCGCCTGGCCGATATCGGGCTCGAAGGAAAAAAAGTAAAAGTCAACGGCCGCCTGCAAGACGCCTACTACTTCTGCCTGGGAGGCAGCGTGGGCGAGCACGCGGGCTTTGCACGTCCTGTCGGCTACCGCTGCCCGGCGGACGAAGTTCCGGAAGCCATCAAGCGGTTGTTGCTGGTCTATGAAGCCGAGCGAAATGCCGGTGAAAACCTGCGCCGGTTTTTTGTTCGTCACTCGGAAGCCGACTTGCGGTCGTTCCTGGCTGGCGAAGCAGTAGCGGCGGTGGAGCGCGACCAGTCGCAAGGTCGTCCGTCGCACGAATTGGAGGTTTAGAGATGCCTTTGTATCCGATCTACCTGAAGCTCGAAGGCCACAAAGTGTTGGTCGTCGGCGGAGGACTCGTCGCCGAGCAGAAAATAGAAGCCGTGCTGCGTTCCGCGAAAGACGTAACCGTGATCGCGCCGCAAGTCACGGAACGAATTGGCATCTGGGCAGAGGAAAAACTGATCAAGCACATTGCGCAGGAGTACAGCACCGGCATGACGCAGGGATATTTTCTGGTGATCTCCTGCACCGACTCCGAGGCCGTGAACCGTGCGGTGTACGACGAAGGAAAAAAGTCCGGCGCGCTATGCAATGCGGTGGACGATCCCGGCTTCTGTGATTTCTATGCGCCAGCGGTGGTCAGCCGTGGCGAATTTCAAATTGCTATTTCAACCGGAGGAAACAGCCCGTTGCTGTCGCAGGAAGTGCGCAAGGAACTGGAGCAACAGTTTGGTCCGGAATACGAAAGCTGGACCGCGTGGCTGGGACGCATGCGCGCCGATTTGCGAACGGTCCTGCCGCGCACACAGCGGCGGAAGGAGCTTCTGCATCTTTTAACGCTACTTAGGCCCCAAAGGAAACCCAACGTTGAACACAACTTAAGGAGGTATTGACATGGACCCCTCGACCCAGGCGGAATTGGCCGCAAGATTGAAAAACGTATTGAAAGAACATCAGCGCGACGGCATCAACGTGATCGGCGGCGTGGACAAACTGGTTGCCAGTCTGGTGATCGCCATCCAGGAATGGATTGACGCCGACCGCGCAGGACGAAAGAGCGCATAATCCTACTGCAAGCTGCATGAAAGGCAAAGTCTACATTGTCGGAGCCGGGCCGGGCGCGGCGGACTTACTCACGCTGCGCGCGGCAGCGGTGCTGCGCGTCGCAGAGGTTGTGCTGCACGACGATCTCGTGTCCCAGGAAGTTCTCGAGATGGTCCCGCACGATGCGCATGTGGTGAACGTCGGGAAACGGTGCGGCCATCGCGGCATAACCCAGGAGCTGATCAATGCTCTGATGGTTGGACAAGCGCAATGCGGGAAGCGCGTGGTGCGTCTCAAGTCCGGCGACCCCGCGGTGTTTGGACGCCTGGGCGAAGAGCTCGACGCATTGCGCAAAGCCGAAGTCCCATTTGAAATTGTTCCCGGCATCACAGCTGCCTCTGCAGCCGCAGCCAGCGCGAATGTGACGTTGACGGACCGTCGCGCCGCATCTTCGCTCGTGATGCTGACGGCCCACAATGCACGGCAAGCGCCGCTGAGCGAATCCTCCGTGGATGCCGCGCACGCAACGTTTGCTGTTTATATGCCGGGGCCGGACTACGGCCGCACGGCAAGAGAATTAATCAAGCTCGGTGTGAACGCCGGCGCGCCCTGCGTGCTAGTCTCCCACGCGGGGCGCGCTACCGAGAAAGTCCATGCCACTTCGCTGTCCGCACTTGGTTCGATAGCCGGTGTGGCCGCGCCCGCGGTCCTGCTGGTCGGCGAAGCTGTGAGGACCGGCGAGATTTCCCGCCCTGTCCAATCCGCACTCGTGGAACATTCTTCTAACACACGGAGTCAAATCTCTTAGCGCGCGCTTACATTTTTCCAACGTCTACATCAGGAGAAAAGCGATGGCAATGACCCTTGGAGGCCCGCGCCAAACTGCGTCTGAAATTAACGTAACTCCGCTGATTGATGTGTTGCTGGTGCTGCTCATCATCTTTATGGTCATTCTTCCGCAGCATCACAGCGGAGAAAAGACCGAAGTGCCGCAACCAACCACTGAACCAACTCCTGGACCGGAAAAGGCGATTGTGATCCAACTCCGGGAGGCAGGCGCCAACCAGCGTCCAACTCTGGCCATCAATCATGAAGACGTCACCTGGGACAATCTCGAAGCCCGCTTGAAAGACATCTATTTCCAGCGGATCGACAAGATTGCGTTCGTGAAAGGAGACCCTGAAATTGACTTTCAGTATGTCGCCGAGTTGGTGGACATAACGCATCATGCAGGCATCACTCGCGTGGGACTACTGGGAGCGAACGACTAGCAGTCCAAGAGGATTGTGTGGCGCAGGCACTCTTGCCTGCTGAGTCCACA
>PLJN01000084.1:46288-47643 GCA_003140235.1 Acidobacteriaceae bacterium
AGCGAATGTCTTCGTCGTTGACATAGATATTCAGAAAGCGACGCACCTTCCCATCCTGGTCGCGCAGATGTTGTTTCAGTTGTGGAAAGCGCGCGGCCAGTGCGTCCAGCAGTTCGCTCAGTCCGGTGGCCGAACAGTCAAAATGGTCGAGTCCCTCGGTGTGTCCGCGAAACGCGGTGGGAATGGATACGGTCACGTTCATGCGTTAGCTTCTCCCGCGGGTGCAGCGATCGCTTCCCGCTCCAGATATTCTTCAAATGCAGCCAGCTTGGGCGCAATCGGCTCCGGCACTTCAAATTTGTCGACGAGCGCGTCGGTCGTCTTTAAGCCATTGCCCGTGATGCAAAGCACCGTTGTCTCTTCCGGACGAATCCGTTTCTGCGCGTACAGTTTGCGAGCTGCGCTTACGGTGACGCCTCCGGCGGTCTCGGTGAAAACGCCTTCGGTTTCCGCCAGCAGCGTCATAGCGTCGACGATCTCTGGATCGATCGAATCTTCGGCCCAGCCGCCGCTGTTCACGATGGCTTTCACTGCGTAGAACCCGTCGGCTGGATTACCGATGGCCAGTGAGCGCGCAATGGTCGCGGGTTTCTGCGGCTGGATTTCACTTCTGCCTTCTTTGACTGCGGCGCTGATCGGACTGCAACCCGTGGCTTGTGCTCCGAAAAATTTCACGTTCCTTGGTTCCACGAAGCCAAGCTCAGTCAACTCGTTGAAGGCTTTTTGGATTTTGGTAATCAGCGATCCGCCGGCCATGGGGACGACCACGTTGTCCGGCAGACGCCATCCGAGTTGCTCGGCAATTTCGTAACCCACAGTCTTCGATCCTTCCGCATAATAAGGACGCAGGTTGACGTTCACAAAGCCCCAGCGATGTTTGTCCGCGATTTGCGAGCAGAGCCGGTTCACCTGATCGTAATTTCCAGCAATCCGGACAATGCGCGCACCATAAACCTGCGTGCCCAGAACTTTTGCCTGCTCCAGGTCGGCAGGAATGAAGATGCAGGCACGAAAGCCTCCGCGTGCTGCTTGCGCTGCAACGGCGTTCGCCAGGTTTCCGGTTGACGAGCAACTCACGATCTCGAAACCAAAATTTCTCGCCTGGGCCAGCGCCACGGCGACCACGCGGTCTTTGAAGCTGAGAGATGGAAAGCAGACAGCGTCGTTCTTGAGATAGAGCGACTTGGTGTGGAACACATCGCCCAATCCCGCAGCCTTTAAGAGGGGCGTGAAACCAGCGGGCAGAGAAGGTTCAAACTGTTCCGGCAGCGGCAGCAGTTCTCGGTATCGCCACAGGTTGGGAGCGCGGCGGGCGATTTCGTCTTTGCTGATCAACTCGCGAATCCGGCCAAGAT
>PLJN01000035.1 GCA_003140235.1 Acidobacteriaceae bacterium
GTCCTGGAATATGCCGAGGGAGCGCGCCTGTATGTGCCGCTCACCCGGCTGGACTTGGTGCAGAAGTACCGCTCCTCCGAAGGCGTGAAACCCGTACTGAATCGGCTGGGCACGCAGCAGTGGCAAAAGACCAAGGCGCGCGTGAAGAAGGCCATGCAAGACATGGCCGAAGAGCTGCTGAAACTTTACGCCGTGCGCAAGACCGCCGAGGGACATGGGTTTGCCGCCGACAGCGAGTGGCAGCGGGAGTTCGAGGGCGCCTTCGAGTTCAGCGAAACCGAAGACCAGATGAGCGCGATTGTTGACGTCAAGCGCGACATGGAGTTGGCCACGCCNNTGCGGCGATGTGGGCTACGGCAAGACCGAAGTCGGGATGCGCGCGGCCTTCAAAGCGGTCAGCGACAATCGCCAGGTCGCGGTGTTGGCGCCCACCACGGTGCTCGCCTTCCAGCACTACAACACTTTCCGGCAGCGCTTCGCAGCCTTTCCCATCAAGATCGACATGCTCAGCCGCTTCCGCACCGCTAAGCAGCAGAAGGAAACCATCGCCAAAGTCGAGGCGGGCCAGGTGGACATCGTCATCGGCACTCATCGGGTGCTGTCGAAGGACGTCAAGTTCAGCGACCTCGGGCTGGTCATCGTGGACGAAGAACAGCGCTTCGGCGTTCGCCACAAGGAGCGGCTGAAGCAGCTTCGCAAAGAGGTGGACGTGCTCACCATGTCGGCCACGCCCATTCCGCGCACCTTGCACATGTCGCTGCTGGGGCTGCGCGACATGAGCGTGATCGAGACGCCGCCCAAAGACCGCATGGCCATCCAGACCGTGGTCGCCGGTTACGATCACCAATTGGTCAAGTCCGCGCTGGAACACGAACTGGAGCGCGGCGGCCAGGCCTACTTCGTCCACAACCGCGTGGATACCATTTATGAAATCGCCGCCAAGATTCAGGAAATGCTGCCCAAATCGCGCGTGTTGGTGGGCCACGGCCAAATGTCCACCGGCGAGCTGGAAAAAGTGATGATGGCCTTTGTGCGCCATGACGCAGACATTCTCGTCGCAACTACGATCATCGAAAACGGCCTGGATATTCCGCTGTGCAACACCATCATCATCAATCGCGCCGACCGTCACGGCCTGTCTGAGTTGTATCAATTGCGCGGACGCGTAGGCCGCTCGAACCGCAGGGCATACGCGTATCTGCTGGTCCCCGCCGACCAGGAGTTGACCCCAGTTGCGCGCCGCAGGCTGGCAGCACTGAAAGAATTCTCCGATCTGGGTGCAGGCTTCAAGATTGCAGCACTCGATCTTGAATTGCGCGGCGCCGGAAATCTTCTGGGCGGCGAACAAAGCGGCAACATGGACTCCGTGGGCTTTGAAATGTACACCGGCATGCTCGACCAGGCTATCCGCGAACTAAAAGGTGAAGACGTCACGGAGAAAACCAGCACGCATCTCAACCTGGGCATTGATCTGCGCATTCCCACGCAATACATCGCCGAAGAAAACCAGCGCCTGCGCATGTACAAGCGCGCTGCTGGGGTAGAAGACGAGCGCCAGTTGGAAGACGTCCGCAAAGAACTGCAAGACCGCTACGGCACGCCGCCCGAGCCGGTGCTGTACCTTCTGGGAGCTTCAGCATTAAAGCTGTTGTGCGAACGAGTCGGCGTGCTCAACGTCGACCGCAAGCGCGACGCCGTAACCATCAAGTTCACCGACGAGGCCGCAATCGAGCCCGAAAAACTGGCCCGATTCGTCGCCCAGACCAAAGGCGCGCAGTTTACTCCCGGCGGCGTTCTGAAGTTCAATTTGAAATCCACGCAACCGCAGGTGGTGATTGAGCAGGTGGGAGCGTTGCTCCGAGAATTGGCTTCTTGAAAACATCCCGATCCCGCAAAGCGGGAGAGGGATCCCTTTCAACCTATAGATCGTGTGGCATAGGCACTCTTGCCTGTGCTGCTTCCCTCTGAAGGCAACGAGCACCGGCAAGAGTGCCGGTGCCACACAATTCTCGACCACTCAAAATGTTTTCAGTGAACCAAAAGGACTAAACTATTCTGAGATGAGCGGCGTCTAATCTCCAGCAGGAGGCCATCATGGACCGCAGAGACTTTCTCAAGACAGCATCCTACGCAGGCGGAATGCTGCTAGCGCCTTCGTTCCTGAAGAACACCGCCGAGGCCTCCTTCCCACCTGCGCAGATTGCTTTCGTGAAAACTACAGACCGCGTTGCCGGCATCAACCGCGCGATTGATCTGCTGGGGATGAAAGCGTTTCAAGGCAAAGATTTGTTCATCAAACCGAATTTCAACAGCGCCGATGCCACGCCCGGCTCCACACATATTGACACCGTGGTCGCGCTCGTCCGCAAACTCAAAGCCATGGATGCGGGACCACTCACGATTGGCGACCGCAGCGGCATGGGCAACACACATGAAGTCATGGACGCCAAAGGCGTTTTTACTCTAGGCAAAGAACTCGGCGCCAAAATCACGGTCTTTGACACGCTGGGCGCCAGCGACTGGGAAATCATCAAGCCCGCTGACAGCCACTGGCAGCAAGGCTTCGCGCTTCCCACCGTGGTCCGCAAAGCCAGCGGGATTGTGCAAACCTGCTGCCTCAAGACGCACCGTTTCGGCGGACATTTTACGTTGTCGTTGAAAAACTCCGTTGGACTGGCAGCCAAGACTGTCCTCGGCAATTCGTACAACTACATGCGTGAACTGCACTCTTCTCCCAACCAGCGCCGCATGATCGCCGAGATCAACACCGCGTACCGGCCTGACCTGATTGTTCTCGACGGGATTGAAGCCTTCACCAACGGCGGTCCCGACACCGGCAACAAAGTAACCTCCAGCGTGATGCTGGCGGGAACCGATCGCGTCGCCATGGACGCCGTTGGCGTGGCGCTGCTGCGTTACTTCGGCACCACGCCCGAAGTCAGCCGGGGAGCCATCTTCGACCAGGAACAGATCGCGCGCGCCGTGCAGTTAGGAGTCGGCGTGAGCAGCCCGAAACAGATCGAACTGGTCACGGGCGATCCAGCAAGCGCTGAATATGCCAAGGTGATTCGCGCCATCCTGGACGGGGCGCCGGGAAAAGCGTAGCTACCTCACGTGAAAAATCGAAACCGTCAATTTCCCGTTGACCATCTCCGCTTTGCGCCAGCAGCTTCGGTCATTCAATGACACCCAGCGGCGTTCTTCCGTGCGGTAGTGCCAGTCTTTGTCGTTCTGGAAAAGAATCTGCAAGCCGCGGCCTTCAATGATGTTCAGAATGCTGTTGTCGTGCGAGTTGCGCTCATCAAAGTCGGCGGACGCGCGCTGTCCCATTTCAGAATAAATCTCGTTGAGTTCAAACAGCAGTTGATTGATGTTTTCATTAAGCGGCTCGGCGTTCAGCCCAATGCGTTGCGCTTCCTGCAGCATGATGGGATAGCTGTGCGAGGGGTAGCCGGAGTTCAGCGTGTCACTGATTTCCTGCGCCTTTTTCAAGTCTTTCAGATGATAGGAGAGAATCTCCACGCAGAGCTTGGTGGAAAGCGCGCTGGAGCGGTCGGCGGCACCAATCACCAGCGGATGGACGAATTGAAACAGCGACGCGAACGGATTGGACGCCTCTTTGCCTGCTTCCTTCTGCCAGAGGCGTACGACGCGCTGCAATTCGTCCTGGCTTACGCCCACGCGGTTATTGTCGCGATCAATGGGCGAGAGGTCGTGGGTGAGAGATGTGTCCACGGCGGAGAGATGGGCGAGCGGACCCATCAGGATCTTGTCCGCGCCCAGAGCGAGCATGGTCGCTGCCGACGCGCACTCGAGCGGCGCCAGCACGGTGAGTTGGCCTACAAATTGACGAAGCAGGTTGACCATCCGCAACGATGCCTGGCCGTATCCGCCGTCGGACTTGATGAAGAACGAAAGCTTTTCCAACTTTCCCATACTGCGCAGAATACCGTACAAGCCAATCACGTCATTCCCGCAAATCGAGCCATTCGGGGAATTCCAGTAGGTCAGCAAGCGCTCACCCAGCTCGGACTCGATTTGGGCGATGACCTTCTGCGTCCTCTCATAGAGGATCGGCGGAGCTTGCACAGTGGGCTTGGGCGCGGCCTTGGGTTCAACAACTTTGGGTTCGGGCTTTCGATTGAACATGGCTGAGTTTATCAAACTGTCTTTGTGGAAATTTACTCATCGCTGATGGGGTAATTTGATCGTAGTCCGCCAAGTCTCCGCATTTGAAAATTACCCACTTACCAAATTCTTCCTCGCCGCTATCACTCTCGGAATTCCCTGCAAGTCGGCCGTTGTTCGAACGTCGGACCAACCGTCTAATAGCTGTTTGACTTTCTCTTCGGCGGAAAAGCCGATCTCGGTCACGAACCATCCGCTGGGTCTAAGAGCGGCAGAAGCCTGGGGAATCAGCCGGCGATAGATGTCCATGCCTTCGTGACCGGAAAAGACGGCAACTTTCGGTTCAAATTCCTTTACCTGGCGCTGTACCTTGTCCGCTTCCGATTCGCCAACGTACGGCGGATTGGAGACAACAAAGTCGAACGTCTCGCCTGCATAGGCGGCGAGCAAATCGGACTTGCGAAACCCCACTCTCTCGCCCAGTCCCAGCCGAATCGAATTGATGCGGGCAACTTCCAGCGCTTCTTCCGAAATGTCACAGGCATGGATTTCCGCCTGAGTTAGTTCGCTGGCCAGGGCGAGAGCAATGCAACCGGAACCAGTGCCAACATCCACAATTCTTATTTTCCTCGGATGCTCACGGTAATACTCCTTCACCACCTCCAGCACCGTTTCCACCGCGTGCTCGGTTTCCGGGCGCGGAATCAGGACAGCGGGAGAAACAATCAGGTCGAGTCCCCAAAATTCCTGATGTCCGGTGATGTACTGCGTGGGACAGCCGCGCGTGCGCTCGGTGGTCACTTCTGCGTAGCGTGACTCTTCGTCGTGCGTGAGTTCGCGTTCGGGATGAGCATAGAGATGCGCGCGATCGCGGTCCAGCACAAACATCATCAGCAACTCGGCATTCAACCGGGGCGAGGGAACGTCGTTTTGCAAGAACAGTTTGTTCGCGGAGTCAATTGCCTGCTTGAGCTGCATAAATTCCGGTAGGCACAAAGCCTTGCGATGCTTTCTGTGTAATGTTGAATGTCAGCGTAGAGACGTGGCACTGCCACGTCTCACTCTCCAGGATGTGAACTCCGTACCCATCTTCCAATTTGCCGATGTCGTTGCGAAGTGATTCAATTCCATACTCGACCCGAAACAGTGTTCTCGGCTTAAACATTTAGACGCGGCAGTGCCGCGTCTCTACGTTGAAATTGTCGTTACGCCACGGCCCCGGCGGCTCCGTCGCCGTCTTGCGGATTGCGGAGTTTTTCCGCCTGGTAGTGGCTGATGAGCGCGTCAATCACGGGTTGCAGCTTGCCTTCCATGACTTCGGAGAGCTGATGCAGCGTGAGCCCAATGCGGTGGTCAGTCATGCGGTTTTGCGGAAAATTGTACGTCCTGATTTTTTCGCTGCGATCGCCGCTGCCCACCATGGCTTTGCGTTCTTTGGCCATGGCCTGGTTCTTTTTATCGAGCTCCATTTCATACAGACGGGAGCGCAGCACGCGCATGCCTTTTTCGCGGTTCTTGATCTGCGANNCTGCGACTTCTCGTCCTGGCAGCTGACGACCGTATTGGTGGGAATGTGGGTGATGCGCACCGCGGAATAGGTCGTATTCACCGACTGCCCGCCGGGACCAGAGGAGCAAAACGTGTCAATGCGCAGGTCTTTCGCTTCGATCTTGATGTCCACGTCCTCGGCTTCCGGCAAAATCGCGACTGTCACCGCCGACGTATGCACGCGGCCCTGTTGCTCGGTGTCCGGCACGCGCTGCACGCGATGGACGCCGCTCTCATACTTCAGCTTGGAAAAAACGCCGCGGCCTTCAATAATGGCGATCACTTCCTTCAGCCCGCCTACACTTGATTCCGACGTGGATAGCACTTCCACCTTCCAGCGCTGCGATTCCGCATAGCGGTTGTACATACGAAACATTTCAGCGGCAAATAGGGTCGCTTCGTCGCCGCCGGTCCCGGCACGGATTTCCAGCACTACGTTTTTGGCGTCGTTGGGATCTTTGGGGACCAAGAGGATTTTGAGTTCGTTCTCGATCCCAGCCACGCGTGCTTCCAGACGAGCAAGTTCTTCCTGCGCATACGCACGCATCTCAGTGTCAGTTTCGTCGGCCAGAATGGCCTTGCTCTCCTGAATGCCACGCCGCAGGTCCTTGAACTCGCGATACTTCTCCACGACGTCCGAGAGGTCGCTATGCGCCTTGGCGGTCTTCTGGTACTTCGACGAATCACCAGTCAGCTCCGGCGATGCCAGGGCCTGGTTGAGTTCCTCGTATTTTGCTTCGAGTTGGTCTAAACGTTCGAACATTTCTTACTCCGCGTAAGTTCCGCGTTATGTATGCACTTCGGTCGCGCTTCTATTGTAGCGGTAAAGCAAATGGCAATTAGCAATTGGCCAAACAAGTAAGGCGCACAGCGCGTAGAAGACTACTAAGTGCGAGATGAAACAGGGTTTGGCTAATTGCTAAGTGCCAATTGCTAATTGCTGGTTCATGCAATCACCAGTTCGCCGCCATTTTTCTTTTCCAGGATCATGGCTTCGTCGAGCGCTTTGATGGCGCATTCTACCTGGTCGTCGGCGGGCTGCTTGGTGGTGATTCGCTGCAGCCAGAGCCCGGGACGCGTCATCAGAGCAAACAGTGATTTGCCGTGCTGCGCGGAAAACCGGATCATTTCGTACGAAATCGACGCAATCACCGGCAGCAGCAGAATCCGTATGCCAAAACGCAGCCAGAACGCTTTGCCGAAGAAGTGCGCGCCAGGTGCGGCAGCGGCCACCGGCACAGCAGCGTAAATGACAATCGAAATCAGCATGATGGTCATCAGAAAACTCGTACCGCAACGCGGGTGATACGTAGAAAACTTCTGGGTAAATTCCACGTTCGGAATATCGCGCTGCGCTTCATAGGCAAAAACCGTTTTGTGCTCGGCGCCGTGATATTCAAACAGCCGGCGCATGTCCGGCATGAGCGAAAGCCCCCAGATCAACAGCACAAACAGCGTCAGGCGGATGATGCCATCCACCAGGTTGAAAAGAATGTTGTTGCTCAGCAGCGGCAAGTGGCTGGCGAGTCCCTGCGTGGCCGTGAGCGGCACCAGCTTGTACATCACGATGAAGAATCCAATGGAAAAAATCATGGTGATGGCCGTTGTCCACTTGCTCATCTCCGGCATTTTGTCGCTCTGCTTTTTTTCCGGAGTCAGCGCAGCAACCATAATATTGATCGAGAACTTGGAAGCGCGAAACCCCAGCTTCATCGCCTGCCCCAGCGTGACCAGTCCGCGGATAAACGGCCAGGCCATCCAGTGGTGCTTGTCCGAAGGGCGGTGCAGCGGCTCCGAGTGGACCACAATCTCACCCAACTCCTTGGATCCTTCCGGAACCGCGGCCTTGCGCACGGCAATGCCCCACGCATGAGGCGACCGCATCATCACGCCTTCAAATACAGCCTGCCCACCAATCAGCGCCTCTTGCTCGGTCGCGGCTTCAGTCGCAGCCCACGCCGGCAGCAACTGCTGTGCAGCCAAAAATCGCAAAATTAGACGAAAATAAGTCATTGCTTCCAATTAGATGACGAGTATGTCTGGCAGGACTCCAGAGGTTAATACCAGCGGGAGGAAACTGCTGTCAAAAACCTATTTTACGCCACTTTGGCGCCAGAAAACAGGGATTTCAGCTCAGTTTGTGAACGCCCAGAGTGAACCCAAAACCCGTAACCACGAAGTGCACAAAGGAACACGAAGGTCGAACCCAGATTCTGCCCTGCCTGATCTTTGTGTTCCTTCGTGTCCTTTGTTGGTTTGGAAGAGCTTTGCCGGGCATGGGAGGAGATTCATGGCGTTGCATGACAATTTCGAGTTGGCGAACCAGCCGGCCAGGGAGCTGCAACAGGCGGTCCCCAAGGCGGTCTCCGCGCATTACGACCGCAAAAGCGGCCATATCGTAATCAACCTTGCTTCAAAGCTGACTCTGAGTTTTTCGCCGCGCGATGCCCAGGAACTGGAAAATGCCAGGCCTTCTCAGCTCGACGAAATTGAAATCAGTCCATCCGGTTTCGGAATCCACTTTCCCAAGCTCGACGCGGTTGTTCGCGTGCATTCGCGGCCAAGATTTTTTTGGGGCTCTCGCTCACCGTTGAGCGCTGGGCGCCGCTTGAGGAAGGGCTGACGATGGACGACTTGCACGTCGCGTCAGAAAGAAGACACCAACTAGCCCTGCTAATCCGATTCCGGTCAACACCCGCCCAGCACTGACGTTCCCTTGGGCGTGCATGTACGGATTGCCACACCAACCGAACGCAATCTCTGCCGGTGAATCTTTCTTGTAGTAGATCCGCATCTCTTCCAGAACCGGACCGAACCCGTCACGGTCCTCTTGTTTCTTTATGTACAGGTGACCGTTAACGACGTAGCTAAACGAACATCCCTTACGGGCAAAATGCTTCACGTCATTGCTCGTTATCTCGATCAGCGTCTCAGAGTCACAATGCTGGCGTGCTTCAATCGGTTGCCACTTGTCCCAGGCGCGCACGTCTTGCCAGCCGGTTATCCATGACAATGTCCCTAGCGCAAGGATCGCGAGCGCGATTACGCCCAGACCGGCCAGCTTAAGAGCGCGCTTTGTTCGGGAAGACATGATTCTGATTGTAAGACGAATTGGACAGCGCGAGGGTAGCAAGCGGTCCCGCCGAATCACATTTCCTTACCTCGATTAAGTGTCCCTTTCTCGAAGAGGATCGAGGCCAAGCACGACCCATCATCGAGAGGATCGAAGCCCGTGGAATACGAAACTGCGCCCACGAGCGAGGAGTGTGAAGGCACAGGTTTGTATCAGGGCACCGGCTTCAGCCGTGCCATAAAGGGCTGAGATAAAATATTGGGGCTTTAGCCCCTGCATATGGCCAAACCCTCACGAAATGCGGACTCGAGAGAAATCCTGAGCTCATCGCGCACTTTCTTTGCCACCACGAAAACGAGCATTGGCCGGGCGCTCCTGCAATCCGAGAGACATGCGAATTTGATGATTGATGTTCTACGCTCCTACGTTGCCGCCAAAAAATTTACTCTGCACGATTTCGTTGTCATGCCCGATCACGTGCATGTACTCATGACGCTCGACGGCACGATGAGCATTGAAAAAGCCATGCAGTTGATCAAAGGCGGCTATTCATTTCGTTTGCAAAAGGAATTGGGCTACACAGGTGAAATCTGGCAACGCGGTTTCTCTGAAGTGCGAGTGGACGATAGGGCAAGCTTCCTCGCACATCGCGATTACATTGACCAAAATCCCGTGAAGGCGGGATTGGCCCGTACCCCCGACGAGTTCCTTATTGCTCAGCCTACTTCAGGGAAACAAAAGCATGCAGGGGCTAAAGCCCAATAATTTTTGCACCTTTGACGGCACGGCTAAAGCCGATGCCCTGATACAAGACCAGACCCGGCTGGCTAAGTGCTAATTGCTGAGTGCTAAGTGCTTTCCTCGCACAGATGTTCCGCGTCCCACGCGGCTTCGATTTCTTCCTGAACCATGTTCAGGACGGAGGCGTCATCACCGCGGGCCGCCTGCAGCTGTTGGGCTTGTTCTTGAGTGATCGCGAAGAGTACGCCTCTGCCTGCCATTGGAGGCGATTGCAATAGAACTGCGTCGAATCACCATTTGCCAGCATCGACGCTTCCGTCCTCTCGAAGATACGATAAGTATTCACCAGGGAAATCATTTTTCAACATGCGTCTCGCGATACACCTTAATAACGACAGCCACTTGTTAACCTGCTGAAGATGGAGCAGTTCATCAGCACTCATCGTTAGTTCGCCCTTGTTAGACAACAGAGCGTGCGCCACAGTGTCCCGTATGGGATTCAGAATCTTCTCGATAACGGTCGAAATGTTTTGGCCGCGCACCTCCGGGGGAACCGCTGAGGCCAATGCCAAGCCATCCCATTTCCGCTTGCCTGGAAATATCGCGTTAAGCCAGGTGCCGATCTCGTCCGTGTCGGTTGGCAGTATTTCATCAGGAATGGCCACGGTTGTACCGGTCCTTTTGGCTTCCCTCGTGAGTCTCTTCCGCTTCGCGCGAAGCCCTTCGATGATCTTGAACAAGCAAAGGAACCGATAAACAGCGCTACTACTTCCGAGCGCCTCTCTGTAAAGGCTCGCATACCCTCTGAACTCCACCTTTAGCTCAGCGGTGGGCAGGGTTGCAAATGGTGGCTCCCAAAAGGCGTTGGTAATACTCATTTGTGTATTCCCCGTGGCCAGCTCAGTTGTATCGACCTGGCAGATCTCCAATGGGATGTCGAGATGAACGGCCCAGTTACTTAGGCTGCTCGTTAAAGCCCTGTATGCTTTTTGTTCTGCGTCATTGCGGTTGAGCGCGTGATAAGGATTCGGAGGCGAGTTTTCCCAGAAACCCACGCTTATTGGGGTGACCGGTGAAAATGAATTTGCCGTCTTCAGTCTGCCCATAAATCTTGATCATGTCGGCATCAGGATTTCCCGGGGGCGCATAGGCTGGTTTTGCGATTGCCAGATGCGAGTCTCCCTCTAGGCCAGTCGCAAAACTATATTGACCCTCAGGCACAAGGTTGTATCCGGGTCTGCGGAGGAGGAAGGTGACGATGTATTGACCAGGACTACCCGGCAGAGGCGCGTCGTTCCGCAAATCCCCCTCTTTGAACTGGTTGATGACATGAAGGTCACCGGCCTCACCGGGAAACCCCATCATCTCGATCGACGCCGAGATGGTCTTCGGGGCAGACTCTTGTGCAAGCGTCGATTTGGAATCCCGTGCGCCGCAACAATGCTTGACCTTCTTGCCGCTTCCGCAAGGGCACTCCATATTGCGTTGAAGCTTGTGTTGGCTTCTCCGTTCGTGACGCGATTGACTCATAAATTCTCGTTCATCCGCGAATGGTGATCTCGATAGCATCTGGTGCCACTCCGAAAGTAAGCGCTAGGCCCTTCTTCGCTTCAGTCATCGTCAGCGGCGTAGCGGTCTTCTGCGGATTTATTTGCGCGCTTGGCTGCTTGATTGGGTCCGGCATCGGTTCCCATTTCAGGGTCGAGGGATCAATCCCAAGCTCCTCCATGGTGGAGTACTTCACCGGATTACGATCGCCCTTCCAAACGTCGGGAATGTTCACTCGCGCGTATTCACCAAACTGAACGAGATAGCGCCCCTCCGCTTCGGTAGAGGGAACCACTTCTTTGACCTTGCCAACCAAAAAGGCCGAGTGGTGAGCTTCTGGTCCCTCAACCCAATCAGCATGAGCATTCCGGGTGCAGACTGCGTAAGCGCATTTGCGAGCGTTATTACGGTCCAAACGCCACGAGGATGTACCGCCTTCCCGTAAGAGGCGTGCAACATCTTTGGCGGTGAATACAACAATTGCGGTTGTGTTGGGCATTGGCTTAATCTCCTTGTATAACTAATATAACAGTACTGTATAAATATTACAATATATTTAGTTGCAAAAAGCAAGATCCGGCGCTGTTCCTGCGGACCGAAATAAATAGGTTATCGTCTGCTGTGGGGATCGGAATACCGCCGGCACAGGTGTGGCTCTCGTCCTAATAGGAATGTATTGATTACGGAACAAAATGTTACAAAAGTGTATGCCTGTGATTCCTTATCTTGCCACCAACTTCTCCGGAGCATTTACACAACTCAATGGGGACGCACAGATCGAAGTTACGTGGGCTCAACTCGTTTGGGCCGCGATAACGGCCGGAAAGGCTGCTGGGGATGAGTATGCCTATGGAATTTACTCTGCTCTTGAGCGATTACATCGCGCATCGATGATGCGGGCGTATTTGCGTGAAGGAAGCTCCGGTGGTTTTCTTCAAACGATTCCCTATGAAGTGTCAGATCCTTCTGAGAAGACTTCGATTTCGTTTTACTTGGGAATGACGCTTGCCAAGCTCTTCGCTGAGGTGCTATTCGACGTGCCCAGAGTCCTCCACTTTGCTGTGTACGGCCAGAATTACCAGATCGCGGCGGGGCAAGGCGCTTCACGTCCGGACTTCATCGGCCTCTCGTCAAACGGTGATTGGTTTGTCTTTGAGGCAAAGGGGCGTTCAAACGTATTTGATAGTGGGGCGTTGAACACAGCCAAAACTCAAGCCGAACAAATCATTTCAATAGACAACGCTNNAGACAATATCGCTCCTCTCTTCCGAATTGCGAGCCAATCGTTTTTCTCCACAAATGGACTTCGCTTCCGCATGGATGATCCCGAGCCTCAAAAAAACAGCCGATCAAGAATTCTGGATATTACTCGTAACGAATTTGTGCATGCCTACTACAGTCCGATACGAGAGATCGTTACGTCTCGCGGCCCAGATATAGAGCTTGAGATCGCAGGCAAGAAATTTCGCGGAGCGCGGATTGAAGAAGCGGATATTCTGATCGCATTGGCCGAACAAGATGTTTCGATAACGAATAAGTTAATGACACACCAGGACTCTTCGGATGAGTATCTCGGCAAAGATGACGTGTTAATACGATTGGGCCCATCTTGGAGTGAAGCAAATATGAGATTGCAGCCGCACCTGAGATCAAATTGAGCCTTTGATTCATCGTGAGGCGGATGGTCAAAGCCCAACTCAAAATTAACGTCTGCGGCACGGCTGAAGCCGAAGCCTGGACCTTACCCGCCAGCGAGACCTCCGTCTCTCCTTGACTTTTCCTATTATGGTTGTCCCCGGTTTTTCTCCGGCGTACAATTTACAGAGGACCACCACCATGGACCGGGATCATGGATTCGCGAAGAGTAACCTCAAAGTAGCTGCCAGCGTTCTGGCAGGGTTCTCGATAGCCGGAGCAGTCTGGGTTTTCGTATGTTCTGCTCGTGCGCACCCGGGTCCGTCAACACCGTCCAGCCTATGGGGTTTGTTTGCCACAGCGCCAATTTTGTACAGCGTTCCGGCGGCTTTCCTGGTCGCTCGTGGATTGCACGACAGTTTTTCCACGGCGCTTTGGACCTGCGGGCTGATTTCCTTTTCGTCCACACGGTTACGGCCTTCGCAGCGCCAGATAAAGTGGAATCACGGGAATAAGTATTTATTCGCGCGCCAGAGCGACACGGTTGGCCTAGCACCTCTGTCACCAAGGTGTTTTTGAGTCAGCACTCAGATGTCCCGGTTAGCGGTGCTACGATGATGACTGACAGACCATACGTCCAGGAGGGAATCATGCAACTCAAGACCCTATTGTCAATCTATGCGGTGGTCGCAGTGATTTTTTGTTTGGGCTTGCTGCTTTTTCCAGCTTTTTGGATCAAGCTCTACGGCGCCCAAGCCGACCCGCAGGCAACGCTGCTCCTTCGCTTGACGGGAGCGTTATTTGGCGGTCCTGCCGTGATGGCGTGGATCGGCCGCAATGCCGAACCTTCAAAGTCTCGTGACGCAATGGTCATGGGATTCATCGCGACCAATGCTCTCGCCGCTGTTGTCGCCGTGTGGGGCGCACTTTCGGGCGTTTACAACCAGTTTGCCTGGGGACCGGTTGCTACCTTTGCCATACTGGCTGTCTGCTTCCTGGCGGCAGGACGGGCCAATCACTCCGTCGCGATCCGTTAACAATTGGCACCGGGGAAACCCACACTCAGTGCAGGCAATTTCAGCCAGTTGCTCAGGAAACCAGAGAAGGGCTGATCCGTCGTTGATTATGTTCAGGGAGTGCCGCCGCTTAGTGCCGCGCTGCGCCAGTGCTGTCGTTAGGCTTTGGCTGCTTCGGTGGACGCTTCGACCATGACGTACCGTCCGGCGTTGCCTCTGTCCACGAACTTGATCACGCCGGTGACTTTGGCGAACAAGGTATCGTCTTTGCCGCGGCCCACATTTACGCCCGGCTTAATCGGTGTGCCGCGCTGACGCACAATGATTGTGCCGCCGTGAACCAGTTGGCCGCCGAATGCCTTGACGCCCAGCCGTTGGGCGTTGGAGTCGCGCCCGTTTCTTGAACTGCCTAGTCCTTTTTTATGTGCCATGCCAGATCCTTCTTTGCTTGATCTTTATTGATTCAGTATTCAAGTTGCCGCGGGACCGAAGCCCCGAAGCCCGCTCGTTATTATTTCTTCTTCTTGGCTTTCGCGGTCTTTTTGGCTTCGTGTTTCTTGGCCGCTTTCGGCTTTCTCACTGCCGCCTTTTTGTGCGCGGGCTTGCCTTTGTGCGCTGCGTGCTTTTCGCCGCCTTCACTGTCCGGTGGCGCGGCTTTCTTTTTGCGCTTCGGCAAGTCGGGAGCTTTGAAGCTCTGGCCGTCAAAAGCGATTTCTGTAATGCGGACCGCCGTGAACGGCTGGCGGTGGCCGTAAATCTTTTTGTACTGCTTTTTGCGCTTGAAGTGGAAGACCAGAATCTTGTCCGCGCGACCGATTTCCACGACCTCAGCGCTGACCACGGCATCTTTCACCGCGCCAAAGGAGCCGGCTTCGCCCGACACGGCGACAACGTCGCTGAACGTAACGGACTCGCCATGACCTTCAGGCAGCTTCTCAACTCGTACTATATCTCCCGGAGCGACACGATACTGCTTGCCCCCGGCGCGAATCACCGCGTACATAACTCTCTCCAATGCCCCTTCCAAGTGGTTAGCCGGAAAGGACTTGCGTGGACTTTAGGATTGCTGAAACGCTACGGTTTGCTGACAGTCTTGCTCACACAGGCAGGAACCGAAAGTACCGGCAAACCCTGCAATTTTAACGCGATAGCAGGGTTATGGTCAAACGGGGGCGGCCTGCGCTCATCGTAACAAGTGCAATCTTTACTTTTCCGGTTTCAGGAACCTTAGCGAGTCAAAAAGACGGGTCGTAGCTGAATGAAACGGCAAGGCCGTGTTGGCAATGGACATCGTCACGATAATCTTCCCCCGCACGTAGTAGCAGCGGACCCGACTGTGACCATCAGGTTCTTTGATCTCGTATTCAATTCCTGGAGCGCCATCGAGAGAAATCTCCTTCTCGGAAACAATGGTACCTTTGACACCTGCCACATCTCCATTCTTGACTCCTTGCAGCAGATCCTTGACTGGGAGAGCTCCAAATTTACTGAAATCGTATACGCTGATCGAGAATCCCGACATCTCGCCGAGATCAACATAGTACACATGCATTTCCACCTTGCCAGCGTCTGTGTCCACGAGTTCTTTTTGCAGGGTCGGCTTGACAGGGGCAGAAATCGCGAACCCGTCCTCGGGGTACGCATAGTCTTTCCAGTCAGACTGCTGGCCAAACGCCGCAACGGCGCAAAACACAAGAACAACAACACTTCTAGGCAGATGCTTTCTCATGATTCCCTTCAAGAGCGAAATGCTACCTCACATCCCGCGCATCTTCCAGAAGAAATACACAGTCATAGCGTTGCCAATTGCAATCACCATCACCATATAACGGACGGTCTTTGGATTCGGCATCTGCCGTAGTGGGCTGAGCGCCAATCATCTCTCAACGGTTGAACGGTACCTCGTTGACCCAGTGGAACCCCCGGCCGTTCAAAAGCATTGTCTTCTCGTCTACGCGATGCAATTTCACGTGCAGTGGCTTGCCGTCGAGTTGTCCATCCAGCACCATGGCGTCTTCCGCGGGTTTGGCGAACGCCAGTTCGGATTTCCATTTTGGGTCGGTTCGTTTGGCGAGAGACAGCATTTTTTTCTTGGGGTCCATTTTCAAGGTATACGTAAGCCATTTGCCGTTCATGTCCTGCCAACTCATGGCCGAGTTGATGTCAAACGCCACACGCTGCCAGCGGAGACTGTCCGTCAGCAACGGTGGACGCACTTCGCCGTCCAAGGAAAACTCGTCGACGGTCCAGATTCCGTACACCAACTCCGGCCGCGTGGAGAAGAATTTGTTCTGCTGGTAGGAGCCGTACAAGGCCTGGCCGAAAGTCACCAGTCCCAGCACCGCAAGCAACGCGACAAATCCACGGCTCAGCCATTTTCGCCGGAAAAAAGGCGGCTCAAGTGGCAGCTGAGTGGGGCGATGAAAGACAAACACGTCCATGAGCCGGCGCAGGTCAGGCAGCAGCAGCAACCCAGCCATCACCAGATAGTGGATCGAGTAAAGTTTGACCGGAACGTCGTAACTCATATTCAGCATGACGACATTGCCCATGGAGAGAACGGCCATCATCGCGCCCAGCGTCGTCAGCCGCGGAAAAAGCAGCAGCAATCCGCCGACGGTCTCGACGGCCCCGGCAAAAATTGTGTATGCCTTGGAGGCCCCCATAAAAGTCCACAAAATGCCCATGGGTGACGATTCGCCGTAGGGCTGGACCAATCTGCGCAGATAGGGCGAAGGAAATTGCGACGGAATTACCTTATAGGCCCCGTATTCCAGCAACGTGATGGCAAGAGCCAGCCGCACGCACAAGCGCAACCAGCGATTGAGCGTTGCGTAGTTCTCGCGCTTGCGATCGAGCACCGACCAGATCAGCGTAACGATCACCGCCAGCAAGAGAAGGCAGAAAATCTGAATGTAGTTTGCGGTCTTGTCACCGCTGCCCGTAGTGTCGGTATTGAAGGCGTAGCTGATGCGCAACACGTGTTTCCCGACCCAGGGAATAATCTTGTTCCACATTGCCTGATACTTTGTGGACGGATAGTCGAAAAACGGCGTGACCAGACCCAGTAGAAACGGAAAGCAAAACGGTATGAAGTAAGCAAACGCGAACCGAAAGCCTATGCGGGTAAAAAAGCTCCACCGGGGCGGCGGCGCTTCCGTTGGCGTTTCCGGCCTTGTAGCCGGCTCGATCTGCAAAGGCACTGGTGGCTGCATGCGCTGCTCCGTAGAACGGGATAAGAGCGTCGAGAATATTAACTTAGCTACGCGGCAAAACGCTACATCCCACGCGTCTTCCAAAAGAAATAAACAGTCATCGCGCCGCCAATCGCAATCACGATATAGCGGATGGTTTTGGGATTCAGCTTCTGCGCGTAGTGGGCCCCGCCGTAGCCGCCCAGCACGGAGCCGCCAATCATCAGTAGCGCCTGCGGCCAGTACACGGCGTGCGCGAAGATAAACACCACCACGGCCACCGCATTGCCGCAGGTGGCCAGCATGGTTTTCAGGCCGTTCATGCTGTGAATGCTCTCGATGTTCATCATGGAGAGCAGGGCCAGCATCACGATTCCCGCACCGGCGCCGAAGTAGCCGATATAAATGGCCACGCACGCTTGCAGCACCGTCACGCCCGCCACCGCCCAGCCTGAAGGACCTCGTCCGCCGTGGTGCTTGCTGGCCCACGCTGTGATCTTTCCGGCAAAGCTGAACAACAGAGTGGCGCCCAGAAGCAGCCACGGGACCATCTTTAAAAAAGTAAGTTGCGGCGTTTTCAACAACAGAATGGAGCCTGCCAGGCTTCCGGTAAACGTGATGATAATCAGCGGTAGCAGCCGCTTGAACAGCGCCTTGCTCAGTGCCTTGCGATACGCTCCGGTCGAAGCCAGCGTTCCCGGCCAAAGCGCGACGGTGCCCGTAGCGTTGGCATTGATCGGCGGCATTCCGGTAAAGAGCAACGCGGGAAACGCAACGAAGCCGCCGCCTCCGGCAACGGAGTTCACCGCGCCGCCGGCGACTGCAGCGGAAAAAAGCAAAATGATTTCAGACGTGCTCATAAAATAATTGGCGAAACCTTTGAAACACAGAGGAAAGGAGGAAACAGAGGATTGGTAATAGCCCAGCACTGCCATTCATCACCGGAGTTTTTCGCTGCTAACGCCCGGCGATTTTGGCAATTACCGACTCTGCAATCTCCTCTGCTTACTCCTTTCCTCTGTGTTTCAAAGGTCTTGTTTTCAGCCGATCGTACGATGCCCGACCTGAATCAGCGCGGACAGCGCTTTTTCCCAGTGTTTGTCCTGAATCAAAATGCAATCCGTGTCGTACGTGGANNGCCGGAACACCAGCCTGCGCGAGCGGCGCCAGAAACGACTCGAGAATTCCAATCGCCTGAAAATCAAACGGCCCTTCCAGTTGCAAGCCGTAGAACCCGCGCTCGGCCGTCACTGCATCGGGAACGTTGGTCGCCGGGCAGATGATGGAAAGCTCAGCCGAAGTTCGCGTTACGGAATGAAATATTCCAGTCAGCGCCCAATCGGGAATGGCCGAATCCGGGGCCAGTTTGCAGATGGCGAACGAATCCTGAATGATGGAAAAATTCATAGGGTCGGTTCTGTATATTTGCGGCGGCTCATCGTGACGCGAAACGCACTTTCATGGCGATCAGCATCAACACCAGCACCAGCGTGACGGCGTTCGTAGCGATAATCGGGGCTTCATGCTGGGCCAATCCATACGCCAGCCATAAGACGACCCCGGCGGTAAAACTCAGCAGCATGCCCCAGGAGAGGTCTTCACAACGCCGCGTACGCCAGGCTTTGATTACCTGCGGGACAAACGAAATCGTAGTCATTGCACCGGCAGCAAAACCCAGCAGCTCAGCGTCTCGCATTCAACCCCTCCCGTGCATTCGCGTTCGTTGCCGCGTTGCGAACAATCTTATCGCTTTGCCGGACCCAGCCATTTTTCAATGTGCGGTGGCGGCGTCCAGGCCAGAAGTCGTTCCAGCATTCGTTCGGGCGTGGTTGCCACCAGGACCAACTGGCCGTTTTCCTTGCGCACAAATTCCTCATCCACCGCGTGGTCGAGAAAAGTCAGAAGGCCGTCCCAATATCGCTCGATGTTCAGCAGCCCGCAGGGTTTCTGTTGAATGCCCAGCTGGGACCAGGTGACGGCCTCGCAGATTTCTTCGAGCGTTCCGTAACCGCCGGGCAGGGCGATGAACGCGTCGGAAAGGTCGGCCATGAGCGCCTTGCGCTGATGCATGGTCTCGACCACATGCAGTTTGGTCACACCGCGATGGCCAATTTCGCGGCGTACCAGCGATTCGGGAATCACTCCAATCACCTCGCCGCCTTTGGCCAGTGCGGCATCGGCCACGGCGCCCATCAAGCCGACGCAGCCGCCGCCAAACACCAGCCCCACGCCGTTCTCCGCCAGCAATTCGCCCAGCCGCTGTGCGGCCTGTCGGTAAGCCGGGCGCGCGCCAAAGGACGAGCCGCAGAAAACGCATATTCTTTTCATATTTCCGGTCCCGCCCAGCACTGATTCACGCTGTTTGCTTACAGGAAGGTCTTCACCACCAGCGTTGGTTCCAGTTCTATGTCTTGTGTAGGCAGTTGCGTGGCCTGATTGCGCAGATCTTCAAACAGGAACGTGCTCAAGTAGCGCTCACCGAAGTCCGGGATGACCACCACAATCAGCTTGCCGGCATTTTCTTCGCGCGCGGCGACTTTGAGCGCCTGGGCCACGGCTGCGCCTCCGGAAATGCCAATCATGATGCCTTCTTCTTTCGCCATGCGCCGCGCCGTGGTGACCGACTCTTCCGTGGTTGCAGTCATGATTTCGTCAATCATGTCCAGACGCAGGATTTCCGGGGCAAATCCGGCGCCGAGTCCCTGGATTTTCTGCGGCCCCGGCTTGCCGCCGGAGAGCACAGGCGAGTCGGCGGGCTCAACCGCTACGATTTTGAATGACGGCTTCTTCGGCTTGATGTATTCGCCAACGCCGGTCAGCGTGCCGCCCGTGCCCACGCCGGAGACAAGAAAGTCGACTTTGCCGTCGGTGTCATTCCAGATTTCCGGGCCGGTGGTCTCGCGATGGATCTTGGGATTGGCCGGATTGGAAAACTGCTGGAGAATCACGGCGTTGGGGATTTCCTTCACCATCTTGTTGGCCAGCGTGATGGCGCCCTTCACGCCCTTGGGTCCCGGCGTAAGAATGATCTCGGCGCCCATGGCCAGCAGCACCACGCGGCGTTCCAGGCTCATGGTCTCCGGCATGGTCAGAATCAGCCGATAGCCCCGGGCCGCGGCGGCAAAGGCCATCCCAATGCCGGTATTGCCGCTGGTGGGCTCAATCAGCACAGTCTTGCCGGGCGTGATTTTTCCCGCTTTCTCGGCTTCATCAATCATGCTGACGCCGATACGGTCTTTCACGCTGTGGCAGGGATTGAACCCCTCCATCTTGGCCACCACCGTTCCCGGCAGCCCAGCGGTAAGTTTGTTAAGCCGAACCAGCGGCGTGCGGCCGATGGTCTTGGTTATGTCCGAATAAATGTTCATTTTCTCTCCACCTTTCCTCTTTAAGGGATTAGGCGTCCCGCGAGAGTCCGTACGAAAGTGTATAGGATTCAGTTAAAGGCAGGAAGGAAGCAGAAAATCGGGTAGTGGGTCAGTTTCGTTTTCCACAGGCGGGGGTGTAAGATGAACCGCCCTAAGCCCTCTCCCTGCCGTAGGCCCTTAATGTGCCTTCCTCGTAAACGGGAGCGGCTACCCGGAGGAAAATCCATGACAATCGCTGCGGGGTTTGTCTGCAACGATGGCGCTGTCATTTGCGCCGACTCTCAGCATACCGGCTCAACCGCAAAATTCGACGACAACAAGATCATAGAGATTAGCAAAAAGGACGGCGCTCGGTTGGTGGTCACTGGTGCGGGCGCTACCGATTACCTGCGGATGGCCGCTGATCTTCTGGAAGAAGGATTTCAGGAATGCAAGAGTACATTTACCGACATTCGGAAACTCATCAAGGGCGTAATTCTGGAAGTCTACCGGGACCACATCACCCCATTTTGGCCCCCTGGCGATCCCAACACACCACAAGTCTTACTCATCGTTGCTGCGAGAATTCCAAGCGGGAAAGTCCGGCTATGGAAAGTTTCCGAAACGTCGGTATCCATGTGCCGCATGTCTGTCTTTGTCGGTATCGGTTCGGAAACAGCAAACGGCTTAGCGACTTGGCTCTATGATGGCGTCGATGATTGGAGTGTGACCCAGGTACTCGCAAAAGAAATCCTCACCGAGACAAAAAGAACCGTGCGAGACTGCGGAGGAGAAACGCACGTCTGCACCATACCGGAGGGCAAAGAGCACATCCATACCACAATTATCCGTCCCGATCTTGAAGGCGAATTCTTTGACGGTATCAACCGACATTTAGGAGACGCCCTGATATGCGCGATTGATAAGAGAATTCAAGACAGTACGTTCAAGAGCCGTGTAGGGATTCTGGTTAAGCATCTCCAAAGACTGAGAGACAGAGCCAAAGCATTGCCTCGCGGAGACGAGGCTGAATTAATGTTTTCGATGGTTCGTCGCTCTATACCTTCGCCTGAGCAGCCAGAGCCTTAGCCATCACGTTCTTTTCGATTTGGGAAGCCGACACGGTAGGCTTTGGCAGTAATGCAATCAGTTCCCCGATTGTCCAAACGTGATCGGTCAGCTTTGATTCCATCGCTGGCGAAACCCTCAACGTCTGATGCACTCTGCAAAAGTTGTAATACATGTAATGCAGGGCGACCATGTGACGGTGGTTGTCCACTTTCTTAGAGAAGGCATTTGTAAGCCGCGTGAATCTCCGCATGGACATCCGCATCGTGAGATTTTGTCTCTCGACGTAGCTCGTGCTCACGTGTGCGGGGTCAGGGTCGCCGCTCACGACTTTCATGTCACAGCCGATGCAGCGGGCCGGAGAATACTTTCTCTGTTCCTCTTGAGACGGAGCGCCGTAAAGTTTTTGCAGTTGCGCGTAATCAATATCAGCACCGAACGCATCTTCCACTGCTTCAAGATAAGCCTTGTGTCCGTCCGTGGTGATCTGGACGCGGTTCTTGATTCGGCTGGCGCAATCGTTCATAAACTCTTTCGCCCACCCGCCGTCTCTCCCGCCTACGAGATAAGAGAGAACCAGTTTTGTATCCGCGTCGATTCCTACCCAAGTCCAAACATCGCCCCAACCCTCTTGTTTCTTTTCGAGTCTGACGTTCTTTGCTTTAGCTCCCACGAAAGACCAAATCTCATCAGCCTGTAAACGGCGTACTTTGAGGTTCCGCACATAGCGGTTGTGATGCGCGGCGCAAGCGCAGCCCAAGTCAGCTAGCAGTCTAACAATCGTGTTCTTGGAAGCCCCTGTCATCCGGGACGTGGCACGGATAGAGCAGCCCTCAACAAGGCAACTGACGATGCGGGAACGGGCAGAAGAATCAAGACAATTCATATTGACTCTTTTATCAGTTTCGCTTTAGCATGTCAATAGGAAAGTGATTCCAAAGGAGACTGTATGGACCAAACTTCGCTTGAGCAACTTCGCTCTGACCTTATCTCCGTACTGCTACATATCGAGACGAGAATCAACGCTCTCGAATACTGCCTTCTTCCAGCAAACCAGCCTCTGACCGAAGAGGGGATAAAGGCTCTTCAAATGTTTGCACAGGAAGACGCGGAGGCAAATGCTGCGATTCGTCGCTATCTTGAAACGACAATTCGGAAAATTTCCGAATAATATGTTCTCTCCATTTGTAGACGCTCGGAGGAATGGACCACATTAGACACACCTCTCTATGTTATGATCTGTGTGTCTCGACGCAGACCGAAGCTCCGACGCCAATCGGGGCTTTTCTATTTCCAGTGATAAGCGATTTCGCCGTTCTCCAATCGTGCCCTGTTCAGCGCAAACGCCCACTGATTCAGAAACGATCTAACGAACGACGGCGAATCGAAACCCAAGACGACCGCCGATGAGCGGCACATCTGACCCACCGTAAGAAATAATGTGTTCTTCTTCAGTATGTCCATCAGATGAACCGACGTGCGGCGTTCCTCTTCGTAATTCAATTCTCTTTTCATACCCCGATTATAATCCCTTCAGCAACATAGACATCGTTGTATTCAATCCAGTAGCAACGGTTTCCAAAGTCGGCAGAGTGATCGCCCGTCGTCCGTGCTCGATCTCTGAAATCTGCCCGCGCTCCATGCCCAAATGCTCGGCCATATCTGCTTGAGTCCAGCCCTTCTTTTCGCGTAGAGATTTCACGCGCTGCCCGAGTTTCTTTGAGAGAGTATTCGGTGTGCGGCCTCTGGACATCCTCCCATCATGGGCATATCATTCCCGCCGTGTGTGGGAATGTTCCCACGGAGGGCGCGAATGACTCCGCACGATATAGCAGTATTAATTGTTCTCCTGAAAGTCCTCCTGACCATCGCCACGATTGGTCTCGCGTCATCACGACGGCATAAATGTACCTGGGACGAGGCGTTAGCCCGGAAGTGGAGTCTTTGGGCACTCGGGGGAATCCTCTGGGTTTTCGTTTTGCCCGTGTTCATATTTTGGATAGTCATTTACTTCCCCTGCGTCTACCTGCTCACGATGGCCCTTTGCCGTCTTGCCGATCTGAAAAAGGCCGCTGTGGATAAAGCTAAATCCGCAGGAGTTCCATGAAACGAGCCAGAATGACATTTCGGCAGAGACTTATTTTTCTGCTGGCTGTTGTGACCGCGACGGCGATCTGTGCTGCACTTGTGCGTGGTGCGCTCTGGATAGCACAGGCGCTTATAAAACTCTCTCCGCTTGGACGAATCGCTGGGTTTTTTATTATGTTGGGGATTGTAGGAGGCTGTTTATTTCTTTACGGGGTTTGGGGAACTATCGCATTTTGGGTTATCCGGTACTTTGAGCCGAACACTAAAATTCCGTGGCAGGACTGATGTTCCGCTACGATTTCTTTTTCCATCTTGCCCTAGCTGCCTTTGCTGCTATCCGTTGACGCTGCGCCTTGGTCATGGTCTTGAGACGGCGCTTGCCGCCGATCTGACCGCCCCTACGCCCAAGAGCGGCCATGCGCTGAGAGAGTTCGGCAGGAGAAACAGGAGGCTTTACAGGACGCGTCTCCGGTGCGGGATTATCGCCGGTGGATTGATCTACAATCCACTTTGCGAGCTGGTTCGGATCGCGGGGGCGTTTTCCCTTGCCTACGGTCATGACTGTTATCCTGCCACATCCCGCCAGTTCCCGCCATAGCCCGCGACCCCTGTGGAAATTGAAACTGACCCACTACCGAAAATCGGTGGCGCGGTTGGAATTTAAGTCCTATGGACTCGGGTTAATTCAAAGCCAGGGTTTGTTTCTGTTGGATCGAAGGTGACAATGTATTTGTCGAAAAAACCACGTCGTCCCAATAGGCAGGGAATTGGCAATTGGTCTGAAAAGTGACCGATGATCTTGAAATTGTCCGTGCCAACATGAAGCCGTACTTTCGTGAGCGTACAAATCCATCCTCGACCCACTGACCACGCCGCCAGTCGTTGAGCGCTCGCCTGTTCTAAAATCTGTAATTCCCACTGCTGCCGCCACATCGGCGTGGAACAGGCAGTTGGTGGCTCCCGAGTCAATGAGCGCCTCAAACGGCGTGGTAGTTTTGGAGCCTCTGCTTACCTGGACGAGTAGAACTGCCACCCAATCGAAATTGCCGTCCGGAAGAGGAAACTACTTATATTTGTATTTCAAATTGTGCGCATTGCTCTTGGCAGCCAGGAGTCGGGCGTCTTAGTCAAAAAATACCCTTCCTCCCCGGTTTTTTTAGCAGCCTCATCGGCCTCCGTGAAAGTGTTTCCGGTCGCAACAATGCGGCTCTCGTCGGCAGACAGCGCGATCCAGCAATTCATGGGAGCTGAGCGTAGAAGCTCTAGCCTTCGGCTAGCAACGGGTTCATTCATAGAATCTGCGGATGCCATCATTTAACTCCGTGCTGCCCTCCCGAGGGAAGAGCACAGCCGTAACATAGAGCTTTCTATTGGGGAAAGCAACTTGTTTATTGCGCTAAGCGAAACCAAAGTAGCCAACACAATACTCGTAGAATCAGGCAGTTGCGGCCGTTTTATTCTCGTGATCGCCGGGATCGGAAAACCGGAGGCATTGGGATGCGCGGTATTTTCCCCTGCTAAGGGAATTTAGGGCAGACGAGCTAACTGTCTCAAACTGAGGGTTCATGGCAAGTACAATGGTAAAAGCAGCAATTGGCAAGTGGCCGGAGTCGCCTGGATGTTGGCGGAGAGTAACGCTGGCGCAACGAGACAAAAGCTAAAGGCCAAGAGCTAATTACTAAGTACTGGTTTTTCAAGGGGAAATGGATGTACGAAGTCACTGTGGAAGACTCATTTGCGGCGGGGCACTACCTGCGCAATTACAAAGGGAAATGCGAGAACCCGCACGGACACAATTACAAGGTCCGGGTCACGTTGCGTGGCGGCGAGCTCGATAAGGCCGGCCTGCTGCTCGACTTCAAAGACCTGAAGGACGTAATGAAGCACGTAATCGAGCGGCTGGACCATCAGATGCTCAATGATGTGGAGCCGTTCATCGAGCTGAATCCTTCGGCGGAAAATCTGGCGAAATATTTCTACGACCAGACGAACACGCGTCTGAGCACCCTGACGAACGGGCGCGTCACGGTGCAGGATGTCACGGTCTGGGAAACGGACACGACGACGGCAAGATATTCGGAGTAAAAGTCGTGTTGGTTGTTCAATCCGCGTTCATCCGTGAAATCCGCGGTAAGGTTCTTGATTTGGCCAATTGCCATTTGCTAACTGCTCATTGCTCTTCCCATGCAGATCACTGAAATTTACCGGTCGATCCAGGGTGAATCGTCCTTCGCCGGGATGCCCTGCACGTTTGTGCGGCTCACGGCCTGTAATCTGCGTTGCACATGGTGCGACAGCGAGTACACGTTCACGGGTGGAAAGAAAATGTCCGCGGAAGAGGTGGAAAGGGAAGTGCTCAGCCTGTCGCCGTCAGGGTTAGTGGAATTCACCGGCGGCGAGCCCATGTTGCAGGAGCGCGAGCTGTTGCCGCTTATGGAACGATTGATCGCACAAGGCTATACGCTGCTGTTGGAAACCAGCGGCGAGCGTCCGCTGGAGCGGGTTCCCGCAGCGGTGCACAAGATTGTGGATGTGAAGTGTCCGGGATCGGGTGAAGGCGGAACTTTTCATCTGGCGAATTTGCAAACGCTGACGTCGCGCGACGAAGTTAAATTTGTGCTGTCCGGCCGACAGGATTATGAGTTTGCCCGCGACTTTACGCGCGAGCACGATCTGGAAACGAACACCGGTGGCGTGATTTTCTCGCCTGTGTTCGCCAAGGTCCCGAGCACCGAGCGAGATACTTCGAATTGTGAACTTGACCCGCGCGTTCTGACGGAATGGATTTTGCAGGACAAGCTGAATGTGCGTCTGGGCCTGCAAATGCACAAGTTCATCTGGCCGCCGGCGACAAAAGGCGTTTAGTTTTCACGGGAAGCGAGCGAGCTTTCGATTCTGCGCTTAACCCGTATGGTGGCAGAAAGTTTTGAGATAATTCCGGATGGCTGGCTGCGATCGTGGGCACCTATTTTGTTGCCGTGATCATCAGAACATGTAAGAAATCCATTTTCCAGAGGGAGCCACTTTGGCCGGTTTGAAACCACGCTCGGTGGTGCTGTTGAGCGGAGGCATGGACTCATGCGTCTGCGCCGCTCTGGCCGTGCGGGATACCGACGCCGCGGCCCTGCACATCAGCTACGGCCAGCGAACGCAAGAGAAAGAACGGGACGCATTTGAACGCATTTGCGACCGTCTGGAAATTGAAATGCGGCTGGTGCTGCGGAATGAGTCCTTGAGTACAATTGGTGGTTCAGCGCTTACCGACAGGAACATCCAGGTGCCTGAAGCCGGCGAAACAGTAGAGATCGGCGCCGGCGCTGTACCCATTACCTACGTGCCGTTTCGCAACGCACATTTTCTGGCGGCGGCGGTAAGCTGGGCTGAGGTGCTGGACGCCACGTCGGTGTACATAGGCGCCGTGGAACAAGATAGTTCGGGATATCCTGACTGCCGTCCGGCTTATTACCGGGCCTTCAACGAAGCAATTAAGGTGGGCACGCGGGAAGGCAAGATTGAAATTGTCACGCCGCTGATCGCCATGCGGAAGGCGGAAATTGTGAAAGCAGGGCTGGCCCTGGGGGCGCCCTTTGATTTGACCTGGTCGTGCTACAGTCGGGAAGATAGAGGATGCGGCGTGTGCGAAAGCTGCGTGTTGCGCCTGCGGGCGTTTGCCGATGCCGGCGCCACCGATCCGGTCCCCTACATGGAGCAGGCAGTCAGTTCGCGAGTTTAGATTTTTTGAATGTTGAGCCGGAGGCTTTGACCACAATGAAAACAAAATTAATCTTTGCAGCGCTGGTATTGCTGCTGTTTGCGCTCGGCGCAGTGCCCGCCTGGTCGCAAACTGTGTTAGTAAGGGCCAACGGGAAAATATCGGATGGCGGCAAGCCGTTGGTCGGCGCTCAAGTTGTGTTGACGCAGCAGGACACAGGCCGGCAATCCAAGGAGAAGACCAGCAAGACCGGGGAGTTCTCCATGATCGGGCTGCCACGCGGCTTCTACACGATTGAAGTCTTCGATCCTGCCGGCCAAAGCAAGTTCAAGAAAGGTAACATCAACATCAGCAACGAACAGGGAGTGATCGATACGTTTGTTATCGATATTGCCAACCCCGACGCCGCCGTCCTGGGAAACAATGGCTCAACGGCCCAGTCGGGCACGGGTACCGGCAAGCTGACTAAGGAACAAGAGGCGCAGAACGCAGAACTGGCTAAGCAGACAGAGCTGATCAAAGCGAGCAACCAGAAAGCCGCGGGCTCGAACGCGCTCATCAACCAGCTTAATCCCGCCATGCAGGCCCAGAACTGGGCCGCTGCCGAACCCATCCTGCTGCAACTGATTACGATGGAGCCGACTCGCTGGGACTTCTTGCAGGCCCTCGGTAATGCTCAAATGAAGCAGGGAAAGAACGACGAGGCCCTCGCGACCTTTGAAAAAGCCATTCCCATGGCCCAGGCCGCCGCCGGCCAGGGCAAGACTGATGCGTCCAAGGCGGCGGGCGATATGTACATCTTCGAGGGCGACATTTATCTGAAGCTCAAGAAGAACCCGGAAGCCATCGCCGCGTACAGCCGCGCCGCCGAATTGTCTACCGACAAGGGAAACGCCTATTTCAACATTTGTGCCACCCAGTACAACACCGGCAATAACGAAGGGGCGTTGGTCGCCTGCGATAAGGCCATTGCCATGGATCCGAACCGGGCCGATGCCTACTTCATCAAGGGGTCGTTGTTGCTGGGAGCAAGCACGCTGGATAAAGACGGCAAAGTGGTCACGGCGCCTGGTACCGTGGAGGCCTTCAACAAGTATCTTGAGCTGGCTCCCGACGGCAAGCATGCCCTTGAAGTAAAGCAAATGCTGGAGTACACGGGCTCCAAGATTGAGACCAACTACAAGGAAAAGAAACCACCAAAGAAGTAGCCCAGCCTGAAGGGGAACGCTTCCGCGGATGCCGTTGTGACTCGTTCCGGAAAACTGTCCCCCGAGGTTATAATTCGGCCAAATTTATCCATGCCTTTTTACTGGCTCCCAAAGTGAGGTCCGTAACCATGAAGAGACAATGTATTCTCGCCTGCGCGCTAATCGTGCTGTTTGCTCTGACCACCATTCCTGCGTCATCGCAAGCCGTCACGGGAGCAATTCGAGGTAGGATCACGCGGACCAAAGAACCGGTGCCGAAGGCGCAGGTGCTACTCACCAATATCGATAGTGGCCACGAATACAGAACCCACACGGATGCCAAGGGAGAATATTTTCTGACTGGCATGCTTCCTGATCTCTACAGGATCGAAATCTTTGGCCCCGCTGGTGAAGTTTTGTACACCAACGAGCGTTATCGGGTAGATGCCAACAATGTTGATGACTTTGATATTGATTTGGATAAGCCTGAGGCCAGCCATGGCGTAGCCGGATCACCCGTAGGCGGGCCCGTCGGCGGCAAGAAGCTGACCAAAGAAGAAATCGCAAAAATGAAGGCCGATAATGACAAGCTTCTGGGACTGAATCTGTTGATCACACAGGCCCAGAACGCGATGCAGGAGCAGAAGTGGCAGGACGCTGAAACCGCCCTGACGCAGTTGATCGCCGCCGCGCCCAATACCACGCGTTGGGAGTTCTTTAAGGCCCTGGGCGACGTGCAGGGCCGTCAGAATAAATACAAAGAGGCAATCGACACATATGAGAAAGCCATTCCTCTGGCCCAAATCTATGCGTCAGGAAAAGCGCCGAACGATCCCAAGAATCCATTTTCGGACCCGGCCAAAGCCAAGGCGGGGATCGGGCAGATGATGACCGCCGAAGGCAACGCTTATTTCAGTCTGGAAAATCAAGTCAAGGCGGCCGAGCTCTATGCCCGAGCGGCAGGGACCAGTCCCACTCCCGCCCTTGTCTACTACAACTTGTGCAGTGTCCTGTACAACCGGCGTGATTTTCCGGGCGCGATCGCGGCTTGCGACAAATCCATTGCCGCTGATCCAGCCCAGGCCAACGGGTATTACTTGAAAGGCAAAGTCCTGTACGGCACCGGCAAAGCTGAAAACGGAAAGTTCACGGTACCCCCGGGCACCACGGAATCCTTGAACAAGTACCTGGAGCTTGCACCCACCGGTGAACACGTGGGCGAAGTCAAAGCCATGTTGCAACAGGTGAGCAAATAGGGCTGGCAATGGCACATGTTTGAAGATTTCGCGAAAGACGCCGCGATCTTAAAGGAGACATCGAGCCGATGAAGAAGCCCTTGGTCCTCATGACGCTGGCACTCCTGCTCTCAGCATTCTGCAGCGTGGAACTGTGCGCCCAAACTTCACAGACCAGCGGCAAGCCGGACGGTCAAAAGACCGAACCGCCAAAGTTGACGGAAGCGCAAGTGGAAGCTCTCAAAGAGCAGAGGGCCAAGGCGCTGAACGAGAATGCCCTTATTGCCCAGGTGCAGGCTGCCATGCAGGTCAAAAACTACCAGGAAGCAGCGAGTGGTCTCATGCAGCTCATCCAGATGGAGCCCAACCGATATGAGTTCTACGCCAACCTGGGCGCTGTGCAAATCAATCTGGGCAAGTACGAGGATGCCCTGCAGACATTAGACAAAGGCATCCAATTGGCCCGGAAAGTCACTGCCCCCAGGGAAGATCCCGCCAGAACCAAAGCGGCGCTTGGTCAGATGCTGACGAACCAAGGCAACGCTTATATCAAGCTGCGCAGGAACACCGACGCCGTCGCGGCCTTCGAAAAAGCGGCAGCCCTGGACAGCAATCCAGGCACTGCATACTTCAACTTATGCGCCACGCAGTACAACATGGGCAATATGGATGACGCAGCAGCGGCTTGTGACAAGTCCATTGCCGCCGATCCCACCAAGGCGGACGCCTATTTCATTAAGGGCTCGGCCTTATACGGAAACGGCAAGCTGGACGCTCAGAACAGATACATTGTGCCCCCGGGTACGATTGAGGCTCTAAAGAAATACTTGGAGCTTGCTCCCGAGGGCGGTCATGCGGCTGACGTCAAAGCCATGCTGGAAGCGTTAGACGTAAAAATAGAGACCACGTTCGGACAGAAAAAAAAGTAGCGCAGCCTTCCAACTCAGAGCAGCCACCCATGAGCATCCATACACCTTCCGGAGTGGTGCCTTTCGAACGGGCTTGTGAAATCGTCGGGCAATATTGCATCCGGATTGCGCCTGGTCCTCCGGAACCCGTGTCTCTTCTTCAAGCGCTGGGCCGCGTGCTGGCGGAACCCATTGTGGCGGACCGCGACTTCCCGCCGTTTCCCCGCGTTACTCGCGACGGGTTCGCCCTGCGTGCCGAAGACGTGCGGACGGTCCCGGCCACATTGCGCGTTGCTGGCATAGTAAAAGCTGGGAGCACTTATTCAGGTACAGTCGTCCGCGGAGAAGCAGTGGAGATCATGACGGGAGCATCTGTTCCAGACGGCGCCGACGCGGTGGTCATGGTGGAATACACTTCGCGTGACGCAGACCAGGTCGTAGTGCAGCGGACTTGCACGAAGGGCGAAAACATTGTGCCTGCCGGGAGGGAATCTCGCGCCGGACAAGAAATGCTGTCGCGCGGCTCGCGCCTGGGATTTGCGCAGGTCGCTGTTGCCGCGGCGGTGGGCAGGACCGCGGTTCAGGTCTACAAGAAACCGCGTGTCGCAATTCTTTCCACGGGAGATGAAATTGTCGACGCCGCACAATCACCGGGTCCGTTCCAGATTCGCAACAGCAACAGCTATTCGCTGGCCGCGCAGGTGATCGCCGCAGGCGGAGAGCCGGAAGTGCTTCCGATAGCTCCGGACGATGAGCCGGCGCTCCACGGTTTGATCCAGCGAGGTCTCACCGCTGATATGCTTCTGCTTTCCGGCGGTGTTTCCATGGGCAAGTTTGATCTGGTGGAGAAAGTGCTTGCGTCATCAGGCGCCGAGTTTTTTTTCACGGGCGCGCAGATTCAGCCGGGGCGGCCAGTGGTCTTTGGTCAAGCGACGCCATCGGGGGGGCGCTCACCGGTACCGTTCTTTGGCTTACCCGGAAACCCGATCTCCACGATGGTTACGTTCGACCTGTTTGCCAGGCAAGTATTGGCGGCGTTGTGCGGCGCTACTCCGGCACGACTGCCGACAGTCAAAGCTCGGCTGACCAGAGAAATCAAGACCAAGACCGGATTGACGAGGTTTTTGCCGTCGATTCTGCAAGGCGGCTTGTTAGACGCGGAAGTCGAGGTTGTTCCCTGGCAAGGTTCGGGGGACCTGATGGCTTCCGCACGGGCAAACTGCTATGTTGTAGTTCCGCCGGACTGTGAGCTGCTACCCGCAGGGGAATTGGTTTCGGTCTTGCTGCGCTGAGACAAGATGTCGTGAACCCAAGATGTTGCGAACCCAAGATGTGCGAACGATGACCCGAAAAAAGACTTCCCGGAAGCTTTCGCACTATGACCGCGCCGGTCGCGCGACCATGGTGGACGTCTCGAAGAAATCCACCACGCATCGTGAAGCCGAAGCTTCGGCATTTGTGGTCATGTCGCCGCAGGTTTTGCAGGCGCTGCCTAAAAACCCCAAAGGCGATCCTCTGGAGATCGCGCGATTTGCCGGTATTTCCGCGGCGAAACGCACGGCCGAGCTGATACCGATGTGCCATCAGCTTCCGCTCTCCTTCGTTGATGTGACCAGTGAGGTATGCGAAAATGGCGTCCAGATACGCTCGCGCGCTGCTACCACTGCCCAGACCGGAGTGGAAATGGAAGCGCTCGTCGCCGCCAGCGTAGCCGCGCTTACGGTGTACGACATGTGCAAGGCCCTGGATAAAGGAATCATGATTCGCGAGATCGTTCTGGAAAGAAAGTCCGGCGGAAAAAGCGGAGACTACACACGTAAGCGTTCGACAAACCAGCTTAAGAAATAGTGTTCCATGCCCAGCAACGTCAAGGTCCTGCTTGTTGACGATAATCCGATGGTCCTGGAGATGTTGCGCCAGGCGCTGGGCCAGTTTGCCATCGTCAGCACCATGACCGACGGCGCCGATGCGCTGGTCAAAGCTGTCGAAGACAAACCCGACTTGATTGTGGCTGATTACGCCATGGAAACCATGGACGGCAAGCAACTTTTGCAGAAGATCAAAGGCCGTCGTGCGACCGCCAACATCCCTGTAGTCCTGATGGCCAGCAAGGCCGACATCGGAGAGAAGCTTAAAGTGCTGCAGGACACGGTGGAAGATTTTATTGAAAAGCCTTTCTTTCTGAAGGACGCTGTCACCCGCATCAAGAAAGTGGTCGACAAGATCGCCCTTGAAAAGATGGCCCGTGAAGCGCCCGGCGAGTCGGTGCTGCGGGGCAGCCTGTCTCAGATGAACGCGATGGACCTGCTGCAGTCGCTGGACATGGGTCACAAAACCTGTACCCTCACGCTGCGCAACGCCAAAGATAAATGCAAACTGTTTTTTTCCGATGGGCAGATCAATCACGCGGTGTATGGCGAGTTAAAGGGCGATACGGCCGTATACAAAGTGCTGACCTGGACTTCGGGGACCTTCGAAATTGATTTCAGCGCCAGCAGCAACGAGCAGACTGTGACCCTGTCCACGCAGGGATTGCTGATGGAAGGCGTGCGGCTGATCGATGAGTCCAATCGCGACGCTGAGGAAAACGTTCTTGAAGCCTGAGCGCTCGAAAATCGCCGCCGTTCTTACCATCAGCGACTCGTCGTTTCAGGGAAAACGGAAAGACAAGTCCGGACCAGACGTAGTCCGCAAGCTCAAAGCCGCGGGATTTCAAGTGGTGCACACCGCTGTTCTCCCGGACGAGCAGCAGCAGATCGAGACCGCGCTCGTGCAGGCCTGTAAAACTGCGCGGTTGGTGGTCACAGTCGGCGGGACCGGCGTTGCACCGCGGGACGTTACTCCAGAAGCAACCACGGCGGTTACCGAGCGTCTGATTGTGGGCATTCCTGAAAAGATGCGATGGGACGGCGCAAAAAAAACCGCGTTTGCCGGATTGAGCCGCGGCGTTTGTGGGACCCGAGGAACCTCACTGATACTCAATCTACCGGGAAGCCCCATGGCAGCGACGGAATCTCTCAAAGCAGTGATTAAAATGCTGCCGCATGCCCTGGATTTGCTGGAAGGTTACACCGCGCACGAAGAAGACGAAAAGGCCTAAGCGTCTGCGGTAACTTCGGGGAATTTCAGTTTGCTCTTGGCGAGCGCCTTGTTGAGCAGGTCTTCAATCTCGGTTTCTTCCGTGTTTTTGACCATGGCCAGCTCGGTCACCAGAAGGTATCGCGCCCGATCCAGCATTTTCTTTTCGCGGAACGACAACGGCTTGGACTTGCCCAACAGCAGCAGGCTCTTGAGCACTACAGCTACTTCCAGCAGAGATCCGGTGCGCATTTTGTCGGAGTTTTCCTTGAACCGGTATTTCCAATCGGCGTTGTTGTCGCACTTGCCGTCGGTCAGGAAGGTGAGGATCTTGGCGATTTCACCGTTCTTCACGACCGCACGCAGACCCACGGTCCCGACATTGGCAAATGGGACCTCAACTTTCAGGCTGCTGGCTTTGATTTTGAGAAGATAGAATTTATGGACGTTAGGGCCGATGGTCCGGCTGCTGATCTGTTCAATCACGCCCACGCCATGATTGGGATAAACAACTTTATCGCCGATTTGAAAGCTTAAGTGACCATTCATGGAGCACCCGGACGGGATCTTTGCGGGGGAACGGTTCCAGACAAAGTGATTATAGGCCTATCCTTGGGTTTCTGCAATTTTGACCCGCGTCCGGTCCATGGTTCTGAGAGAAAATTAAGGCAAATGCTTCCTGGCTAACACATTCATGTGGCAAGGTCTATAATGAGCTTTTCACCGCGCTCGCCGTCATCTTTAGGACGTAAGGACGTAAGACGGCAGAGGGGTTATCGTCGCCGACCATGCCTGAACATATCAAACGAAAACTAGAAGAAGAGATTCGGGCACTGGAGCACGAACTCACGCATGATCTTCCTAAGGAAATTAAGAAGGCCGTGGCTATGGGCGATCTCAGCGAAAACGCCGAGTACCACATGGCCAAGCAGCGTCAGGAACTAGTGAACGCGCGTCTGGGACAGCTCAAAAAGCGCATGGGCGAACTGTCATTGGTCAATCTGACGAACATACCCAAGGACTGCGTGGCGTTCGGGTCCAAAGTGCGGGTTTTCGACAGCACCAAAGAAGAAGAGATTGAGTACACGCTGGTCACCAGCGAGGAATCCGACGTTTCCAAAGGACTGATCTCCACGACTTCGCCGATTGGCAAGTCTCTGATGGGCAAGAAAGTAGGCGATACCGCGCTGGTTGTCACGCCTAACGGAAAACGAGAATTGGAAGTTTTGAAACTGACCACGATCCACGACGAGGCGAAATGACCTGGACCGGAGCATTTGGACGAGGTTGCCGCGTGCTGCTCAACGCGATTGTCCGCGGGCTGGCGCTCACTCGCATCTCGCCCAACGTGCTCACGTTTCTGGGACTGGTCATCAATATTATTGCGGCGATTCTCTTTGGCTACGCCAACGCGCAAAACTACGCGCGCATGTTTCTGTACGCCGGGCTGGTAATTATCGGCGCCGGTATCTTTGACATGGTGGACGGACGCGTGGCCCGCGCCACCAATCAAGTCACCACGTTCGGAGGATTTTTCGATTCTGTCATTGACCGCTATAGCGACGTTGCATTGTTTTTCGGACTGCTGGTCTACTACGCTCGCGCCAACCGCTTTTTCTATCTGGTGATGGTGGCGTTTGTGATGGTCAGCTCCGTCATGGTCAGCTACACTCGCGCGCGCGCCGAATCGTTGATCGGCTCCTGCAAAGTCGGATTCATGGAGCGTCCGGAGCGCGTTGTGCTGGTCATTATCGGCGCTCTGTTTGCCCGCTGGGGAGCCATGGCCCCGGTACTGTGGGTGCTGGCGGTGCTTTCGACCATCACCGTGGTACACCGCATCATCTACACCGCTCAGCAAACCAGAATTCTGGACGAAAAGATCGCCGCCGAAGCCGCTGCCCAGCAAGTTGTCCCCGCCGATCGTCCTAAACAGCAGGACAAAAAGAGTGCCCAGCAGATTCCGTCATTCAATTAGTGGCGCTGGCGTTGCCGGCTCTCAATGCTGTGGCGCGGCACCCATCTGCGCGAAGAGGACCACGTGTCCAGCAGGGTCTTTCACGCCGAACTCGTCGGCCCCGTAGAAGGTTGTGCGGCGCGGGACCACCACGGCGACTCCCTTGAGGGCGTCAATCACAGATTGCAGATTGTCCACCTCCAGATAAAGAAACGTGCGACCGCCCTCGATTTCTTTGGCCATCGCCGGAACGTCTTTTGCAGCGCTGGCGAAGCTTTGATACATGATCTCCAGGTCGCCTTTTTGTAAGATGACGAAGCCGAGGTGGTCGCCGTCTGGAACTTGCGCGGTCGGCTCAAAGCCGAGACGCTCGACCCAGAACTTGAGGCACGGTTCGATCTCTTTGACGTAAAGAACAGGGGTAATCCGCTTCACTTGCATGCTTTTGATCTCCTTTTTGTCGTTCTGGCTCAACGCCAGGCTGGAAACAAACACAACACCCAGAAACAGGCGAAATATTCTGTGCATTTTTTAAAATCCTCTCTTGCAATTCCATCTAGTCTTAATTAGACTAGGAGACGATAAAGGAGGCCCGATGGGTTTGTCAAGCAAAAAGTCTTCTCTCGTGAAGGAGCGCCGACTGCCGGACCTGATTTCCATTGGCCCGGCCATGCTGCGGGACTTTGCAGTACTCGAAATCCGCAGCGTCGCACAGCTGGCCCGGGCGAATCCGCAAGCGATGTACAAAAAGCTGTGCCGTCTGACCGGCGAGCAGCACGACATCTGCTGCCAGGACGTGTTCAGTGCCGCGGTGGCACAGGCCCGCGACCCGCTTTTGCCCGCGGAACAATGTGCGTGGTGGTATTGGAGCCGGAAACGGAAGGCCCACCGTGACCAAGCGTAATCGCGCACTTACAACCCCCGACTTGGTCTTGCTGAGCCTGCTGGCGGAAAGGCCCATGCACGGATACCAGGCCAATCTGGAACTCGAGCGCCGCCAAGTGCGCGACTGGGCCGGTATTTCGCGTCCGCAGGTGTATTACTCGATTGAGAAGCTGCAGAAGCTTCGTCTGGTCCGCGCCAGCAAGGGCAAAGAGCCCGCTGCGGGCCCCGACCGCAGCGTTTTCGGCATCACCGCAAACGGGCGCGCTGTCCTTGCAGACGCCCTAGAGCGCGAGGAGTGGACTACACAGCGTGAGCGTCCGCCGTTTCTTACATGGCTGGCGCTCTCCTGGCAGGCGCGGCCGGGAGTCTTCCAGAACCAGATTCAGCGCCGGCGTAGATATCTTGCGGCAGAGCTGGGGCGTGAAGAAGAAACCCTGCACAGCGTGTTGCAAGAGGTCGGTCATCAGCATCACGAAGCCGTATGGATGCTGGGTTTGGTCCTGGAACAGTTCAAAACCGAGCTGCGCTGGTTGGACCAGGTTGAGCGTGAACTGAGTCAGCGCGCTGGAGCACAGCATCCGGAGTATGCTGGAGAAAATTCCGCTTAGCCCGAAGCTCAGCTTTCCCGCGACTTCCAAGTGCCTGGGCGTCATTGCGGATGCCGTTGTACTATTACCCGTGCCCGCAGCCGCAGCTACGACTATCGAGCGACCCGAAGTTCGCTCACGTTTTTCCAATTTCACGTTCATTCTGCAGTCTTCCCGTCCCGGACTGTGGCTCACCACGGTCTGGTTTTATCTGTTGCCTCTGGGACAACGGCACGTCTTCACCTCCGGCGTTTTTTGGCTTGGACTGATTTACGCCTGCTTTCCGCTGGGGCTCCTGCTCTACGGTTGGAATGACTATGTGGATTTTGAAGTGGACGAGGCCAACCCGCGCAAAGGAACGTTCCTCTTCGGGGCGCGTGGTTCCATGGACCAGTTGCGCAAGTTGCCGCTGATCATTGTTCTGGTGCAGGCGCCGTTTGTGGTTGCTTTCTGCTACCTGCGGGGATGGCACATGTTGTTGTGGTTTGCCGGGACCGTCGCGATCGTCGCGATCTACAACTGGCCCCGCTGGGGTTTCAAGGGCCGTCCTCCGCTGGAGATATTGAACCAGGCCGGATATTTGTTTGTCTTTCTGCTGAGCAGTTGGTTGAATCTTGTGCCGCAACTTTCCTGGCAGGCAATGGCGTTTGGCGCTCTGTTCGCGATGCACTCCCACGTTTTTGGCGAGATCATGGACCTGGAGCCTGACCGCGACGCCGGCCGTCGCACAACGGCCGTGGTCCTGGGACGCGTTTCCGCCAAAATGCTGATCGCCGCAATCCTGTTCGTGGAGTGCGCTCTGGTCTTCTATTTCTTTCATGACGCAACGCTGGGTCTGTTCCTGCTCGCAAGCGGCGCGTGGTTTCTTGCGGACTCTCTTCTCTTCTGGCGCGGGAAACCTTATTCGCCCGGACAGATGCGATTTGCGATGATCGCCTGGAACGTGATCGCCTTGTGCAGCATGCCCTGGGTATGGTGGAAGGCCAGCCTCACGCTGCTGCGCTGAGAGCGCGGCGTTCCGCAGCTTTGATACACTCACCTGTTTGCACTTTATATAGCATTCATAAGGGGTCACGCAGTGAAACAGTTACCTGTTTTGGTGGTGCACGGCGGCGCATGGGCCATTCCGGACAACATGGTGGAAGTCCATCTTAAAGGCGTGCGCCATGCTCTGGCCGAAGGGTGGCGCGTTCTCGAGCGCGGTGGAACATCGCTCGACGCCGTTCAAACCGCCATTGTTTGTCTCGAAGAAGACGAAACATTTGACGCAGGCCGCGGCAGCTTTCTCACCCGCGACGGCCGCGTGCAACTCGATGCCCTGCTCATGGACGGCAACACACTCCGGGCCGGCGGCGTGGGCTGCGTGGAACGCATTCGCAACCCGATCAAAGCCGCACGCATCATTTTGGACGACAGCCCTCACGTCTATTTTGTCGCCGAAGGCGCGGAACGTTTTGTGCAGGCACACGGCATGGAGTTGTGCCGCAATGAAGATCTGGTGATCGAGCGCGAAGTGGCCCGGCTCAAAGACGCGCAAGCCAAGGAAGCCGCCGGACAGCCCGACCTCACTTTTGCCGGCACCGAGTTTGGGCACGACACCGTAGGCGCTGTCGCTCTGGACATGAACGGCAACCTGGCCGCGGGAACGTCCACGGGAGGCACGCTCAACAAAACTCCGGGACGCGTGGGCGATTCATCACTCATCGGCTGCGGCTGCTATGCCGATAACCAAAGCGGCGCGGCTTCCTGCACCGGCTGGGGCGAACCGATCATGAAACTGGTCCTCGCAAAGTGGGCGACAGATCGCGTACGCCAGGGAATCGCGCCGGACATCACTTCCACCGATGCCATCGCGTATCTGCATCGGCGGCTCAAAGGCCATGGCGGCATGATCCTGCTGGATGGACGCGGCCGCTTCGGCATTGCCCACAACACGCCGCGCATGGCGTGGGCGTATCAGAACACCGAGAGAGACGCGTCAGGCATCAACGTCTGAAGCAATCAAGACAGTTGACCGCTGTCTGCGATTCATCTTCCGCGAGGGGTTCCGCTTTCGACATCGCCTCCGCTGCCGCCACCGTACAAAGGAATCTGAATTTCCTTCTCAGTGGCCACAGGTGAAGAACCGCACATGGCAGGAGTGTAATGCCATTTCTTCACGATCTCCAGGATAGGTTGCTGTATTTCAGGATCAGAATTGAGGACCTTCACGCCTTGAAGGTTTCCGTCTTTGCCGATGATGCCGTAAACACCGACTACAGGCGCATTCATATTTCTTCTCACAGCCATGGGAGAAAACTCCGGCCGGGGAGTCTGTAGCGGTTTCGCCGGCTGCATGTCCGTGCAAGTGTCGAATTCCAGGGAGCGGGGCGGCACGGCAAATGAACTCGCGGTAAATTGTGCCTTCGCAACCTTGATGTCCTGGACTACCAGGATGGGCTTCTCCGACTGCGCGAATTCCGCCAGGACTGTGATCTTGCCAGGGAAAAAATGATGGTCCACTTCGGTGTAATCGCTGTACTCAATCGCCCTTTGCAGGTCAAGGTTCTCCAGCAACACTTTGCGAGCGGGATCAAAGCACAGACGATGCCTCTGCGCGCTCTTGACGTCAAAGCAACTCGCCGTCTGGTTCTGTACCTTCTTTTTGGAGACGTCACTAAACTTGGCATCGCCATCGTCAGCCAGCTTGTCCCAATTGTGGTCGGTGTCAGCCAGACGGCTGAGCTGCGGCACCGGCATGGGCGTGGACCGCAAAATATAAAGCTTGCTGCCCACTGTCATCTTGATTTCGGCATAGCCTTCAATCTGAAGCTCGGTGCGCCAGCGGTCATGATCGCGATAAATAGTGACCTGGCCCTTCTTCTCGTTGGTGGTGCCAGGGTTGATGACGATCGTCGCATGCAACTCATACGGCATCAGGCTGGCCAGGTCAGACACCTCATGAGCAGCCTGCAACAGCTGTTTAGCGTCCGAGGGAGCGTCGTCAGCACGAAGAAGCGTAGCCATGAAGCACAGGCAGGCGCACAAAGGCAAAAGCGTGGCAAAGAGATTTGTTTTTTTCATAAGCGCAGTAAGAGTGGGGCCCTATTCCCCAAACAATCAGGTGGAACGAAGTCTACATCGGGGCTAGGGCTGAATCCAGCGATTTTTGCGGCCAGATGGATCTCGGCTCACCCCAGAGTAAGCAATCTACTTGTCATAATGCAGCAACGAGAAAACTTCCATGCCATCAAACTTTTTGCGGCCGCCGAGGAAATCCAGTTCCACTACAAACGCGAGGCCGGCGATGTTCGCGCCCTGCGACTTGGCGAGTTGGACGCACGCGTTGGCAGTGCCTCCGGTGGCGAGCAAGTCGTCAACAATGATCACGCGCTGGCCGGGCTGGATGGCGCCTTTGTGGATCTCCAGCGTGTCGAGCCCGTATTCCAGTTCGTAACTCCACTTGACTGTTTCTCCCGGAAGCTTGCCGGGCTTGCGGATGGGAATAAAGCCGGCATTCAGGCGATAGGCCAGCGCCGGGCCAAAGATGAATCCGCGGGCTTCAATGGCCAGCACCGCGTCAATGCCGGAGTTGAGATAGTGCTCGGAGAGCGCGTCAATGAGAGTCGCGAAGCCGACTTTGTCTTTGAGCAAGGTCGTGATGTCGTAAAAGAGAATTCCCTTTTTGGGAAAATCCGGCACCTCGCGGATGAGCTTCTTAAGATGTTCGCAATTGAGACCGGGTCTGGATTCTGTCACTACCATGCTCCTTCAATCCGAAAAGTGGTGAGTCCTTGGATTACTTCCGCCGGGTTTTCCCAGACGTCGTCCACGCGAGCGGCGCGGGGACCTTGCTTCAGCTTGGCTTTTAGCGCCGCCAGTTGCTGCTCGGTGCCGATGGCCAGCAGTTCCACGCAGCCATCCAGATTATTCCGCACCCAGCCGGCAAGGCCGAGTTTGCGCGCTTCATAGTCCACAAACCAGCGAAAGCCCACGCCCTGCACACGGCCACGGACCACGTAGCGCCGGGCAAGCATATTCGACTTTAAGTCGTCGGTCATGTTTTATGTGCGAGCTTGTTTACGCTCGAGTGGTCTATGCTCTGGCGGTTCATGCTCTCGAAAGATAAGAGCCTTCCGCCGTGTCCACGCGGATCTTTTCGCCTTCATTGATGAACGGTGGCACCTGGACCACCAGGCCGGTCTCGCACTTGGCCGGCTTGGTCACGCTGGACGCTGTCGCCGACTTCAGCCCTGGCTCGGTCTGCACTACGGTGAGTTCCACGATCTGCGGCAGTTCGATGCCCACCGGCTTGCCGTCATAAAACTCAACTTTGATCTGCAGATTAGGCGTGAGATATTCCACCGAGTCGCCCAGAACGTCGCGGCTCAAATGGGTCTGTTCGTAGTTCTCCGTGTTCATGAAGCAGTAGCTATCGCCATCCTGGTAGAGAAACTCCATGGGGATTTCGTCCACGATGATTCGCTCAATAGCGTCGCCGGAGCGAAAGCGGTGCTCAAACATGGCGCCGGTGCGTATGTTGCGCAATTTGGCCTGGATGAACGCGCGCAGATTGCCGGGCGTGCGGTGCTCTACGGTAAAGACCAGGTGCAGGTCGCCGCCATTGCCATGCTTAATGATCATCCCCGGACGCATCTGGGTTGCTGGAATTGCCATGAGTTGAACTCTTCTCCTAGAAAATTGTGGTCACTGGGTAGGTCTGCCTGTTGCGTGCGGGAATCGGTGGAACAGACGGCCAAGTCCCTGAGCCGTGTAAAGACTCAAGGGTGAACTAAAAATTCTACCTCAAGCCCGTGATTTTTGGGTAGTGGGCCTGTTAGGATGGCCCCACTACCGATTTTTGCTGCGGATGGCACGAATGGCTGACCGTCTGGTAGGCTGTATACCCTATGCGCCTTTACCAGAGCCTGTTTTTCCTAGTCGTCGTAGTCGGTTCCGTTTTCGCCCAAAACCCCAAACCAGTTGCCGATCGTCTTGCCGCCCAGAACGCACTTTTCGACGAGCAGTATGAGTCCGATCTCCGCAACTCGCCGGAGCGCGCCACTTCGTTTGGCGACTACCGGTACAACGACAAGCTCGGTGACTACTCGCTCGCCAGTATCGCCCAGCGCCACAAGACCAACGCGGATTTTCTGAAGCGACTTCAGGCCATCCCGACTACCGGCTTTTCCGACCAGGACCAGCTCTCGCACGACCTGATGGCCCGCGTGCTCGAGCAGCGCATTGCCGACTTCGACCTCAAAGAATACGAGATGCCGGTCAACCAGATGAATGGCATCCACACCGGACTTGCGGACTTGCCGCTTTCCGCGCCGCTCGATTCCGTGAAGCACTATGAGGACTACATTGCGCGTCTTCATCAGATTCCGCGCGTGCTTAGCCAGACCACTGAGATTATGCGCGTCGGCATGAAGCACAAGCTGATGCCCGTCCGATTCCTGCTGGAGAAAATCCCGGTGCAATGCCAGGGCATTCTTGACGCCAACCCGTTTCTTCTTCCGACGAAGAAATATCCCGCGAGCATTTCCGCTGAAGACCAGAAGCGCCTGACCCAGCAGATCACCGATGCCATCAACAACGACGTGGTCCCGGCGTACAAGGCCTTCGCCAACTTCATGCGTACGGAATACGCTCCGCAGGGCCGCACCGTGCTCGCCAGCACTTCTTTGCTAGACGGTCAGAAGCGCTACCAAAACGATATTTACGGCCGGACCACTACACGCATGACGCCGGACGAGATACACCAACTCGGTCTCCGCGAGATCACCCGCATCCAGGCCGAGATGATGGTTATCGCCAAAAAGGAGGGCTTCGCTGACCTTGCCTCCTACCGTGCTTCGCTCAAGACCAATCCCAAATACATTCCGACCTCTGCGGAGCAAATTCTCGACGATTTCCGCCGCTATATCGCCCAGATGGAGCCTAAGCTCCCGGGACTGTTCAACCTGCTTCCCAAGTCGCCGGTCACTGTGGAAGCGATACCCGCGTTCCAGTCCGCCGCGGCAACGCACTACGTGACTGGCACGCCGGACGGCAAGCGTCCCGGCCGTGTCGTGGTTGCCACATCCAACTTCGCGGAGCGCTCGCTTATCAACGACGAGGCGATCGCCTACCACGAAGGCGTCCCCGGACATCACATGCAGTTGTCCGTTCAGCAACAGCTCACCGGGCTGCCCCAGTTCCGGCTCCATAGTCTCGGTTTCAATGCATACGTGGAAGGCTGGGCCTTGTACTCGGAGCAACTCGGCAAAGAGATCGGCTTCTACCAGGACCCCGCCTCGGATTACGGCCGTCTTTCGTCTGAACTGTTTCGCGCAGTGCGTTTGGTTGTGGACACCGGAATCCACGCGAAAGGCTGGACGCGCGATCAAGTCGTGGACTTCATGCGCAAGTCCGGCGCTGTCGACGAGCCCACGATTCAGTCCGAGACCGACCGCTACATCGCGTGGCCCGCACAAGCCCTCAGCTACAAGTTAGGCCAGCTCAAGATCCGCGAACTCCGCGAACGCGCGAAGAAAGTCTTAGGCCCCAAGTTCGACATCCGCAGCTTCCACGACGAGATGCTCAACGGCGGGACGCTCCCGCTTGATCTTCTCGAGGCCCGCACGGACAAGTGGATCGCGAAGCAAAAAGCGAAGTGAAGGTTCATCCCAGGCTGTATCTGTTATTCTTCTTGTCCTGGTGCCGCTCCAGGGCCAGTTGAATCAGCCTGTCAATGAGCTCCGGATAGGGCAAGCCTGAAGCCGCCCACATCTTGGGATACATGCTGATGGACGTAAAACCCGGCATGGTATTGATCTCATTGGCGTAAATTTTTTCGGTCTTCGGGTCCATCAGAAAGTCCACGCGCGCCAGTCCCGAGCAGTCGACGGCCTGGAAGGCGCGCACCGCCATCTCCTGCACGGACTTCATTTGTTTTCTGCTGATCTTGGCTGGAATTACGGGGTGCGAACGCTCGTCCACGTATTTGGCGTTGTAGTCGTAGAACTCGGCCGCCGGTACGATTTCTCCCACGATGGACGCTCGAGGGTCGTCATTGCCCAGAACGGCACATTCCAGTTCACGCGCTTTGCGCTTTTTGCCGCCAACGCCTTGCTCGATGACGATCTTGCGGTCGTAACCGGCAGCGGTTGCCATGGCCGGGCTAAGCCCTTGGCGGTCACGGGCTTTAGAAATTCCCACTGACGACCCCAGGTTCGCCGGCTTCACGAATACGGGATATTTGAGCTTGCTTTCGACCTCACGCGTAGCTTTCTCGGCGTCGCGTTCCCATGCGCTACGCAGGATGGTCACGTGTTTCACAATGGGCAGGCCCGTGGCGGCGAACAGCCGCTTCATGATGTCTTTGTCCATGCCCGCAGCCGAACCCAGCACGCCGGCGCCAACGTAGGGAATGTCCGCCAGTTCGAGCATGCCCTGGATAGTGCCGTCTTCGCCGAAGGTTCCGTGGAGTACGGGAAAGATCACGTCGACCTGAATAGACGCGTCGGCGCCGGTTGTCGCGCGTTCCAATGGGACCAAGGCCCCTGCTTGCGGCGCCGGCGGTGAGATTACCGCCTCGCCCTTCGCCAGCGTGGCGCTGGAACTTCCCAGCGGCTGCTCTCCGCGCAGCAATTGCCCGGCTTGTGCGGACGCGAGCCAGTGGCCTTGCTTGGTGATGCCAATAGGCACGACTTCGTACTTTTCCGGATTGATGGCCTTCATCACCGACGCGGCGGACATCAGCGAAACTTCATGTTCGCCGCTGCGGCCGCCAAAGAGAACGCCTACTCTGAGCTTCTTCATTCTGAACTAATGTACCGCAGAATAGCACTCAGCCGTCAGCACTCAGCATTCAGCCGGAAGGCTGCAATCCAGGACGAAGGCTTGCCGCTGATCGGAGAAGATCGGAAGCAGGTTCAAATGTTGCGGCCGAAAGTGGCTTTGACCCGTTTGGATTTGTGAAAGTATACGGCCCAGATGACGACCCACGCTAATATGCGGATGTAGGGAAGAATTGTCCTGGCCAGTTCAACTCCGCTCGCCTCTTCATCTGCGGAGAGGAATAGGGCTACGGTGTATCCGATTCCAAACAGGGCCGTACCGCCAGAGATGATGAAATACGCCTGCAACCAGGTGATGGCTCGCTTCGTAACCATCAACACGTTGATTCCAACGAACGCTGAGAAACAAATGAGTGCCAGCGGGACGATGATCAGCGGGCTGACGTCGTGCAAAGCCAGCCTGGGTAAGGAAAGCAGTGCCGAGACGGGAGACAAAATCGTGAGAGGTACGCAAAAGAACATTAGCCAGCCGCCAACGCCTTTTAATTTGGACTTGACAGGCTGAGGTGCCGACTGAACTGTGGCCGCCTGACCGCAATGCGAACAAAGCCCGGCTGGTTGCTGAGTCTCTTGTCCGCATTTCGCACAGAACATGCCACCTGCCTTGAATCCAGTATCGAACTATGAAAACAGCTTGCTGCCGTATGTCGCCTTCACGCGCTCGGACATCGAGAAATAAGCAATCGCCGATACCAGAAACACAACGTGCAGCACCAGAGTGAGCAGTGACATGATGCTGCCGATGCTTTCGAAGGCCCTGGAAAAACGCAGGATAATCATGATCCAGCCGACAATACCCCACAAAGTCAGCAGGCCTGCCAGGGAAAAATAAATTCTGAGCAGGACAATGGCCACAGGTTTCCCTGTCCACAGCACAACGCCCACCACGATTTCAAACATCAGGCGGAATAGCCCCAGTAAAAACAGCGGATTGAAGCGGAAATGAACGAGCAAGATGGTGGCAGCGTATTGCAGCACCGTCCAAATAGGCCACAGAATGGTGAACCCGACGCAGAAAAGCAGCAGCCATCCGCCTACGCCCTTCAGGTTGGATCCCGCGACAGCATTCACGACCGGCGGTGGCGGCGCAGGGCTGGTGATGACCGGCGCTAGCGGCTGGTTTGTCGGCTGGCCGCAGGCGGGGCAAAACGTGGCGGTGTCAGGAACTTGTTGTCCGCAGCGCAAGCAGAACATAAGGCATTTCCTCCCTGGTGGAGTTAGCTCTGTTTTTCCGGTTGTTGCTGGCAATCTTTTGCAGCCTTGCGCACGTAATCTGCGAGCGTGCCCGCGACTTGCAGCTTCAATAGCTCATCCAGTTCGTCCGACCGGGCTTCGGGTTCGCTCTTGAGAGTTGATTTATACGCCCGCAGCACGCCTTCCACGCCCGCTATGTAGGGCGCAACCTCGTCGCTGGCCTTGTCCGGATGCTCAATGAGGAAGGCAGCGCTCGACAGCGCAAACTGGCCGGGAAGCTTTGCGCGGTATTTGTAGTCCGACTTGATGGCCGGTTCCAGCGGCGCCCAGCAGAGATTGACGGTGACGTCAGGAACGTCGCGGACCCAGTCCAGCGCCCACTTGATGTCTTTATCCAGGCCTTTGTCGAGCGGCGAGGTTTCCATTTTGTGTTCAATGTTGACCAGCCGCTTGCGCTCTTCGGGCGTGGACGGGCCACGTTTGGGTGGCGCGGGCGTGTTTTGGGCAAGAGCGGCCACACAAAGTGGCAGGACCAATAGACAGAAAAACCGGAGATTTCGCATGTTGTGTCCCAGCGTGAAGATGTCGAAGAGAGACTTTATCATAGGGTCCCTGCGCGTCCACGGCCAAAACGGTGACATTGCGCTGTTGACACGCTCTAAGGCCATCCCTACGATTGTCGTATGGAAGTGAATCTTACTCCCGATCTGGCAGCCCAACTTGACAGGCTGGCCACGGAAACGGGACGCGCTAAAGACGATTTGGTCCAGGACGCAATGGCTGGTTATTTCTTGGAGCTGTCGCAAGTACGGCAGATGCTGGACGCGCGCTACGATGACATCAAAAGCGGCAAAGTCAAACCCATTGATGGCGAAGAAGCTTTTTCCCAACTCCGCCAAAAGAGCCTCGCACGGCGTTCTAGCCGCTCATGATCGGCCATGCCTTTCATCCGCAAGCAATTGCCGACATGGACGAAATCTGGGAGTACATTGCTCAGGACAGCCTGGATTCCGCCGATCGCATTCTTGAAGAAATCCGAGCAGCGATCCACTCGCTGTCCAAAATGCCGAATCAAGGGCACCGCCGTTCCGACCTCACTTCACACCCTCTGCGTTTTTGGTTGGTGCACAGCTATCTGATAGCTTATGCACCCGATGAAGACCCTCTGCTGGTGCTTGCCGTTTTACACGGACGACGCAACCCCAGGGTCATGGCTGCGATTCTCCGGAATCGGGAATAGTCCCGCAGATTCTGACCCTACAAAATCTTTTTCCCCAGCGCCGACAGACTCAACTCTACCGCCAGGTCCGCCGTGCGGTTGTGCTCATCAATCACCGGGTTGACTTCAACAATCTCAAAGCTGGTCATGCGTCCGTGGTCAGCGATGATCTCCATGGCCAGGTGGGCCTCGCGGTAACTGGCTCCTCCGCGGACCGGAGTACCTACGCCGGGAGCGTCTTCGGGATCAATCCAGTCCATGTCGAGCGACACATGGTAGCCGGCGGTGCCGCGGCCGGCGATGCGCAAGGCTTCTTCCATGATGGTGCGCATGCCACGCTCGTCAATGTCGCGCATGGTGAAGGCTTCAATCCCGGCTTTGCGAATGTTTTCTTTCTCATTAGCGTCAATATCGCGGACGCCGACCAGCACACAGTTCTCGCGCTGCACTTTGGGAGAGAAGTTGCAAATGTTAGCCAGTTCCGATGGACCAAGACCAAGGATTGCCGCGAGCGGCATTCCGTGTACGTTGCCGCTGGGGGATGTCTCCGGCGTATTGATGTCGGCATGGGCGTCAATCCAGATGAGTCCGATCTTCTGATTCTGACGGCGGTAAAACTCCGCCACGCCGGCCACAGTGCCCGCGGCCACGGAATGATCGCCGCCCAGCACCAGCGGCACAAATCCCTCGGCAAGCGAGCGTTCGGTGGCATCGGCCAGGCCGCGGCAGGTTTCGGCTATTTCATTGAGATATTTGGCGCTTTTTTCGCCGTAAGGCTGTTCCTCCGCCTGCCTGACCGACACGTTGCCGATGTCTTCGACGTGGTGGCCAAGCTCTTTCAGGCGCAAGTGAAGGCCGGCCACACGCAGCGCGGAGGGACCCATATCCACGCCGCGGCGGCTTTGGCCGAGGTCCATCGGAACTCCGATGATGCGAATCTTTTGTGCCATTGGTGAAACTCGCTAACGAGATGAGCAGAGGCCTTTCCAGTAGCACGGGCTTCAGCCTGTGTGGTGTTCTAATTTGCGAAGATCAAAATCACACAGCCCGCCGCGGCGGGCTGTGCTACTGAACCCCTAAGGATATACGCGATAAATCATCCGGGGGAAGGGAATCACTTCGCGAATGTGCTCAGTTCCGCAAATCCACGCCACCGTGCGTTCCAGGCCCAAGCCGAAGCCCGCGTGCGGGACGCTGCCGTAGCGGCGCAGATCCAGATACCAGTTGAACGCCTCCTCCGGCAGATGGTGCTCTTGAAGACGCTGCTTCAATAGCTCCAGAGAATGGATGCGCTGGCCGCCGCCGATGATTTCGCCGTAGCCTTCGGGGGCGAGCATGTCGAAAGCGAGGGCGAGATCGGGACGCTCGGCGTCGGGCTGCATGTAGAAAGCTTTGATGGCGGCGGGATAGCGATGAACCATGACGGGGCGGTCGAATTCATTGGAGACGATGGTTTCTTCATCGCCGCCAATGTCGTCGCCAAATTTGGTGGGATTGTTGTGCTTGTTGAGAATGGCGATGGCTTCTTCGTAGGTGATGCGCGGGAAGGGGGCTTTGACGTTTTCGAGTTTTTTGGTGTCGCGCTTGAGGGTTTCGAGCTCAATCGATTTATTGGCGAGAACCGATTGGACTACCGCGCTGACGAGGCCTTCGGCGAGGGTCATCATGTCGGCGAGGTCGGCGTAGGCGGCTTCGGGCTCGAGCATCCAGAACTCGGTGAGATGGCGGCGGGTTTTAGATTTCTCGGCGCGAAAGGTGGGACCGAAGGTGTAGACCTTGCCGAGCGCCATGGCGGTGGCTTCGATGTAGAGCTGGCCGCTCTGGGTGAGATAGGCCTTCTGATCGTCGATATAGTTCACTTCAAAAAGGGTGGAGGTGCCTTCGCAGGCTGCGGGAGTGAACATGGGCGCGTCGGTGAGAATGTAGCCCTGACTGTCCATGTAATTGCGCGCGGCGCGGACGGCTTCGGCGCGGATGCGCAGGATGCTGGCCTGGCGGGGAGTGCGAATCCAGAGATGGCGGTGGTCGAGGAGAAAGTCGACGCCGTGTTCCTTGAGCTGGATGGGATAGGGCTGGGCTTCGGAAACTTTCTGGAGGACCTGAATCTTTGAAACGCCCATTTCAAAGCCGCCGGGAGCGCGCTGCTCGGCGCGAATCGTGCCGGTGACGATCACGCTGGATTCCTGAGTGAGGCCTTTCAATGCCTGGAAGGCTTCGGGATTTTCTTTGAGGGCGCAGACACCCTGGATGATTCCGGTGCCGTCGCGAAAAATGGGGAACACCAGCTTGCCGGATTCGCGAATGTTGTAGAGCCAGCCGCGGATGGTGACTTCCTGGCCATCGTATTTGCCGGCTTGTTCGATGGAAATAATGGGCATTGGTTGATGAATCCTAAACTCGCAAAGGTTGCGCTCGATTCCTGGCGTAAGTGAAAGCAGGACCGAACTGAAGCAAATTGTTCGCTTGCGACTATTTTAGCAGTGGAGGGTAGAAATATTGAAAGTTCGGGATTGGGCGAACAGGGCGGACGGTTAGCCCCATTCTTCTTCGAATTT
>PLJN01000007.1 GCA_003140235.1 Acidobacteriaceae bacterium
CTTTTCATCCATCTTGGGGCCTTGCGGAAGGGTTATCGGAATTGACTTGAGAGCCAGGTGGGTCTTCGCAACCCAGTTGTGCAGGCCATTCCATGACGGATGCTGATAAGGATTGGCCGCCACTCCCGCGATGTACTTCGTCCGGGCGGACCGCACGTCACCGGCTTGAAGAAGCGCGTCTCCCCAATAGCGGTAAGCGGACTCATTGTTGGGTTCGATCTGGACCGATTTACCGAACCACTCGGCGGCCTTGTCAGCTTGCTTCAGATGGTAGTAACAATCGCCGATGAATTGTGCGGCCGAGTATATCCGGGGATCCAGGTCCAATGCGTGGGAATACGCCTTGATGGCCCCCTCCCAATCCCCTTTGGCGAACGTCGTTTCACCCACTTGCATGGCGGCGTCCGCCTGTGTGTTTTGTGAAAACTGGAAGCTGTGACCGTCTTCCGGAATGATGCCCAGCAGCGTCTTGCAGAGATCGGAGGTGTCCCCGAGTTCCTGCGCACGCAACAACTCCGCGCGTGCACGCAGCCGGTCCGCCTTCTTTTTCTCGGGATCGCTTTGCGTTTCCCCCCGCGACACCAATGCCGCGCCCAGGAGCTCATGGGCCACAATGTCCTTGGGGTCTTGCTGGATCAGTTTTTCAAAGATGGCTGCAGCTTCCGGCATCTTGCCGGCGTGGTAGAGCCGTATCGCTTCCTGGCGTTCCGCATCGTTGGGATTGCGGCTTGATGACTGGTTTGTAGAACCCTGGACAGCGAACGCCGGAACGGCCAGGATCATCACCAAAGCAACAGCCGCGGCCATCACGCTGACGTTGCGGAACCCACGTTGAAACGGCATGGAGCCTCCATAGAGCAGCCAGGGTAAAACGGAATACCGCTGCGATCGCGTGATTCTTATTGTGAACGACTTCCCGGGACTATCTTGCACAATAAAGTTGCGGGGGTGCACAGGAATAATGCGCACGAATACTGTCCGCCGGGATTCAACCGGCCACTGGCCATCCTCTCACTTTAGGTGCAAAGGGGGAACTGTGAAAGAATCCGGCTGAGAACCGAGGCCTTACTGACGGTCGGGAATCAGGCCGCTGGAGGCGCTTCCGGCTTGGTTACGTTCTCAGCTTGCGGCCCCTTCTGGCCCTGCACAATTTCAAACTCAACGTCATCGTTCTCCTGGAGGCTCTTGTAGCCCTCTGATTGGATGGCGCTGTAGTGGACAAAAACATCGGGGCCGTCTTCCCGCCCGATAAAGCCGAAGCCCTTTGCGTTGTTAAACCATTTCACTTTGCCTTTAATTCGAGCCACTTTCCTTACTCCAAGCGTCCAGGTTGGGCACAGCGAGAATCACTGCGGTACCTGGCTCGTTCTTTTGGATTTGCCATTGCGATGGGATGATGAAGCACCCTGTTTGACGTTCTCCCTGCAGTTTGCTCATCTCTTGATCCGTCTCACCTGGCGATTGCCGTATTTTCCAGCTTTCAGATAACGCTTGTCAATGGAAAACACAGAAATCCGACGGCTGCTGGCAGTTACAGATACGTTTCAGTGTCTCAAAACGCAAGATTAATACTTACTTATATATGGGAATACCAAGATAGCCATATCTTCAGGTTAAAGACAAAAGAGAGAAGATGGGCGCCGAAATCTACTGCAATTTAATAGAAACGACTTGTGGTCAGGGTAATCTGCAGGAGCGAGCCCAGCGGACGCTGCTACTTCGACCGGTTCGCGGTCTTCTTTTCCAGCCACAGAACGGATGCGATAGTCTTGGAATCGATGATCTTCCCCGACATCGCCATGCGCACAGCTTGCTTGAGCGGAACAAAGCGGATGGCGATGCGCTCGTCCTCTTCGGGACGGGCGCAGCCTTTGATTAGTCCCTGTGCCAGAAAGACATGCAGAACTTCGTCCAGAAAACCAGGGCTCGCGTAAAACGAAAGCGCCGGCCGCCACTTGGTTGCGGTAAAGCCGGTTTCTTCCAGCAGTTCCCTCTTGGCCGCAGCGAGTTTGGTCTCGCCTTTTTCGATGCGTCCGGCGGGTAGTTCCCACAAGCGCGCGTTGGCCGCGTAACGATACTGGCGCTCCAACAGAACGCGGCCGGAGTCGTCCACCGCCAGCACGACAATTGCACCGGGATGGCGCACAACTTGCCGAGCAACGATGACGTTGCCCGGCTCCTCAACCTGATCAGAAACCACGTTGAAGACTCGGCCTTTGAAAACAGTTTTCGACGAAATAACGCGAGCAAGGCTCTTTTTGCGGACAGGCATACAGACAATATAAATAGGACAGCCGGTTTACTCCACCCAATCTATTCGCTCGTCGTCTTGGGAAGTTCCTGGCTCTCAACTTCATGTTCCTGCTGCGGACGCAGCAGCGGAAACAAAATCACGTCGCGGATGGAGCGGGAATCCGTCAGCAGCATGGTCAGCCGGTCGATCCCGATCCCTTCCCCTCCCGTCGGCGGCATCCCATACGCCATGGCGCGGAGGGAATCCTCGTCCATCCGGTGCGCTTCTTCATCGCCGCTCTCGCGCATGGCATTCTGCGTGGCAAAGCGCCGCCGCTGCTCCATCGGATCGTTCAACTCGGTATAGGCGTTGCCGATTTCCATGCCGGCGGCGTAGAT
>PLJN01000087.1 GCA_003140235.1 Acidobacteriaceae bacterium
GGAACTCAGGGCGAGCCCATGTCTGCCCTGTCGCGCGTGGCCGTGGACAATCACAAGCATGTCTCGGTGGAAAAGGGCGATACCGTGGTGCTCAGCGCGCGCATCATCCCGGGCAACGAAAAGGCCATCTTCCGCATGATCGACCACATGGCGCGCCGCGGCGCGGACGTCCTGTACGGCACCATGAATCCGCCGCTCCACGTCTCCGGACACGGCAGCGTGGAAGAGATGAAGCTGGTATTGAACCTGGTGCGGCCGCGCTATTTCATGCCCATCCACGGGGAGTTCCGGCAGCTTACGAAACACGCCAGGCTGGCTGAGCACCTGCGCTTCGTCGGTCTGGAAGAGACCTTCATCATGGACACGGGCGACGTGCTGGAGTTCGACCATCACGGCGCGCGTAAAGCGGGCAAGGTCACCGTGGGGCACGTATGCATCGATTCGGGTTCGCTGGACGACGTGGTGCAGGACATGGTGATCCGCGACCGGCGCCTGCTTTCGGAAGACGGCATCGTGCTGCCGATTATTGCGATCAACCGGAATACCGGCAAGCTGGAAAGCCCGCCGGAGATTGTCATGCGCGGGTTCCAGTTGGGGGATGACGGGGCGGCGTTCCTGGATGCGGCGCGGCAACTGGTCATCAAGACGCTGGAAGGTTCGAATCACGAGGAGAAGACGGATTGGGGAGTCATGAAGGAGAAGATCCGCGCGGATCTGAAGCGGCACATCGTGAAGCAGACGCAGAAGCGGCCGCTGATCATGCCGGTGATTCTGGAGATCTAGTGGCAAGATTCTCACGCAAACAGAAGCTCCTGATCTTCCTGTTGGCGCTGGTGGTAATTGCGTCGCTTTGCGGCGCGGTATTCCGGCGGCCCATCAATGATCGCTTGCGCGCCATGTCCGTGCTTCTGCGCTTCTCCAACCCCAAGGCAGATGGCTTTATCGCGAGTTACGCCCAGCATCCGGTCAAAGAAGAAATTGGATCGGCGCAAACACCGCAGGGCCCGCTCAAGTTTCGTCTGTTCACTCCGCAGGACGTGCCCCATCCGGGCGGTGTGGTGCTGCTGCACGGAATTCACAACCTCGGCATCGAAGACCCGCGACTGATCGGGCTGGCGCGCGCGATGTCCGCCGCCGGATTGGTCGTGATGACGCCACAGCTTCAGGACCTGACCGAGTATCACGTAACTCCGGCCACGATTGATACGATCGGCAATGCGGTCACGATCCTCAGCGTCAAGCTGGACGGGGAACGAGTGGGCGTGATCGGAATGAGTTTTGCCGGCGGCTTGTCTCTGCTGGCGGCGAGCAATCCGCAATATGCAGACCACATGGGCTTTGTGCTGGCAGTCGGCGCGCATGACGATATGTCCCGGGTCGCGCGCTTTTTTGTCGACAACGCCATCGAAACACCCGACGGCAAGACAATTGGCTTTCAGGCCCATGAATACGGCGTACTGGTTTTCGCGTACACCCATCTCGAAGGCTTCTTCTCTCCGGAGGATGTGCCGGTAGCGCGCGAGATCATGCGCCAGGTGCTCTGGGAGAAACCTACGGGAGAGAACACTGGAGCGCAGCTCAGTCCCGCAGGCAGCACAATGCTGGACCAGCTTCTGCATCACCGCGAAGCGCTGCACGAATTGCTGCTGGCACAAATCAAATTGTACGGGCCGGAACTGGACGCGGTTTCTCCGCACGGAAAACTTGGCCAGCTCAAAGTCCCGGTTTATTTGCTGCACGGCTCGGGCGACACCTTGATTCCATCGTCGGAAACACTCTGGCTGGCCCACGATATTCCGCCGGAAGACATCAAAGAAGTGCTGGTGAGTCCCGCGTTGATTCACGTCGACATGGACAACAAGGTCCCGCGTTCGCAACAATGGGCGCTGGTTAGTTTTATGGCGAAGATATTGAATGCTGCCGACGAGTTGCCGGACGCAACCGCATCTAAACAGTAAAGGAACCAGGCTGCTCTGAATACCCCATTATGATTACCCTGAAAGACGTTCAAGACGCGCAGAAACTCTTGCGGAAAGTCGCCGTGCGCACGCCGCTGGTGGCATGCAAGCTGGCCCACGGCAGACAGATTTTTATCAAGCCGGAAAACCTGCAGCCCATTGGCTCCTTCAAACTGCGCGGAGCCTACAACAAGATTTCATCTCTCACTCCGGAGCAGCGTAAGCGCGGCGTGGTGGCACACTCCAGTGGCAATCACGCGCAGGGTGTGGCCTTTGCCGCTCGTGCGCTGGGCGTGCACGCCACCATCGTCATGCCAACTACCGCGCCTAAAGTCAAATTAGACGCCACACGCGCTCTGGGAGCCGAGATCGTAATGGTCGGACCAGCCAGCGCAGATCGCATCAGCAAAGCTGAAGAACTCGAGAAAGAACAGAAGCTCATCCCCGTGCCGCCGTACAACGACGAAAAACTTATCGCCGGCCAGGGCACCATCGGCCTGGAAATTCTTGAAGACATGCCCGACGTAGAGGTTGTGCTGGTGCCCGTCGGCGGCGGCGGCATTATCAGCGGCATTGCCACGGCAATCAAACAATCCCGGCCCGGCGTGAAGATCATCGGCGTGGAACCAGAGTTTGCCGCAGACGCGCAAGCCAGCCTCAAGTCAGGCAAAATCGAATCCGTCACTGGGGAGAGCGCGGCCAAAACATTATGTGACGGGCTGCGCTCGCAAAGTATCGGCCCTATCAATTTTGAGCACATTCGCAAGTACGTGGACGCGATCATCACGGTGAAGGAACATGAAATCCGGCAGGCCATGCGGCATCTTCTGTTCTCCGCACGCATACTGGCCGAGCCCAGCGGGGCCGTCACCACGGCGGCGGCCATGTTCCACGCAGACGAGATTCCTGCATCTGACAGAATGGTGGCCGTGGTCAGTGGCGGTAATATTGAACCTGAATTGTTTCTTGAGATCCTGATGAGAACTGTATGAGGTAGACCATGCAAAAACTTGCTTTCCTGATTTTTATTTCCTTTGCGCTGAGCGCGGCGGCCGCAGACTATGAGCACGGCACCAACATTCATGACACGACGCTGTATGTGCTGCCCGGTTTCAGTTCGGAAAAACTCGTGCGCCTGGACCGCGGGCGCGACCTGGTGGTCCTGGAGCGGGCCAACATGGACAACAACCCGTGGATCAAGGTATTGGCCACCATCGTCGACCGGGAGCGGGAAAAGGTCCGCGAGTTGACCGGCTGGGTTGCCGCCAAGAACGTCGTCACCGTTTCCACTCCTAATGCCGATCTGATCATTTTCGGCGAAGCCGCTGATTCTGAGCAGCAGGCGGAACAGCGCGGCGGGCGCAAAGGCGCCGCTGAGGACGCCCTGCGTCTCTATTTCCGCATGCAGGAATTCTTTCCGAACTCGCCATTGGCCGGAGAAGCCATGTGGCGGTCCGCGGACATTCGCTGGCAACTGGAAAAAGCGCAGGTCATGTCCCGTCCCTCGGCGCGCGATCTGGATCCTGATGCCCGGAACCCCATTGAAGACGAATTCATGAAACAGGTCATCAAGAAATATCCTCACAGCAAATGGGCCGACCTTGCCTCGTATGACATGATTGACAACAAGCTCTGCGGCGAGTGGAAAGGTCTGCCCAAGTGTCCGGAAAAAGAATCGGAGATTTACGGGAAGTATGTGCGCGAGCATCCGCAGTCTCCGAAGGCCGCGGAAGCGCTCTACAACGCGGCGTGGCGGCAGGCCGCGCTGGTGGACATCTACAAAATCAACAATGAAAACGACAAGGTTGCCAATGCGCGCCGCAAGGCGTTGGCGCTGGCGCAGGAAGTCGCGAACCAATTCCAGCAGGGAGACTGGAAGCCGCGCGCGCTGGATCTCGCGTACAAAGTCGAGCACAATGTCCCGACATTCGGCGGCTCGCCTGAATGACAACGACTCCCCCAGCGCAGTCAGAAGAGCAGCGTAACTGCCCGGAATGCCTTATTCCATTGACCGGAACGTATTGCCATCAATGTGGCGCGAGGCCCCTTGGTCCTCACGACCTCAAGTTGAGTGGCTTTCTGCACGAAGGCCTGCATGAGCTGACGCATTTCGACGCAAAAATCTTCAGTACGTTGCGCGCTCTGATCTTTAAACCGGGACTCCTTACCACCGAGTACCTGGCGGGAAGGAAGAGGCGTTACATACTGCCTTTGCGTCTGTTCCTGGTGATATTTACCATCAGCTTCTTCCTTGATACCCGTCCCGTAATCGGGCATTTTGACGTTCGCTACATCGTTTCCAGAATTCAGGAACGATCGATCCAGCCCGGAATTAAAGGAGAATCGTTCCAGAAAAAACTTCAAGACAGAGCTGAGAGTAGACACCTGACCACTGACGCGCTGTTTGACCGAATCAACGAACATTGGCAGCACGACCTTTCGTTTTTTCAGCTCAGTTATGTTTTCTTCTTTGCCCTGTGGCTGGCGCTGGTCTTCTACAACAAGCGCAGATATCTTGTGGAACACCTGATATTTTCTTTGCATACAATTTCATTTTTCTTTGCCTTAGGTGTGTTGCTATGGCCCTACCGTCTATTTTCGGGGCCTCGCCTTGGCTGGATTGCGTCTCCATTCCTCTTTATCATCCTCGGCCTGTATTTGTGGAAGGCCATTCCCCGAGTCTATGGGGCATCAGGATGGAACGCGCTTGTAAAATCTCTAATACTGGTTGCCGGCCTGATACTCACACGCATCATCTTTATTGTTTTGACAATGGTTTTGGCGTTGATTCAAACATTTTGGAAGCACTAGCTGTCTGGGAGGAACATTGCACGACTATTTACTTTCGCTGCTTCTGGGCATCATCGAAGGCCTCACGGAATTTCTGCCTGTGAGTTCCACGGCGCATTTGCGCATTTCCGAGGCGCTGCTACATATCTCTCTTTCCGATCCCTACTGGAAGATGTACTCCATCGTGATTCAGCTCGGCGCGATTCTGTGTCTGCCCATCTACTTTCGCTCGCGGATCGCCGGGCTGTTCCGCAAGTTTCCACGCGGTGAAACTGCAGACCGGACACTGTTTAACCATCCTCTCACACTGGTGTGCGTTGCCTTTGTGGTGACGGCCGGCCCAGCATGGCTGCTGCACAAAAAGATCGGCGCCAACCTGGAGAGCTTGCTGGTCATCGGGTGGTCACTGCTAATTGGCGGGATTGTGATGTGGGTGGTCGATGCCCGCTTTGGTCATCCGCCCGCGAATGGCCGTTACCGGACCGAGCGGATGGAAGAAGTATCACTGGCGCAAGCCATATGGATCGGATTCTGCCAGATCTTCTCCGCTGTGTTTCCGGGAACCTCGCGCTCCATGTCCACCATTGCCGCCGGACAAGTCTCTGGGATGTCGCGCTCCGCGGCGCTGGAATTCTCTTTCTTTCTTTCCATGCCAACCATGATTGCAGCGACCTGCTACGATCTGCTCAAAACGCTCCGCGCACACACCGGCGAAACCGCGCTCGGCCGCATGCCCGCCAACTCCCACGAGTGGATCACGCTGGGCATCGGCTTTGTAGTCTCGTTCATCATCGCGCTGGGTGTAGTAGCCTGGTTCATGAACTGGGTGCGACATAGAGGCTTCGTTCCCTTCGCGATCTATCGGATCATCGTGGGCGGGGCCGTGTTGGCTTGGGTGATGCTAGGACACACAAAGTAGACAACGCCGGGCTATCATCTCGTTCAGAGTGAAAGCAACTCCCAATTTGCGTGTGGCTGCGGCATTGTTCTGTTTGATCTTGCTTCTGACACTCGGTTGCAAGAAGAAAGACGCGCCAGCCCCGCCCGATCGTCCGCGCCTGACCGCGAATGTGGTCATGCAGGATGTCACGTTCCGCAGCGCCGCGCTTAATCGCGATATGCAGTACCGCGTGGTGTTTCCCAAAACTATCAGTCCGGGCAAAAGACTTCCCGTGGTTTACCTGCTCCACGGCGGAGGTAGCAGTTTTCGTGCCTGGTCGAACGATTCCGATGTTGCGCGCTTTGCCGAATCCGGATTGATTCTCGTCATGCCGGAGGGCAACTCCTCCTACTACACCAACTCGGCCTCACAACCGCAGGACCGCTACGAGGACTACATCGTGAGCGATCTTATCTCCGATGTTGAACGCAGATTCCCGGTCGCTGCAACCCGTACGAGCCGCGCCGTCATTGGTGTCTCCATGGGAGGGTTTGGCGCTATCAACCTGGCGCTTAAACATCCTGATCTGTTCGCATTCGCGGGCGCACTCAGTCCCGCAGTCGACGTTCCCAGTCGCCCTTTTTCTGCCAAACGGATTGAACAGTGGCAACGCTTTGGCTCCATCTTCGGACCGTGGGGAAGCAAGACGCGACACGATAACGATCCATTCATTCTGGCCGCGTTGGCCGATCAGGCGAAAACGCCGTATCTATTCCTCACATGCGGTGAGCAAGAAGGTCTCTTACCCACGAACCGAAAATTCGCCGCGCTGCTCGCGCAACGTCATTTTCGCCACGAGTTCCATACCGCTCCGGGAGGTCACAACTTCAACCAGTGGAATGCGGGGCTACCCGCTCTTTTTCAAAGCCTATTCCAGCACATCAGCCAGCAACCGACTTGATACCCTGCCATTTGCTTTTTCCGTGGGCTTTTTAGGCCGCTTTTTGGGATAATAATCCTGCTCTGGTGACTCTGGCATTGGCAGAGGCTTGCTGTCTCTGTTAAGGCAGAACACCTTCATGAAATATTTTGCGCGCGTTTTTACGCCTACCAAGAACCGGCGGCTCAATGAGCTGATCGGTGTACTTTTGTGTATCTCCGCCACTCTCCTTTTCCTCGCCCTGGCCAGCTATTCGCCGCTCGATCCGTCGCTGAATACGGCGGCGCGCCCCGCTTCACACGCGGCCCGCAACTGGATCGGACTTACCGGCGCAATGGTCAGCGACCTTCTGCTGCAATACATCGGCATCGGAATCTTCTTTTTTCCGGTGATGATCGGCATGCTGGCGGCGCGATGGTTTCGATCGCGCGAAGTGGCCTCTCCGGGCGCAAAAACTGCGGGCGCCATGACGTTGCTGGTGTTCTTTCCAGCGTTCCTGGCCCTACTGCCGTGGCATCTTCATTGGAGACAGGCTCTGCCCATTGAAGGCGTGATGGGGCGCGTTGTCGGCGATGCCCTGCTCCACTACTTCAACGTCGCCGGTGCTTATATTGTTTGCGCGGCGGTGATTGCTGTGGCGCTCTATCTGGCGACGGCGTTTTCCCTGGGTGCTCTGCGCATTTGGGTCGAGACCCGTTTCGCGTTTGCTTTTGCCCTGGCACAACGCTTTCAGGACTGGAGAGCAGCGCGAGCCAGCAAGAAAGCTGAAAAAGACCTCGAGAAGCGGCGCTCGGCCAAACCAGTGGTTACTTCCCAGTTCGCCGCCAAACGCGAGTCGCCCTCGCCCGTCAAGAGTGGAATCGAACGCATGCAGGAAGAAACGGCATCAAAGATATCCGCACGGGCGAGCAAGCTGAATGCTCGCGAAGAAGCGGACGTTGACGAAACGGAACCAGCCATCGGGGCTCGCGCCGACCTTGACCAAAAAGCCAAGACGGTCATGCCCAAGATTGCCGGCGGATACAAACTGCCTCCCAGTTCACTGCTGCAACGCGCCGACAGCCAGCACACCGTGAATGAAGAAGAGGTCAAAGCTCTGGCCCAGGTGCTCGTAGAAAAGTGCGCGGAATTTGAAGTACACGGCACGGTCACCCAAATCAATCCTGGCCCCGTGGTCACAACGTATGAGTTCAAGCCTGAGGCCGGCATCAAGTACAGCCGGGTCACCAGCCTGTGCGACGATCTCTGCCTCGCCATGCGCGCGGAGAGCATTCTAATCGAGCGCATGCCGGGCAAATCCACGGTCGGTATTCAGGTCCCGAATCCCGAACGTGAAACCATCTGGCTGCGCGAAGTGGTCGAGTCAGCGGAGTTCATCGGCACCAAATCCAAGCTCACGCTGGCCATGGGCAAAGACATCAATGGCCGCATCATCACCGCCGACCTCGGCGCTATGCCGCACTTGCTGATTGCCGGCTCCACGGGGTCGGGTAAGAGCGTGGCTATCAACGCCATGATCATGTCGGTGCTGTACAAGGCCACGCCCGATCAGGTGCGAATGATCCTGGTCGATCCCAAGCGGCTCGAACTGGGAATTTATGAGGGCGTACCTCACCTGCTGGTGCCGATCATCACTGAGCCCAAGCTGGCGGCGAATGCTCTGCGCAACGCCGTCCGCGAGATGGAACGCCGCCTGAAAGTGCTGGCCGAAAAAGGCGTGCGCAACATTGATCAGTACAACAAGCTCTTTGACGACGGCGGATCGCTCAGCCTGTTTGACAGCGCCGCGGAAAGCGAACACAAACCGCTGCCGCATATTCTGATCATCATCGACGAACTGGCCGACCTGATGATGCTGGACCAATCGAATGTTGAGGAATCCATCACGCGCCTGGCGCAGATGGC
>PLJN01000196.1 GCA_003140235.1 Acidobacteriaceae bacterium
CCTGATGGAGCAGCATGCCGAGCCCATCGACGGCGTGGTGGCCGCGTTGCCGCGCCGCCGCCAACAGCGCGGTCTCCAGCGGGACATAGACGATATCGACGACGACCGCATGACTGGGCAACCGGGCCAGGTCGATGGTCAGCGCCGGCTCGCCGGTCATGCCAAGGCTCGTCGTGTTGACCAGGAGCCCAGCATTTTCCAACGCGGAGTCGCGCGCGCTCCACGGATAGATCGAAATCCGGCTCGGCCGGGCTTCCAGATCCTCAGCCACGCGTTCGGCACGGGTCCGCGTCCGGTTCACCAGGCGGATTTCCCTCACTCCTGCCTCGACGACCGCCGCCACCACCGCACGGGCGGCGCCGCCGGCGCCGAGCACGACCGCGTCGAAAGCGCGGTCGCGCACTTCGTCCGATGACATCAGTGGACCTTGCCCATGCCCCAGGGGAACCCTAGCTTCAACGGTTCCGGCTCCGGTTCGATTGCCGCGGCCGCTAATCCCAGCAGCTTCGGCTTGATCGGGATAATCGGGCAGCCTATCTGGATCCAATTCACCAGGCAAGCCAGGTAGGTAAGGCCTTTGGGCTTCGCGTCCGATTCAGTTCCGGGAGCGATCTCTCGGAAGGCCTCAGCCATGTCGCCGTACCCGGTGGCCATCGCTGTGACTAGGGGGCTCTGCAGTATGTTCCGCTTGACAACCCAGCCGTTGGACTCGTCGGAAAGCGCGGCCAGCAGTAAATCGTCGGCCTCACGCAATTGGTCCTTCTGATCATCTCCAATCAGGTCGACGCCAAGATTGAACCACTCGTGAATGCTCATGGAGGTCTTCTTCCCGGGACTCTTGGGATCGGGCCCGACCAGCTTGACGTGGTGACCGGAAACGCCCTGCTGCCTTGCGCGCAACATGTCCACCACGACCCGCATGTTGTTGTACGCCACCACCTTGTGCGACTCCTTCTTCTTGACCACGTCGCTCACCGACTTCTTGTCTTCCGTTTTCGGCAATGAGAGCACCCATCGTTTCCAGAGCTCTAGTTGGTCGTCGGTGAAGACCTTGTACATGGGTCCGTTGAAGCTCATGAGTCTGAACATGGGGCTGTCCAGGTCTCCAGGAATGATGAAGCCGGCCTCCTGCAGTGCCACCAGAAGTCCGAACGGGTCTTCAAACCAGTCGTTGAGCCGGTTCTCGCCGATCTTGATGTCGGTGTGCATCAAGCTGGCGTACGGCGCCTTGGAAGTAATCATGTCGGCCATCTGGTTCCACAGCGGGTCGGGACCCTGGCCTTGCGGCGTGGGTAGCTCCGCGAGGTCCGAGCCCAGACTGCCCAGCGTACCGAAACCGACATAGCCGGTCCAGACGCGTTTCCAGGCCGCCTGCATCGCTTCCTCACCTTCCGACTGACGCACCAGTTCCAGGTACATCTCGACTGCTTTCTTGGCAATGGCGCCATGGCCTTCCGACGCATTGTCAATGCCGACATGCAACACGTAGTACTGCGGCGTGATGCCGTATGCCGTCAGTTGATTTACCTGCCGCGGCAGTGATACCGACCCCCATTCCAGAAAGAGAGTCATGCCCAGCAACTCGGGGAAAAACTCGTCATTGAACTGGGAGACGAGGAGCAGATAAACGGTCGTCGTGTACGCCGAATCGAGCAGCGCAGGATTATCGGCGTAGGCCCGCGTGTGCAGGTCCGGCAGATAAACGTTTACGCTTTTCAGCGTATCCGTATAGACGTTGGCGTGGTTCTGCGAGACGTCTCCGTCACCAAGCTCGTCCATGCGGATGTGGAATAGAAGCTCGTTGATGGTGGCCAGAGGACCATCGGGTGTAATGTGGCGCAGCCAGGCGCCGTCCAGTTGATTGAAGGGCGCAAACTGCACCATACCGTTGATGATATCGGCCCGCGTTCCCTGGAGGTCCTTGGCAAATATCCTCGGGTCCTGATTGTCACGCACGAAGTTGTCGTAGACCAATTGCAGGCGCGCGTCGAACGCATCCTGCGTGAACCGGAAGAACTTCCACACCTGGTCGGCGTCGGCCATCATGAGCTCCTGGTTGCGCCAAGCCTCCTTCAGCATGCCTTCCACCATCGCGCGGGCCTTCGGCAGGAAGTCCGGGTAACTCTCGATGTTCATCAGGTAGTAGAATGCGTCGCGAATCGTGACGGCCGTGTACGGTGAGCGATCGGTCTCGATGTAAACCTTCTGGGCGCCCGGTCCCTCGCGCGGATACACTTTGGGCACAATGAACCCGAAATCCTTCCAGGCATGAATCATCGCGTTATCGAGGGCCGGTGACACAGTTGGAATTCCGCGCACCCACAGCGGCCGATTGGCCAGAGCGGCTTCCAGGCTTCCCTCCAGCGCCTCATTATAGGTGGCGAGGATCTGCGCGTACTCCGCCTCAGGTACCACGTTGTCCGGCCGTGCTGCCGGCCACCAATTCGTGTTGCACTCCGAGAAGTCGGCTTGCCAAGGCAACGCCATCCAGCGGGTAATATCGCCAGGCTCAAAATTCTTTTGGTTGAGCCGGCACAGGTCGGACCATGTGTCGGGGTAAGTCGAGATATAGGTGATTTCGATTCCGGGATAGAACGCGCCACCAATGCAAGGATCAAGCGCGCCCTTGTCGATCATCGCCGGTTGCTCTGATACGTGATATTCCCAGATGGGTTTCACCTTGGGCGCCGAACCAGTCCAGTCGTCGATGAATTGGTCATCGGCCCACATCTTGAAATTGTTGTACTGCTTGGCCGTAAGAGTCAGCCAGGTTACGTAGAAGCTGCCGTACATCACGGAGCCCGTCGGAGATTCCGCCGAAATGTCCTGGGGTATGACCGGCTCGCCGCCATCGCCGGACATTTGCGGCATGTACTGGTAGCTCGCCCATTTCAGTGACTCTTTGGTGTCAGTCGTTTTTGAAGTAGGCTCTCCCAATAAATCGGGTGGCCGCAAACGCGCAAAGATCTCCTTCTTCCGGGCGCTGAATCTCGCGCCTTTGAGATGAAGCGTTTCGAGGGGCTGTCCCTGCGGATCGAGGAAATCACCAGCCTGGCCCGGCCCCGGACCGTGACCACGGAAGGCCGCGGCGTTCAGCCAGTGATACTGCTGGAGGCGATCGAAGATCGGATAAATGTCCTTGGTGAAAGAAGGCTGCTTGTCGGTCTTTGCTCCGCCCTTTTTCGCGTTCTTCTTTTCCCAGGTCTCCTCCGCGATCTCATACAAAGTAGTGAGACAGCGCGCAGCGACGGGATACTTCGGCGGGACCACCAGCACCCAGGCGCTCTCCGCCTCGAACGAGGTCCCATCCTTCAACACCACAGACGCCTTCACCGGACCGTCAGAACTATCGTCATACCAGTAGTCGTTGTTGGCGTAATAGTTTCCGACATTCAGAAATCCAATTTCATTCAGAGGCATCACCGTATCGGAATGGCCCTGACCGCCGAGAACCCAAAGACGCCCCTTCTCATCGGTCTGCACTTCACCGAGCGGCACCTGGACCTTCGGCGACAGCGCCACGGGAGGAATCACCTGGTTCGGATACTTCGCCCAAAGCGCGATGATGTCCTTCGCCGGGTTGCCGTTGGCGTCCGTGGGCTGGTTGCCGGGATTGGTGTAGATCTGGTTGATGTTACCGGTGCGGCTTCCCACGATGCGGTTCGCAGTGCTCGCGTTGGGATCACCCAGACCACCCAACGACACTACGGTGTAGGGCAGCGGACCGAATGAGCCATCGTCAAACTGATACTGCGGGCCCTTGAGGCCGCGGCCCTTGATCTCGCGCGGACCGGGGTCGATCACCAGTTTCTTGGCGCGCTCGGCGGGATCGAGGATCTCCTGGTTGCGCAGCGGCGGATTGTTGGGGTCCTCTTTGTACCACTCCGGGTACTGGCTCTGCCACCAGCGTCCCGCGAACTGGTTGTACTCGGCCTTGCGGTTGACCAGATGGACGTTCCAAATGATGTCAGCATCGTCGGCGGTGATCTCCTTCACCGCCACGCCGTCCTTGTTGTACCCAAAGACGCGGAACTCGGCCGCTTGCCGTTTGATCCGGCCCATCTTGTCTTTGAATCCGCCTTCCGGATTGGGGACTTCGCCCGGCGAGAGCGGTCCCACATAAAACTCGGTCGGGCTGTTCCCGATGCGCGCTATACCCAGACCGGGATGGATTTTGTAACTGGTGATCTTCTGGTCGGTGGAGGTTGCGGGACGCGCGGCAGCAGCCGCTTTCGTTTTGCTTTTAGGTTTGCTCATCGTGGTGCTCCTATGATTTCAGATTTTGTCCGGGGTGAATCGCCAACAGTGAACGTGAGAACATGCGGACTGTTGAATTTCAGCCCGAGAGAAAGAGATTCGAAGTAAGCCTGATAGATCCCGGGAGAGGGCGGCGTGAACTGGATTTCGTAGAAACCGGGTGCGGCCTCTATGGCGGCCGCACGGACCTGCCAAATTCCTGGCTGCAGGAAAACAAGAGTGCGCAGGTCGCGCAAGTTGGTGATTGGTTCGTGCGTACGTTCGTCGAGTACCTGGAAACGGAGATGGGCGATCTCGCCGGTGCGCAACGTTTTCTCCGACGCCGAACGCATTATGATCGATCTAGGGCGCGCCGGTTCCCCAGCCGCCGATCCGGCCTCGAACTCAAAGCAATGAACAACCCGCGGCGAGTCCAGGAAGAACACAACGTCATAGACACCCGCTTGCGGAACGCGCCCAACAGTCTGGTACACGCCGCGCGGCCCTTCTTCCAGGCCCCGATCAACAACCATGACCGCCCGTGGTTCGTGGCTGTAGTTCTGAAATTGTCCCATCGGCGCAGCCATGCCTTCCTGGTAGTAATACACGGCACGATCGGCGGGATTCGCCACCAGCACGNNACGCAGGACTGGGCCGCGAACCCTTCGAAAACGGAAGCTGGCCACCTGTAAAGTCCACGAGCGGCAACGGATCGTCGGGAACGCCCACGCGGTCGAGCGGGACCATCAACACGATTGCATCGGAACGGCGTCGTATATACGCGAGCGAACTGGAGAACGTCACTTGGTCCGGTCCGCCATGAATCACTCCCGTCTGCACGAGGCGATTGGATGAAGCGTCGATAATGTATAGCTGTTCCTTGCCGGGATTCACCGCGAAAAGAAACCTGCCGCTCGGCGCAGCGCGAATCTGGCGGATTCCCGCACCGACCGGCATGCGCGCGACGATCTCGCCACGAGCGTTCACTGCAACGATTCCGCCTTCATCCTCATTAGCGACGTACGCGGTTCGCGACAACTCAGAAAAGGTCACCGACGAGGGATGGCCGCCTGTGGAAACGTCGGCTATCTTGCGGCCCGCTGTCGCGTCAATCACGGATACGGTACCAGCGTCGCGATTGGTGACGAACACGAAGCGGCTGTCGGAGGTGAACGCAAACTCATGCGGTCCCGCGCCGGTCGAAATGTGCGCTACAGGTTTCAGGGTCTGGCGATCAAACGACGCGGTCCCTCCCGCATAAGAAACCCAGAGATACTTCTCATCTGGTTGGAGCGCAACACGCCCCGGCCGTGATGGCACATCGAGGCGCGCCACGATCTTCCATGTAGCGGCATCGACCACGGCGACGCGGTCCGACTCCGGCATCGAGACGAACAAGCGCTGTTGGTTCTCGGTAAGCACCCAGTCCTCGGCGGGACTATCCAGAAACACCATCGACAACAACTGCGATCCGCCAAACCCAAAGCGGGGATTGACGACCGAAATACTGGAATCCTCATTCATCGCCAGCACGTACCACGCGTTGAGATCGACCGACGGAACAGAAAGCAGACTGTCGCCAAGAAATGCCGCGACCTTTTTCGTGCAACGGCTGGCATCGGATGGCTGACCGGACCGCCGTAAGTCCAGCCATGCTGCCGGCTTCAAGCCTTGCAACGGACCGCCACTTGCTGTGTCGGTGACGCGGAAGCGGAAGCGTACGTCCTCTCCGGAACGCACGGGGGGACGGCCCGTGGTCATTTCGGAATCGAACTCGATGACGATTCCCTCATGGACCGCGCGGGATGGCGCCGACTGCGCAGACAATGTTGCCGCGCAAGCAAAGGCCATGGCGAGTTCGCGCCAGCGGCTTCCGATATTGAGACGTAGATTCATGTTATCTGCGAGTGGAAGTGCGCTTCTTCTCCTTTGGTTTTGCCTGCACGCTATTCACAATCGGTGGCGGCGAACTTTGATAACTGTTGTAGACAGCCACGCCCTGGTTGCTACTCACAGCCGTGAGTGTAGCGGGAATGGCACCGGACCCGCTGACTGTCCATGTGCCGTCAGGGTTGACCTTGGTCGTGCCGGACTGCCTGCCATAGTTGATCGTCACATTGGTGGCAAATATTTTTGTCTGCGGCGAAACCGTGACGACTCCGTTGACCACGAATCCGGTTGCGAACCCCTGCACGGAACTGATCGTGACCGTGTCGGGACACTGTGGCGAGCATGTCGCGGGTCCGACCCGGAACAGTCCCCACATTCCCACCTGATATTGATTGGCGGTCCAGCTCCGGTAGCGATAATCGCCGGTGATCTGGTTGGCCCCGCCCGCGCTATCGATAAGAAGATTGTAGTGCGAAGTCGGACCGTATGCGGCCGTGGTGCCGCTGTGTTGCGACATCGGATTGTGTCCCAGTATGGTTGAATTGGAATTCGGCAGGAACGGTTCCTCTTCCCAAACGTGTCCGGTCAACTCGAAGACCTGCTGGTTATCGCCTACACCGCCGGGATCGAGCAGCCGAAAACGCACCGGCATGCCGCCGGGGGCACGGAAAATCGGTGTTTGCGGATCACCGGCCACCAGGGTATCGGACGTTGCGTGGGTTGTGTCCACGCTGCTGAAAAAGAACGCAGTGATGTTGGTGAGATCGTTCGGGCTGAGGTTGCTCCAGTCCTTTGGCGCGTTCGCCTTTCCCATGGCCTTATTCAGATAGCCTCCGTAGCGATAGAAGAACGGCTCGCTTCGGTAGTTGAACGCTGAGAGATTGTTGCCCGCTCCATATAACGACTGTTGGTTGACCAGCATGTTGATATCGTCCTGCGCCATGAGCACAAACTCCCGGAACGGCGCGCCGCCATTGGCCGGAAAGACGGTGGCCGACGCCTGGTAATCGGTGTCCGCGCGCCAGGTGGATCCCGCCGGTTCGATCACCAGGGCGCCGAAAAGGCCGTGGTAAACATGCGAGAGCGGATCAGAAGGCATCAGGTTGATGGCCCCAAACTCCATAGGTGTCGCGTTCCAATTTCCATTGCTGTACTGCAAGTCGCCCGCATACCAGAGATATTGAACGGGCGGCCCTCCAGGCAGCGCTGTCTGCACCGGGTTCAGACCGGCGTTGATGCCATTTGAGTTCGTCACGTCAAAAGCCACTAGTTGGGGATGCAATCCAACGCTGGTGGAAGTCAGCACAGGCACCGAGTTGTACCCAGTCGTGTACTGGCCCACTCTCGACACCTGCTGATCAGCGGTGAAGACATTGGCCGAGTTCGTGCCGGTGAAGCGGTTGGTCAGCGTGACCTGAATCCAATCACCGGCGTTGGCGCGCAGTACCAGCGGCTCGGGATTCTTCGGCGGCAAGAGGTTGCCTTTGCCGTCATCCAGAACATAGACCAGCGCGTCCGGATCGTACAGCGGGTTGTTGCCGAAGGTGGGACTCCGCCCCGAAACCTTGGTGGTTTGTGCGCCTCGCGCGTTGTACACCAGGCCGTTGGGGCCTGGGAAGATCGCGCTTGCGTTCACTGCTGACACGTTGAATTGCCGTATGCAGGGAACCTGAGATTGCGATGCCGGCGAACATGGGAGGATATTCGGCGGAATACTGATGGCCGTGGTCGCCGGAGAGGCAACAGGATTGTTCGGCAAGCGGGCAAGGTTCGCGACGTTCGACTTGTACGACCGTAGAATTCCCCACGTGCCGTTGACCAGGCCTTCGAAGGAGGCGCTGGGGTTGTAAATATAGTCGGCCGTGTTCTGCTTGGGCGCCACGCGCGGCATCTGGAACAGCATCTCGTAGTGCTCGGAGAGAATCACGAGCTGGCTATTCCGGTAGCCGGAATTCTTATTGAATGGCTCGAAGAACCACTTCATTCCATGCAAAGTGAAATCATGCATGGACGTGTGCGCCCCGGCCAGTACGCGGACCTGAACAGGGTCGCCCTCGTAGGCCTGCAAAAGAGGCGTGTAGGGATCGGCAGGCAATACTCCGCAACCGGTCCCCGGGCCCCCCCCTGATGAAGAACTGTGGCAGACGACCGGAAATTTGAAACAAGAAGGTCCGCTACATGAGGGATTCAACAAGCTAAACGGTGTGGGCTGCGTGCTCATCGCCGGGTCGTACCGGGGAATCGAAGTGAACGCATACGACAGATCGGATGAAAGACTGGTCGCCGCCGGATTCGCGCCGGTGGACGGCTGAAAAACTCTCAACGGCAAAGGCTCCGCACGATAGTTCAGCGAGAAGACGCCATTGCCAAAGTCGCTGACCAGCCGCGGCGTCGGCGGCGAGTTGGCATAACCGAAGCCCCCATTCATCTTGATGTATGGCGGCGGTGGCGGGGGATTTGGCGGGGTCGGCGGCAAAATGCAGCCCGGACAATTGATGCTATTGGCTGGATCGGCCCATCCGCTGTATGTGCCGCCGGGAGGCACCGCCTTGCACTCGGCGGTGGCAGGAGTTTGCCCCGGATAGCAATCCGCCTGGCTCTTGCTGGTGGGCTGGTATACCAGTTGCAAATCTCCCCAGGCGAGCGCGAATTCGCGGTAACTTTGGACAGGTTTGCAGCCGCCAGGGTAATTGATCTGCGAGAGATTCGCCGCGGGAATGATGTTCGCGGCGTAGCTGGTCGGCCCGCCATCGTTCCTTGTTCCATATACTTGCGTGCCGTCAGGCGACGTCCACTGTGAACAAGCGGGCTCCACCAGCAGGCCGCCATAGAGTCCGGATTCCTGATGCGTGGAAGGACCGAAGTGATCGTGCGTGAAGATCGTCAGGTACGTGCGATCGTCATTGGTCCCGCTGCTGAAAGTGGAATCGACATACCAGCGCTGCACGGTGGCTTGCGCGCCGACCCACAGGTTGTGAGGACCACCCGTTGGCCCGTTGCCGAAAGCCTTGATTGCTTTCGCGGTAAGTATCGTCCGCGAAGTGCATGCGGGCGTGGTGCACAGGCCGCCGGTCGCGTTGATCCCATTGATTCGGCTGCGCACTTCGTCGGGACTGAATGTACCGTCCTCGTAGTTAAATCCGTTGGCTGCGCCGTCCGATGCCAGCACGTCGAATTTCACCAGGTGAATGTGTTGGCCCAGAATATCCGTGGGCGTGCGCACCTGGAAGTCATCGAGTTCGTAGTAGGCCGGCACCAGATTGGAATGCCAGTACTCCACCAGGTCACCCGCATTTGCGCGGAAGAAAAATGGCTCTGGCGCAAGGTTCCCGCTGCGCAGGGCCTCGACATCACCCCACAGTGCGATCATTCGCTGTTGCGGATAGTGCCAGCCTTTTTTATTCAGCACCGCATTGATTTGAAGATTGACGCCCTTATACCGCCTCGGTTTGCCATTCACCAGATCGCCCACGGGGTTGCCGTTGGCGTCCACACCCGGATCGGCGAACGGGGCCCCGGATTGCGCGCCGGTGGGATTCATCTGCGACTTGCGTGGCAGGCCATTCACGTAGAAATTGGCAGGGGCGCCGAGCGGCGTATGGCTCGGGTGACTGCGCTGGCCGAAGTAACGCATCGCGGTCTGCTCCTGCGTGGTTCCCTGTTCCGGAACCTGTACCGCGTTGATTGAGCCGATGTCCTTGGTGAAGTCGGTGGTGGTGTATTGATTGTTCACCACAACGGCGCCGGTAATCACGTGACGCGGCAGACCGCCATTCAATTCCTCTCCGTTATCTTCCTTCGCGAAGTCCAGCGGGGGATGGGGTGGCCGGTGACCGGCAATTCCCGGCACAAAGAACGGATATCCCGGATGACCTGGCCCATCCACCTGGACTTGCCCGTTCACGATCTCTACTTTCTCCGGCATCGGGGCCATGCCCTGCGTAGGTAACGGAATCAAAGCGGGAATGGGCGTACCAGTCAAGATTTCAGCGTCCGGCAGCGCGCGCGATCCAGTCGCGGGGCGGCCATTGGAATCCAATTTCGTGCCTTCTTCAAAAACATCGTGCACGCGGAACAGCGCCCACATGCCGGCGGCGAAATGCGGATAAAAATGACAGTGGAAAATGGAGTCGCCGGCGGTCAGGTTGAGATTGCCGCTGCCGTGGTAGACCAGATCGAGAGTGAACGACGATCCCGGGCCGATCGCCTGGCTGTCCAGATAACTGGTGTCCGGGCTGTTGGGCGTATGCACCCACTGGTGCGCATGATGATGGTGAACGTGATGCACCGAGGCCCCCGCATGGACGATCTGGAACTGGACGTGATCACCCAGGTAGCTGTGATAAACGTTCGACGGATCATCCGGGAAAAATGCCATGGTCGCGGGAGGAGTGTTGCCCGGCGTGCACGGGTTCACGGGATTTTTCTGCTCGGAGATCGTTTCAACAAGGGCCAGCATCGGGTAATTGGGCGGGTTGTCGTTGCATGGAAGATTAGCCGGATTATCGACCACCATGGACGGGTCGCCGCCGGTCCACGAGTTCAGGAAAAACTCTTCGAACTTGCAATCCTGACAGCCGCGCGTTGGGCCCAGAAGAAAACGGTTCGCCAGCACTTCCGGCGTGATGCCCGCAATGCCATAGTTGATGGCGAACCCATCCAACCCAGCATTGACGTCGGCGATCTGCGAGTTCGCGGGATCGTAGGCCCATGGGAACGCCTGCACTACGTCCTGCGACTCGTGGTAGTGGATGGTAATTTCCCGGTAGGGGTACTCGCGATGAGGCAGCGCCGGATTCGTAGGCAGATTATTGGTAAGCAGCCCGTGGTTGGGCCCGGTAATCACCGCGGTCAAATCGCCGTAGACGATTTGGCGGTTCTTGTCGAGCATCTTGAGGACCGGCTTGCCGCTGGAGTCGGTGGCGTCATAGTTGATCTGGTATCTATATTTACTCAGGCTTTGCGGATCAGAAACCTGCGTGGCGGCAAGAAGGAAATCCGCATGACTGGTCTGGCTGCGATACCATTCTGTTCCCGGCGGCTCAACGTTGACCGCTCCAAACAGTCCCAAAGTCAACTGCTCATTCGGGTTCGGCGGCGTGTTATTGAAATTGTTGAAATCGCCGGGAGTGCTATACATCAGATAGGAGCCTTCCGCCGCGGCATAGAGCGTATAGACAGCCGTTCCTCCGGGAGGCACTACTCCGCTGTAGTTCGCGTTCGCCATGGGGTTGGCGCCAACATAAGTGCCGTCGTCAGTAATGCCTTTCACCAACTGCATTCCCGCGACGTGAATCGAAGCGTTACGCGTAGCGGCCTCTGTGCTCAGGAAAGCCGGCGGATTGGTGGGCGGTGGCGGAGGGACCGGCTGCGCGATGAGATTGAGGTAATTATAGAAAGTGATCTGGAGACACTCTCCCGCATGGACCCGCAGCACCAGAGGGCGCGGACGCTTCCCCGGTTTCAGCTGCACGTTGCCGGCACCGAGCGCAGTGCCGGTGATGGGAACCACGTCTCCCAGGAGTGCGTACATCATGCCCTCAGGACGGACCGTTCCCAGGCGATTAATAACAATGACCTGGTCAAGCGCCACTACGGATGCGTAAACGGTGTTGGTGATGGGGCAGGATTGCTGTTGCGGTTGCTGGGCCTGCGTAACAACGGCGGCCAGGATCAGCAGAAAAGCAACTCCGACTCGCGACATAAGCGATCTCCTTGGAGATTTCGGCTCGGACAGCAGCAATATGGCCATGGATAGTGGGATACCAAAGCGAGAGTTAACGGGAATCACAGATGTCCGTTGTCATAAACCCTCGCTGCGTTGAAAACCTAACTGCCAAATGTCAAATCGTCAAGGGAAACATGACTCCGGAGCGCCCCGATGTTCCGGGAGGGAAAACCGGCTTCGATTATGTTCAGTTGGGTTAGGATTTTTGGCCCGCCGTGCGCAAATGTCAAGAAAAACCTCAAGAGTCTTCCCCATTTGGCACGTTCGGCGCTTTTCATTCCCATTATGAAACTCACCACCGCCTTCGAGCCACGGCCTTGAAGCGGGAGTCCTGGCGCATGAACCCATCTGCCTGCTGACGGCCACCCGCCTTTCATCGCGGAGGAGCTTCGAGAAAATCAAGGACGGCGGAGAGGGTCCGGCCGTCAGTCACGTCATGCGACATTCCAGGTACGTCCCCGCCCCAGTTCAAGCCGTCCCCTTTTGCGTGTTCGAGGCCGAGGGCCGATTCGTCGCCCGGTCCCATGCCCGTGTGGTAAAGCCTGTGCTGAGGTAAGGCCGAAGGAGCGCCCTCGCCGGTGTCCTGGTTTTGCTATTGATTTTGCTGTTGGTTTTGGTAATTATATACTTGACTCACGCAGCCAATTTCCATACAATTAAGACATGAAACACAGCAAAGAACCAAAGGCCTTAATCGAAGCAATCCGGTACTTTTCTGACCCGGATATCTGCTTGCAATTCCTGATTCCCATTGTATGGCCAGAGGGCGTGACCTGTCCGCACTGCCAAGCGAAGGGCGCACATTTTATTGCCACGCGGAGGATTTGGCGCTGCAAGAACCGGCACGACAAACAACAATTCTCAATCAAGGTGGACACGATCTTTGAGGACTCGCCGATTCCGCTCGACAAATGGATGGTCGCCACTTGGATGATTGCCAATTGCAAGAACGGAATCAGTTCGTGCGAAGTTGCCAAAGACCTTGGCATCACTCAGAAGTCGGCATGGTTCATGCTGCATCGTGTCCGGCTGGCTATGCACACTGGTTCTTTCAGAAAGTTCGGCGGCAATGGCGGCGAAGTGGAAGCGGACGAAACTTTTATCGGTGGCAAAGCGCGGAACATGCACAAGAGCGTTAAGGCGCGGCGCATCACCGGACAAGGCCACAACAACATCGACAAAGTAATTGTCATGGGAGTGTTAGAGCGTGGTGGCCACGTCCGCGCTTAGGTCGTTCCCGACCGCAAGAAGGAAACCTTGCAGCCCATCGTAAGAGAAAACGTTCAAGCAGGCGCGGCCATTTTCACCGATGAGCTTTGGGGCTATGACGGATTACGCTCAGAGTATCAGCATGAAGTTGTTGACCATGCCGTGAAATACGTTGAAGGCCGCGTCCACACGAACGGCATGGAGAACTTTTGGTCACTACTCAAGCGTTGCCTGAATGGAACGTACATCAGCGTGGAACCGTTTCATATGTTCCGCTATTTGGACGAGCAGACATTCCGGTACACCGCAAAGAACCGGTGACGGACTTTGAACGATTCAAGATGGTGCTATCAAGCATTACCGGAAAGCGCCTCACGTACTCGCATCTGACCGGCAAAGATGCAGCGAGGCAAGCGGAACCCTTCTAACGTACACGGACGCTTGAAGCGCGGGAAGCGGGCGAAGTCTTAGCCCGCTTTCTTTTTTGCTGGCGCTGCTTCTTTTCGCGGTCGTATTCGGCCATCTTCTCTTTCAATTCAGAGTGAGGCACGGCCATAAGGCCGGTGAGCAGGCTTTTGAATCGCCTGAAATCTTCGGACGGTTGCGGCTCGGACTTCATGGCTTTATGGTAACACCCGCTGACGCAGACGGCGTAGAATTGCGCTTGACTATGGTGGTGTCTGATCCTCACGAGCATGTAGCGGTATATTGCCGCTGCCATGACATTTACGTGCCCATTCTTCCCCACAATTCCATCCTTGGAAAAATAATTGCAGATGCAAAGCGTCTACGGGTGCCTCTGGCAATTCCATTTGGAATATTCTTCGCATGTCCTGAATGCGCTGCTGTGTACGTGTGCAGATTTGATAGCCTCCGTCACAAGATTCCAGAAAAGGGCCAGCGTCAACCGACTTATCGAAGCGATGCCGATATCGACTCCGGTATTCTTCCGATACGAGCATTAGGCGTATGCGGCACACAAAGCTGTGGCACTCAAGTAGAGGTGCATACAGCCGTGGATATCGGCGCGACCAAAACAGAATTAAACCGAATAGCCGCGAAATGGGATTTTGCTTCGGCTGTATGTCCCGGCTGTCTGCGTTTTCTGAGAGACTGTCTGAGTAGGACTTTTTCGTTTGAAGGGTTTGATCTCGCGCAATAGGGGCTTGACTATGCGTTGCCATTGGCGCACACTCGTTTCTAGTGCGCCGTCAAAGCACAGAGATTAGAGGCCCCGATTCCAGTCGGGGCTTTTGCTTTTTGGATTATACGCGTTCGGCAGAAAGTGACTCAAAGAATGACCTGTTCAGCCTGTGGTATGCAGCTACAGCCCGGCGTAAAAGCCTGCCAGTCATGCGGCCATCAAGTGGTCGCTTTTGTTGTTCCCAAAAAGAAAATGTCCGGCTGCGCCATTGCGGCTCTCATTCTATTCAGTCTGTTTGTTGGAATGATAATCGTGTTCTACATGATAGGCTCCTCCCTCACGCGCCGTTACAATGCAAGCATTACCGTCCCCGGTACTAAATGGCAGCATGGCGAATCCACTTCCAAGATGGGAGATCCAACAACTTATTTTTGGATTGTCACAGCTGACAACGAAGTAAAGGGTTGGCTCTCCAGCAAAGCTCCAGTGCTGTACGTTCAATGCGGCCCAAAAAATATCGATGTCTATGTAAAATCAGGGATGCAATCCAGCGTTGAAGGAACCGACAATAACCACACGGTCCGAATCAGATACGACGATGCCGCACCTGTAAAACAGCACTGGCACGACTCGCTAGACGGGCAAGCACTGTTTGCCCCTAGCGGCGCTCCAATAGCCAAAAAACTTCTCACTTCCAAAGCTTTCGCTTTTGAATTCACGCCGTTCAACGCTTCCGATATCCAGGTTGCAACTTTCGATGTGCATGGACTTCGGGAAGCCATCGGCGACAACAAGGCTTGCTCTCCGATCACGGGAGTGAAGTAAATCAGTCCGAGAATCTGCTGGCCATTCTTTGCATAAAAGTTCGCGTGGTCCGGAAAATGTCGTCTGCTTCTTCTAGCGTATAGACCCGTACGATATGCATCGTTGGATTTCTCCATGCTATTTTTATCGCCGTCAAATTACCGGCGATCTCCTTAAAGAATGATTCGTCCCTTCTCCACTTGATGCCCTTCTTCTTGTGCTTCATTGTCACCTTTTCATTAATCTGTTTAAGGTGACTTTCCCAACTTGGAGCATAGGGTATTCCGAGAGCACGAGATAAAGACTTGAGGCCTGATTCAAGCGTTCGCATCAGGTGAAATACACATGCGGTGCTGCGATCCAATGCGAGACATTTCCCCGCTTCTGCAATATCGTAGGCTACTGATGGATATTTATCCGCCACTACTTGTCCGAAAATCGGCTCGCGCTGTTCATACGATTCGCTGCGCTCCGGTGACACATGAAGAAATAATTCCATGTCCGCTTCATCTCTAATGCGCTGCGAAAGAACTGAGAGCCTTTCGCCATATTCGTCATATGTCATGGTTCTGTCTTCCCAAATGTCGGAGCATAACGCAAAGGCGTACTTTGCGGACATATAGAATCCGAGACGGTAGCAGGAATTTGCCAGAATGCTTATTCCGTCACGGGAAGCCATCAACTCAGCCTCTGGGACTGATTTAGTTTTGTCGATGCTCATCCCTATGATGGACGCCTGCTCAAATACTTGAATCGCCTCTAGGAACATCGTGGCGCTAAACTTCTGCATTTTCCACCAACTGATAAGCTGATGGCGGTTAGACTTCCACGGGGGGAAGAGGATGCTCGCCATTGCGCTTGAGAATCGCCGGGATCATTGAACACCCCCGGCCCCGCAATTATGCGCTGCCTGCCCCGTGTGAGGCAAGTATATAATTACCCAACAGCAAAACCAACCCACCGGCGAGGGCGCCGGTGCCACACGTGCATGTCGCGAAGCCGGGTTCATCAAGCGCTGAAATGACTGGGTGATTTCCGGAACGATTATTGGTTCGACTTTTGCAGCAACGAAAGCACGTAGGAGTAAAAACCAGTCTTGTTCTGGAAATTCAGAAAGACGTTTTGCGCATTTCGCAATTTGGGATTGGGCGATACCGGGGTGCGGATCCAGCCCTGATTGAAGCCCCAGGTCTGAATCTCCAGCCCCATCAGAGTGGACGGCATGTACAGATCAGGGTTGGCCAGCCAGCATGCGGTGGTAACGTCCCACATGTCATAGAAAGGCTCGGTTGCGACCGGGCTGTAGGCTTCGAAAGCCAGTTGCGAATACGAATACTGCTGGCCCTGCTGTTGCAACGCGCTCATGAACTCTTTGGTGAGCGGCGTGTTGTTGGTGATGTCCAGCGGGAACATGTTGATGCCCTGGAACGACTGGAAGGCGAAGTCCACGGCATAGGGGTCCCAGAAGGCGTTCCACTCGGCATGCGGATTGGCGACCGCCGGAGGCACGGTGGTGGGATCAAGATTGCCCGGGACGTTGATGGCCCCACCCATCCACACCACTTGGCCAATCCCTTCCATCAGTTTGAAATTGCCTTTCAGCACGTCGGTCAGCGGCGTCAGGGGCGAGGTGACCAGTACCGTGAGCGGCGTGCCGGCGGCGATGGCCTGCTCCAGCAACTGCGTGAGCAGCGCTTCTCCAGAAGGCGGCGGGGTGACCACCTTGGATTGATACGACTGCAGGTTCGCGATATTGCCGAAAGAAATACAGTCCGTGCGGTAGGACCAGGGAAACGCGTTCCATCCCCGGGCGCGGCTCAGGGCCAGCGGAATATCTTCCCGGCCAAGGAACTGCTGGAGCTTGGAAGCGGCGTCCATGGCCGGTTCGGCAATGCAGTCGGCATTCACAATAATGATGCCGCGCAGGTCGATGTTCGGCATCACGGTCAGGAGAACAGTGGCGATGTACTCGTCAATCGCGGCGTCATGCAACAAGACCACAGGCAAACTTGGCATTTAGTGCTGCCTCATGCGATGGCCCTTTTTGGTAATCAGGCCTGGAGTGGACACACAGCTACTGTCAACTGGCATCTTCACTTTGTCAACGTGAGATTCAAGCAGGATCCTGATTTGGGCGTGCCGGGAGAACGAAGACTCAATTTGGGACATTATCGAAATTCAGGGAAAGACCTTATTCATGAGTGTCGAAAGCGCGGCCAAAGGGCCGCGATTTTCTCTTACTAATCCTTTGGCGACAGAGTCAACTTTGTTGAACCCCCACAGGGAGGTGTATGATGATACCCTCTCTTGCATACCAGCAAGCCTTACGCCATGAATAGAGTGCACCGCTACCTGCCCCCACTGACCGTCAATGGCGGATTTATTCGAGAGTTCATCTCCGCCCCCACACCCTGCTTTGCCCTGGGGTTGGTGGAAGAAGGAAAGCGTCGAAGCTCAGTCGGCACAGGCGCCGCGCGTTGCGCTCGCCGGCGAACCTCGGTGTCAATTCGGCCGCGAACGCAACCTACACGACGGGCCGCTAGGTCAAGGGGCGATTTCTCTCCATGAAAACTCTCGTCTTTTCTCCAGGATTAATGGATCGCGTCACGGCAAGCATCCTGAAGCGTCACCCAGTCAAGTCGTTCGGCTATTTCATTTCTGACACGAAGGCCGGCATACCGACCGATTTCATCATCTTCGAAGGGAATAATCGGAACGCGAGAGGGTGGAAGGAAGAATTTGAAAGCTTTGGGCAGTATTTTGTAGACCATAGCGATGCGGGGTTCGTCGCAACACCGGAGGAAATCTGGAAGTTCAAGAAAGAGACTCGCGCTCGTGGCATGTTCGAGGTCGGCGTCTTCCATAGTCATCAAAGACACCCAGCCAATTTCTCGCGAGTTGACTACGAGATGCACATGAAGAGCGTCGGGAAACAGCTCTGGCATGTCATCTTCTCCATGAGGACCCCTGATTACCCACAGGCCCGGGCGTTTGAGATTCACGAGTCGGGCGTCAGTGAGATCCGTTTGTTAGATTCGGAGAAGCCGACGACTGAGGAACGACTCCCGAGGCCGAAGAGAACAACTGCCAGCCCGTTGAGGGACAAGAGCACACTCCTAGCCGATGCCCGTGAGCTTCTCAGGTCCGACGAGAATGGTCTTCCTCTTCATGTGGACCCACAAGCCACTATTGCGGCCATTGAAGACGTTCTGTCAACTGACGATCAATCGTTGATTGCGGAGTTGCTAAGTACAGGGATCTTTCGAGACCGCGAACGTCGGTATGATGAATTCGTTGCTGAGGACATGAGACCGTTAAAAGGAGGGGACTTCTTGATGGGCACTGACCGCGGGCAGTCCCGGCCTTATTGCGGCGAGACGCCAAAGCATCACGTGACACTTCGTGATTTTAGCATTGGTCGGTTTGTCGTAACTGATGCTCTCTTCAGCAAGTGGTCCTTGCATTCCAATATCCACGTGGAGGACAGGACGCAACCCAAGGTCAATGTCACATGGTATGAGGCCAAACTCTTCGCAATGTGGATGGGTTGTCGCCTGCTGACCGAAGCCGAGTGGGAGTTTGCTTGCAGCCGCGGTGAAGAGTGGCAGTGGTGCTGTGAATCAGAAAGCGATTTGGTTGAACATGCTTGGTATAGCGAAAACTCCGGCGGCCGCATTCATCCTGTTGGCCTGAAGAGGTCCAATTCATGCGGCGTATTCGATATGCATGGCAACGTATGGGAGTGGTGTGAGGACAACTACGACGACAGTTTCTATTCACGGCCGGCCGGTGTCTCACCCGTCAACAAGGGGCCTGGCTTCAGGAACAAGGACGGGGCTCAGGAAACGAATCGGGTCACTCGTGGCGGATGCATGCACTCCCACGCAGAAATGTGTCGCTCCCGGTATCGATTTCACGAACCTCCCAGTTTCAGCGCACGTGACTTAGGCTTTAGGTTGTGCCGATGAGACAACGAACCGGGCGCCGGCGAGTGGTTATTGACCCACATTTTCATTTTGAACTTCACTTACGAATCTTCGGATCGGCTTTATCATCAATATCCATAGTGGTTTGCGGTGACTTCCCGCCTGCAGACCTTTGAGACCGAGATGCTGGCGGGGGAAGAGGACTTCGGCAGCTTGGCCCGCATCAACCGCGAACTCATCGGCAAGGCTGAGGCCATCAGTGCGCAACAGCGGATAGTGCTGGATATGGACTCGACCGAGATCCCGGTGTATGGCCAGCAGGAGAACAGCGCGTACAACGGCCACTTCGAGTCTACCTGCTATCACCCGCTGCTGCTATTCAATCGGGAAGGCGACTGCCTGGCGGCAAAGCTGCGGCCCGGCAACGTCCACAGTGCCGACGACTGGAAGGAACTGCTCCTGCCGGAGATTGAGCGGCAGCAGAATCTGGGCAAGGAAGTTGTGTTCCGGGCCGACGCGGCCTTCGCCAAGCCGGAGATCTACGAGGCGCTGGAAGAGCGGAGCGTGAAGTATGCCATCCGCATCCCGGCCAACGAAAACTTGGAGCGGGACATCAGCGAGTTGCTGACGCGGCCAGTGGGACGGCCGAGCCATAAGCCAGTGGTCTGGTACAAGGATTTTCTCTACCAGGCAGCGAGTTGGAAGACGGCGCGGCGGGTGGTGGCGAAGGTGGAGTCCTAATATCCAACTTAGGACACTACCCGCTTCGGAGAGGAGGATCAAGACTTGGGGGTTTGTGATACACTTAGCCCACCTCAGGGAGTTAAAATGGAAATCCTTGATTGAATAAGGTGACTAGCCCATGACAACCATTACGTTAGAAGTACCTGTACAATGGGAAGATCTGCTATCCGCGGCCGGTGAATCGGAGCTACGGATCCCGCTTGAGCTGGGTGCATTGGACTGGGACGGATTCGTAAAGGAGATGACAGAGAACTATCCAGACTTGGCTAAACGTCTTCTCTCCGATTCCGGGGGGCTCGCTCCTGGAATTGCCATCGCTGTCAATGAAGAAATATTTGGATCAAGCGGAGTCCTTAAAGCCAGATCCTTTGAGCACGGGGACGTCGTATCCGTCATGATCCCCTTCTCGGGTGGCTAGAATATCGCGGTTCAGGAGAAGGGGGTTGGGCTGGTAGTTGGGCAAACAGGCGCTCGGCTTCCGGAATGCGGCGGTGTGTCAGAGCCTCCTTGCCGACTTGCGGCGCCGTGGACTCCGCACCGACCGCAGCCACTTGGTAGCCCTCGATGGCTCGAAGACGCTGCACCAAGCGGTGACGCAGGCGTTTGGATTCGCGGCTCTGATCCGACGCTGTCAGGTCCACAAGCTCACATCCTGGAGCATCTCCCGGAAGGACTGCGGCCCTGGCTCCGGGCCGTCGTCGCGCGCGCCACAAGCAGGTCGCGGTCGTCCCCGCGGTCGTCCCCTTGCAGGATTTGCGCGCCGACTCGAGACCGGTATCCGACTAACCGCGGGAGCGTCCGTGAAGGCCTCGACGCGCGCCTGCATTGAATGAGAAACAATGATTCATAACTCAGTACTGGAAGCCATCGGCGACACTCCTATTGTGCGACTGAATAAGGTCGCAGCAGGAGTTAAAGCCCACGTCTACGCGAAGTTGGAATTTGCCAATCCGGGTGGCTCACTGAAGGATCGTGTCGGCTGGTGGCTGATCGCAGACGCAGAGCATCGAGGGCTTCTCAAGCCGGGCGGAGTCGTCATAGAGGCAACGGGTGGCAATACGGGAGTGGGCCTGGCGATGGCGGCGGCCGTCAAAGGGTATCAATGTATCTTCGTCGTCCCAGAAAAAGTGTCTGACGAGAAACAAAAGACACTTCGGGCCTTTGGCGCTCGGGTGATCGTCACACCGACTGGATTGCTTCCTGATGATCCACGAAGCAACTACGCGGTGGCCCGACGGCTCGCCGACGAAACGCCAAATGCGATATACATCGACCAGTACAACAATCCGGCTAATCTGGACCACCACTACCGCTATACGGGGCCAGAGATACTGAGGCAAATGCCGGATATCGATGCCTTTGTTGCCGGTATCGGTACCGGAGGAACAGTAATGGGCGTGGGAAAGTTCCTGAAGGAGCACAAACCCGGCGTTGACATCATCGCCGTCGACCCTATTGGCTCCGTCATCCACGACACCTTCAAGTATGGTGAGTTCAGATCGCCGTCGAAAAGCTATTTGGTTGAAGGGATTGGTAAGCAATGGTTGCCAGGGATTTTCGATTTCAAGCTGATTGATGACGTCGTCCAGGTAAACGACAAAGAGTCGTTCTTGATGACCCGCAAAATATTGACGGATGAGGGCATCTTTGCGGGGGCTTCATCGGGCAGCGCGGTGGTCGGCGCATTGCGTTGGATCGCTGACCAAGGCGACCGTCTTGATGGCAAGAAAGTGCTGGTTATCTTCGTGGACAGCGGCTACCGATATATCTCCAAGGTATACGATGATGACTGGATGCGGAAGAAGGGGTTTCTGGATGCGGACACCGGCAGTGTGGATCGATGATCCTGAGGCGGAGCCACGCGACGCGCGCAACACGTGCCCCGAGTCGAGGATGTCTCGGCTCATCGCGATGGCCGTCGTGTGTCGAGGCTGCGAATGAAACTGCGTGCGATTGCTTGTGTTATCGATGACGACATCATTGACCGCGTCAGTCGGGGTGAAACGACCGAATCGGACAAGCGCATGGCATTCGACATCTCCGTCGTTCGCAGGCTTCGCCGTATCGCGGATGTGGTCCACCTCGTGCCCGGCGTGGAGGGCAAGCACACCATCGAAGAGTTGGCCCGGCTGCAACCCGAGGTTGTCTTCAACTTGGCGTTCTCCGCTTGCCCGCTCGAACCGTCGTTCGCGGGCGCTCTGGAGGTCTTGGGACTTCCTTATACCGGATCGGGCTCTTCGAGCATTGCTCTCGCGAATGACAAGATTCGATCTCGCCATCTTCTACGGACCGCCGGCATCAGGGTTCCCAGGTTCGCCGAGCTTGCACCACGCCGCCGGCCAAAAGCGCTTGATTTCGACCCGCCGTTCATCGTAAAGCCCGTATCCAGCGGGGACTCTGAGGGCATCCGTGGCGACAGCGTCGTCGACTCATACGCCCAGGCGCTGAAACGCGCCGATCGGATATGGCGAGAGTTGGAAATGCACGCGGTATGCGACGAGTTCATCGTCGGGCGGGAGTTCCAGGTTGGGATCGTCGAGACCCGACGTTGGGCCTTCTACATTACAGAGATTGTTGAACTGCACTTTGACTCGGCCAGACCGGGGCGGGGATTCAAGACCGAGCTCCTCATGAAGCGGGGGAAACCGTGCCGTCTCTACGAGACTCATGCGCGGCGGGCCTTGCTTCCTCGTCGGCTGAAGACCAGAATGGCGGAAATAGCGCGCAAGACCGCGAAGGTTCTGGACCTTCGGGGCTATGCGAAAATCGATCTCCGCATGGACGATGAAGAGAACATCATCATCATCGAAGCGAATCCGAATCCGGGACTTCTCTCGACAAACAAGATCTGGGGCAAGCCGGGCTTCGAAATCAATCTCCGGCGCATAATCAATGCGGCGCTGCGAAGGGCACGAGAATGATCGCAGTGACGAAACAAAAGGCTTTCATCCTTTTCGGCGGAATATACGCCGCCCAGTATCCGCGTTTCATACACTATCTCCGCGAAAGAGAGTTCCTCGTCTGCATTATTGATGAAGATACGGAACGAAGCAGACTCAGACTGGCGTGCAGAAACAGCAATGAAGCACATGTACTCCACAGGGCCAGGGAGATCGTACTAGTCGATCCGACGGACCTGCATGCGATTATCCGGCAGGTGAACGAATGGCGGAAGGAATACATTATAGGGGGCGTCTATACCATCCGCGAGTATTTCGTCACCCAGGCTGCAATTGTTGCGGATTTCTTGAATCTGCCAGGTCCCGGTTTGAGGGCCGGCCATGTGTGCCGCAATAAATTTTTGCAAAGGACATATCTAGAAGATTGGAGCCCACCTTTCATAACCGTGAATCCAGCCGCCACACGCAGCGGTTTCGAAACGTTTCCGGCGGTATTGAAGCCGACCGGTCGCCAGGCCAGTTCGGGAGTTGTTTCAGTCGATTCTTTCGACGAGGCGCTAAGAGAGCTGCCTAATTACGGATCCAACGAGCACGTGTTGTTGGAAGCCCTTGTTGCTGGCGATGAATTCTCAGTGGAGAGTCTTGTTCAAGACGGAGAGATCGTCTTTAGAAACGCGACGTTGAAGCGGACAAATCATTTGCATTCGAAGCAGTTTGTGGAACTGGCGCACACCTTACCTGCTCCAGACGTGCCCGAAAGCCGCTTGACTCGGCTTTACGAAGCAAATCAGGACGTAGTGCAACGCCTTGGATTTCAAGATGGAGTATCGCATGCCGAGTTCAAAATCACTCCGGAGGGTCGAGTATTTTTGATGGAAGTCGCCGCCAGAAACCCTGGAGACGGCATCATGCCCTTGTATCAGCTGGCGACGGGACGGCCTCTTGAAGAAGCGTTGATACGGATCGCCCTGAAAGAACCAGCCGCCTACCCCGAACCGACCCGAATGGCCAGACAGGTCTATTTTGAACACCCTAATGGAAGATTGAAGGACGTGCAATTGCAAGGCTTCCCTATTAAGCCGACGTTTTTGTTCGACACGGGTATGCGCGCCGAACTGGACTGCTCCGCCAGGCATGAACCGGCGACTTTGAGGGAGGTGACGGTTGAAAAACAAAGAGGCGCACTGTTAGGAAACATTCGACAGTCGAGAGATCGTTGCGGGTATTTCTTGATGGACGGTGCCAATGTAGCCGCGTTGGACAAACTCGAGGCGGAAGTACTCCAGAACATCACAGTCATTACAGATTCATGTTAGTGTTATTGTGGCACTTCAACGATGGTGATGTTCTGAGTCGAACGTTCACAGACCTTCTACGAATGGAACTCTACCTAATCCGCCACGGCCAATCGCAGAACAATGCTCGACCTGAGAAACTACGCGAAGAGGATCCCTCGCTGACCGAAGATGGGCGAAGGCAAGCGGACCATCTCGCTGAGTGGATTCACCATCTCAGGCTAACTCGGCTCATCACCAGCCCGTTCTTGCGGACTCTGGAGACGACGGCGCATTTGTGTAAGCGGCTCGACCTCATCCCCGAGGTGCGAGTGGACCTGCACGAGTTGGGCGGCTGCGTCGCTGGTCCTCGTATTCGAGCATTGAAGGGACGTCCGGGCATGACACGATCCCAAATCGAAGACCGGTATCCCGGTATCAAGGTGGCGACCGATATCGACGAGCAAGGCTGGTGGAGGTGCAAGCCCTACGAGGCTTATTCGCTGGCGCGACGTCGCGCTGCGCTGTTGCTGAGACGTACGCGAGACGAGTTTGGGCAGTCAAGCGAGCGGGTCGCCTACGTCACACACGCCGACATCGCAGTGGTATTCCTCGAGCAATTTCATGACGAGCCGTTGGAGTGTCCTTGGCACACATCAGTCAGCATAATCGCGATATCGCCCAGGGAAACACGGCTGGCCGACTACAATCTCGTCGAGCATCTACCCGCCGAATTGATGACGCGTTGAAGACCTGACGTGCTCGGTTTTCTATGCAGCCACCTGAACGTGGCATCTGGACTTCATTGGATCTCCAAATTTAGCCGGTTCGCGTCCGCAATGTGCTCCATGAACGGTGCGCTTTCAATTTTGGCGAGGCACAGGTTTTAGCAGGATGGACGTGGGATTGTAAGTTATTGATTAGATGGTGCGCCCTGAGAGATTC